>CAYSBP010000120.1:0-9315 GCA_964429255.1 uncultured Planctomycetia bacterium
CGTCAGCAAAGTCATCGAGGTTGACGCCGTTGACGAATGTTTGAACCGCTCTTCCGTCATAGAGAGCAATCGTCGTGATCTCCGAGTAGGCATCAAGACCAGTAGTCTCGATGTCCAGATACGCAATCCGCCCTTTGAAGTGCGGGTATATTCGCGGGAACGCTCTGGCGGGAAGACGCTCAAGAAAATACGCCGCATTCAATTCTTCCAGCGCCCGCTGCGACGCCTGCAATTGTGCTCGCACTTGTTCGGCTTTTTTCAGAGATAACGGCGGTGCCGGACATCGCTCGTAGTGCGCCCACGTCAGAATACCCGATTCCCATAACTTGCCTTCCCCGCCTCCCGGCAGACCCTTGAGATGACAGAAGGTGGCGGGTAGCATCAGTTGCAACCTTCCCGGGATGGTTCTTCTGTCGGTTCGGTGTCGCTCCATTTCTCGGCAATCAGGTTGAGCCCCGAGAGAACGACGTCCTTGCGGTTGGTTTCGCCGAACGCCTGGACGGAAAAGCCCTGCGAGGAGTTATCTGAAGCGATGACCAGCATGCCCAAGCCGGCGGCGTTTCGCCGAATGTATTCCAGCGTCTTTTCCCTGGTCCGCCGATTGACCGAGCCCACAAACACGTTCGGACGCGGTTCCACAAACCAACGCTTGAGCAGGCCGCGAATGGCGGGCGGAACATCGTTAGCAACGATTACGGTCATTTTAACAGTTCCTCGATTTCCTTCGGCATACGCCGAAGAATCTTTTGTTGTTCGATCAAGGTCTTGAGCAGTTGGATCACCTCTTTTCCATCCGCTTCCGGTTTGATGCTGATTGTCTGAAAGGCGGCCTCCAGCGAGGTCTCGTGTTTGTAGAGGTCAGCCACATCGAACACGAACGGCATGGTTCCGCCCTGATGCACGAATCCGAGTTGGGGCAGATAACCCAGAGAGCAGACTACCGCCGTCGTAAGGGCATAGAGCGCCGCATTGGCGGCGGAGACGGAGCGGTTGATATTGTCGGCCAGATCCCATTCGCTCTTGTCGTACTGACGGCCTTTCCACGAAACGCCGTATTTCAGCCCCAGTTCGCCATAGAGCGCCTTCACCCGTTTGCCTTCCATTCCGCGCAATTCTTCCACGCCTTTGCTCATAACATCCACATCCGGAAACCGCTTCACAAACATCCGGCGGGCCACTTCCGCCCGTCTCGCTTTGGAAGCATGTGTGGCGGCTTGGTGCAGCGCCCGTTCATTGCCATGCGTGGGCGTTGTACCGAAGGCATAGAAGCGCATGCCTTCCTCGCCCACCCAGCAGACTGGAGTATTTGAGTTGCTGCAGGCCTTGATGGCAGCATGCGTAACCGTTGTGCCGGGACCGAGCATCAGCACGCTGACCGTGGCCACCGGAATGCGGAAGATTGTGCGGTCAGCCCCGATCCACTTCACGCTGGAATCGTCAACCTCAAGCCGCCCGTGTTCAAGATAGAGCGGCGTCCACCGTTCATTGGCGGGTGTCAATGTCTCAAGCGGCGGTTTTTCGAAGACAGGCATGGAAAGATGATCGATCTGTTATTCGGCGACTTTTTGATTGATCCTGCGCACAGGCCATGGACGCGTGCCGGCGTAGGATGCAGGCACGCCGTCACTCCAAGTGTCGTTGCCGGCGGTGAAAGTCGACTCCTCAATACGGGTGCATTGGGCAATCGGTTTGCCGTCAAGAAGCGACTTTTCCGCTTCCTCGCGCGAATCAAACAGTCTCCGGCAAACCGGTTCAGCCGGAATGCAGTTCTTGCGACCGAACCAGATGCCCCAGACCGGATCTTCAAGAGCCCGTCTCACCTTTTCCAATAACTTCCGCTCGCCTTCGAGAATAACGCCGAACTTTGCGTCAAGAAGATACTGGCGGTGTGAGATCACCGCGTCCTTCTTGATTCCTCCACTTGCCGCGCGTGTCTTCATCACGGTATGGAAGTCCTCAAGCCGCAGAACATCCAAAGCACGCTCTTCTCCGCTCCAGCGATTTTTCACCTTCCTTGGAATCACGATCGTCGTGATCGCGAGCTTTGCAAGGTCAATAAGCTCAGTCTTCTCCCTATTCGAGTCTTTTGCCAACCCCATCGCAGCGCAGATCATTCCGATTATTCCACTCTTCGTCGGATGCAGACCGGTTGTCCGCCGCTGAAAGCGACTGGAGAACCCCCATGACTGCATGGGGGCGTCCAGCATCAGGGCCAAATATGTGGTGTCAGATAACATACTTCACAAGCTCCGCACAGAATTCGTCGACTGTCTTAGCAGGAATCTCTACCTCCGCTGTTGTTTTGATGCCCCATGTCTCCTTCAATTTCGAATGGTGCTCTTTCAGCGCAGTCTCAGCCGCCGCAGCGATCTTTCCTTTGTCGTTCTTCGGTTCTTCAAAGGCATTCACGAGCTGCAGGGGCTGGCCTTTCTCCTTGGCAATGCCGAGTACGTGTGAAGGCAAGGTGGCGGCGTTCATTGAGTTCTTTCTCGCGCCCGGCACTGCCATGAGTGTGGAACGGATGAACGTGTCTACAACGCTCTTGCGTTCGTCTTCCGTCATTGCCTTCAGATGGTCGCTGTCCGCGAGAAGATCAAGATTCAAGGCCGCATACCGATAATACGTCGCCGCGTTGAATTCCAGCGTTCCTATCATTCCCGCGCCGGCATCATCTTCTTTTGGCTTCTTGTCATCAACGGCCGAGAAGAAGTCTATGTCGTTGTCTGCCCTGTGAGTGGAAAGAGCGTGGCTGAACATGCCTGCGCCTTCGAGCGTAAGGGATGGATCACTTGCAACCATTCTTCCAAAGATGGCGATATCCGCAGCATCTTTGATCGAAGCTTCCTTGCACGCTTTTGCGATGCCCTTTGTGACATCTTTGGCCTTTGGATCCTTCGCCAGCAAAGCAGCTACCGATGTGGAAATTGCCGCTATTTCTGCGGGAGAGAAGAACATCAACGTCTTGACCTGTAATTCGCCCTTCTTCTCGGCTGCCTCATCGAGTGTGGCGAGATGATCCGCTACCTTCTTCGCAGTATCGAGAGCCAGTTCAGCATCGACACCAGAAGCTTTCAGGCCGTCCGCCAACGGCAAGACGATGAGACGAGTTCTATCTCCACTGAAAAGGCTCTGGTGCCTTTCCCGGTCAACTTCCTTCGCCATCTCCCTTATCGCCCGTTTCAGGCATTGGCTGCTGATTCTGGCGCGTGTTACGCCGCCAAAGGTTGCGGTCTTCGGCGCGCCTACGTCGTCGCGGTTGAGGCACGACACTGGAAACGACTGGATTATGTGCAGTTCGATCAATCTCATACTTGTCTCCCTTCATGTTCGCGGCTTTGTTGGCAGCAAAAACCGTTTGCGGCCAAAGTCTGCTTAGTGTAGTCTGTTCGCATGAAAACGGTTGAGGAAATCGAACAAGAGATACAAGAGTTACCTCCTTCAAGTGTAACCAAGTTATCTGTCTGGCTGGCAGAGTTAGACGCCAGGAATTGGGACAAACAGATGGAGGAAGATTCCGCTTCCGGGAAACTGGATGTTCTCTTCGATGAAGCCGACAAAGAGCGGAAAGCCGGCAAACTCCGGGATTGGCCCTCTGCGCAGGACAAGGCATGAAATCCCGGGCAACGACTCGGTTCTGGTTCCTCTACGAGCAACTTCCACCAACCATAAAGAAACTTGCCGTCAAGAACTACCATCTCTGGATCGAGAATCCACGGCATCCTTCTCTGTGCTTCAAGAAATTGCATGGTCGTGGAGAACGCTTCTCCGTACGCATCGGCGAGAACTGCCGTGCGGTTGGTCATTTCGTCGAAGGCGGTGTTGAGTGGGTATGGATCGGCTCTCATGACGAATATGACACTCTCCTACGCTCCTCGTAATGGCGCAAGAACCAGTAACCCGAAACCAAACGCCTTGGCCGACCCTATGCCGGCCGCAAACGTCGCGTAAAACTTTCCTGCATCAGTGACAGTCAACACGCCCTCGAAGTCCACGGACGAATGCACACCCTGTGCTCCCTGCTTGGAAAAGTTTTCACGCCCCCCACCTAGGATTCTGAGCGACGCCTCCTCGACAACAAATCCTCCGCTTTCGCCCTTGCGTTTCAGCCATTCGACCAACTCCTCGCGCTTCACGAGCGGTACGCGCTTGCTGTTTTTTTTCGCTTTGCCGTCCGCGTCGAAAGCCGTCACTTTCTTCGTTGGATTCGCGCGAAGTTGAAAACGATACCGGGCATGCCGGAAATAGTTTTCCGGAATCGGTTTGGTCTTCCAAGCATCAGGCCCATCCGGAACCCAATCCGGCCTGACCGGTTCGATAGGCGACACAATCAACAGCCGGTAAAAGCAATCTTTCTGATCCAACCGAGTCAGGAAATCACGTTTCTGTCCATCCCGTCCCGGAAACGCCTTCCAAACCGCCTGATGCCAGTCGTAGACATCCTTGATTCCTGCCCTCAGAGCGGACTCAAGGGGGATGATGACTTGGGTGAGATAGGTCATGCATCGGTCTCCGCTGCACCACCAGTCGTATTGTCGTATGACACAACAAACTCCTCACTTGCCGGGACATCCCAATACGACTTTGCCCAACGCACCTTCACGTCGTCGCTCCAGAAAGTGAGATCCAAGAAGAGTCTCCTGTAATCAATGGCCACATCCTTTGATCGCGCCAACTTCACACACGAACGTATGTGTTGGCATATTTCTTCGCTTGCGCCACAGGTCAACAACCGACGGAATCGGGAATCCATCGAGTCATCGCCTGCGCCGGGACTGTTACGCTGAATACCGCGTACGGTGCGACCGAAGTTGCCGGCCTTGTCCGCATGCTTCGGATGCACCGCAAAACAACCGGCAACAGTCTCATAGACGGGGTTAGCTATCGCACTCGGACCGAACTGAGCGAAAACAGGCCAAGCATACTGGCGGGTAGTCTCGCTCAGTCCTTTCCGCAAGTTCGCAAGCGCTCCCCGGTCCTGCGCCTCCGCCCAGCGAACAAGCTGGGCAACCAAATGCCCGGCTGCTTTTCTGACTTCATCATTGGTCATGCCGCCTCCCGTTTCGATTCCGACGATTCAAGTTTCTTCGCCGCCTTGAACAGAACGCGCAACCCGGCGGCAAAAGCCTGGATTTCGCGCGGGGTTTGCCGTGGACAGTGCCGCTCATAGGCCTTCAAAGCCGAATCTTTCACACACCGTTGCCATTCTCCAAACCGCGCCGGTTCCGCCGCCACCCTGAGTAATAGACTTGAACCAGAATCCAGTGCCGTCCAATACGCCGTCAGAACGGCGGAGACAGGCCCTTTCTCCAGCTTTAGTTCTCTTGCATAGGAACCAACGGCTTTCAGCAAGCAGGTCTGGTGTTCTTTGGCCGTCTTGACACCATTCTCATAGACCTTCAGTCCAGTATCGTAAAGCATTGTTACAGGAACAGCGAATACGGACTCAAAAACGTCCAGTATCTTTGCGACATTCTGCCTATCGTAGACAACGCCGCCGACCCAGAGATCGAAGGCGGAATCGGCGGGCGCGTTTCGAAGCGTCAGCGGGCCTCCGGTGCCACCTGCCGAAACAACCTTGACGGTAATGCTGTGCAATTCACGCCATATGGCCTGATTCACCGATCCGCCAAGCGGCTGGCGCTCAGAGCCATCCTTTGCCGAGACAATTGTGGCGTGCGGTTCGCGATACGCCGTGATCGTGTAGTCGAACCCATTCGCCAATACCATCGTGCCGCCAGCCTTGTCGAACCGGATTGCTCGACTGAGAGGAACAAGACGGCCAAGGTACGTTGTCGTAGCATTGCGAATCGCATCGGCATCCTGCAACGACTGCGGGAATTGTTCCCACACCGGTCTCCCCCATGCTCCTGTTTCGTACCAGGACTCAACAAGGTTCTTGGGAAGCATGTTCAACAAGACGGTGGAAAGCAAGGACTCGGAGCGCAAGAAACTGTGTAACATACACTTGGCAATGCAGGGAGAGAACTTTGCTGAACGCTCCGGCGTAACTGATGCCCCCCATTTGGCTTGCCCTATGAGACCGGCCGGCGAAAAGCATTGAAAACAAAGAAGCATTAACGGCAGGCGCTCCGCAGGAAAGGAGCGTGTGTCAGATCCGTCGTTGTCGAAGAGCGTTACATTCGATCCCGTCGCAAGATCGATGTCCAATTTGCTTACAGGGTTGTCTTTATCGCTGCCGTCCCTGAACACCGGCATTTGGAGAAACCCATGAGGCTCTGCAAATAGGTCAAACGCCTTCTCCCACTTAGTCAGATACTCGTGTGCAAAGCGTTGAATTAGCTGCCCAGCATTACGGCGCCCATCATCGTCTGCCGGTCCATCCAGCGCAGCTTGTGCGATGCAGATGAGGAGACGCATCAGGGCGATGCGTTCGTGGGGACGGACGGAGAGATCGGCAATCTGATCGCCTTGCTGAAAGACCTCGTTGAGGCTGACCTTGTCAGCCCGGCCGTCAAGCCGGACAACGGGAATCCACTTGTCAGTCACAAGATTCATCTTCCCATATCTCCGCTCCCCGAGAATCGGTTTTCTTGTTCTCCGTGCCTCTCTCAATTACAATACCCAGATCGTCGCGGTAGTAAAGACTGGATTGAGCATCTTGCTCTGAGCCGTTGACGCGCACACGGCGGCCCGGACGCCCCGGGCAAGGCCCATCGAGAACGCCCAGGACGCACTTGCCCGCAACATAAGGCCTGAGCCATTCCGGCGTTGCCGCGAGACAATCCCGGACGCACCACAGGGGTATCCGCACGAGATTTCGATGCAGGGCCTTTGCGACGCGAAAATCGAAGCCGTAACGGGGAATACTCAGGGTCTTTCCATCTAACAGCGTCACCTCCGTCACGGGACCAGCTTCCGCCGCCTTCGCAACAAGCGACAGGCTGACCGTCTTTTGTTGACCGTATCGTGTCTGAACGCCCTCTTCGTCCTCAAGCGCCGGGTTGCTCCATATCTGCATTGCGCTCAGCGCCTTGCCGGCCATCGTGTCCCGCACCTTTTCAAGGTCTTCCCGGAGTTCCCGCCAGGTATCCGGTTCCTTGTCCACTGGCGCGTATGTTGCCTCCAAAATGGACCGGATACGGCCCGGTAAGGCCACCTGTTGAACGGCCTGCCATTGTTCAAGCGAGCGGAGGAGAACATAAGGGGCATACACGCGAGCGCTCTTTCCCAGCGCGGCTTTGATCTTCTCAATGCCTGCCTGTCGCAGCGCATCGAGAGTCATGCCGGGTTGTTCAATCCAGACCTCCGGTTGCTCGCAAGGCCGCTTGTCTCGCCGATGCCTCCAGAGTCGGCCCATGCGCTGGAAGATCATGTCGGTTGGCGCGAGGTCCGTGATCAGGAGGTCGGCGTCAATATCCACGCTCTGTTCCACGACCTGAGTCGCCACCAAAATACAGCCCCGAACAGGTCTCTTCGCCGAATCCTTGCCGAGCCTTTCCATCCACTCCGCCTCCAACTCCTCCCGCCGGAAGAAGGGAAACCTGGCGTGAAGCAGCGCCACGTCCGGTCCGTCCTGCGGCCTTTCCGCAACCAATCGTAGATACGTTTGTTGAGCTTCCGCCACGGTGTTACGAATCCATAGAACGCATTCACCGCCCGTAGCCCGCCGAAGAACCTCGCCGTTCAAATCCGCGGCGTTCTTGAAAGAAACACGGATTTGCTTTGTTGGTTCGGGATTGACGGGCGTTTCCACAACACCCGTGGAGTCCGCCTTTGTTGCCAACAGCGGATACTCTCCACTTTCGGCCGAGCCCATAAGCTGGCGTCGGCGTTCCCGCGTAAGCGTGGCGGAAAGAATGATTACCGTGCAGTGAAGTTCCAGAAGCCGCTTCACCAGGGCGTCTATGAGTGTGCCGGTGTAGAGATCATAGCTGTGAATTTCGTCCAGGATGACGACTTTTCCGGCCAGCCCGAACTGGCGGACAAAGAAATGCTTTGCGGCGACAATCCCGAGAAGCGCCTGGTCAACAGTGCCCACCCCGAATGGCGTCAGAAGGGCGCGTTTGGACGAGGAGAACCAAGTCTTTCCAGCATTGGAGCTTTCCCACTCTTCCTCCGTCGCCATCCGCGAAGAGGGAACCACTGAGAGTGTTTGATTGTCATCGAGCCATGACGATGCGTGGGCAAGACGAAGAGTTGACACCTCCTTGCCGACATGACCGAGGTATTCTGCAACTCGGATATGAATGCGATTGCTTGTCGTCTGCGTCGGAAGTGCGAAATAGATTCCGCCAGCCAAACCCTGACTGACGAGATTGTAGGCAGCCGCGAGAGCCGCTTCGGTCTTCCCGCAACCCATTGGGCCTTCGATCACGTAAAGTCCCGGTTTCCGGATATGCTCAATGGCCGCATCCTGCAGGGCATTCGATTTGCCCTCGAGCGTTGGAAAGAGTTCCGCGAACTGGAGACCTTCTCTGAAAGAACCTGTGCCAAATCCGATCTGAATAACCGTATCTCTGGCGTGTTGTTTGCGTTCTTCCATGGGCCAAGAAACCGAACCGGGAAAATAGCGCTCATCAGATCCGATCCAGTCGGCGACCGCAATCAGTCCCGCCATGACCCAAAGAGCGGCGTCCGAAGGCCGATCTGCCGGGAGTTTATCGAACTGTTTTTCAAGCGCCTCGATCAACCGCATGCGTTCCCGGCACCACATGGTTGCATCCGCTTCGGTTATTCCGGCAATTCGTTCACCCTTGATCCTGCCATGATGCGCGCCCACAACTGCCGCCCACAGGTTGGGCATTCCCGACTTCATCCGCTGTTGCAGTGCGTATTGACTGACCTTGGCGTGATCGCTTTCACTATTGTGGATCCATGCGCAACCCTGATTGGACAAGTTGTGTTGCTTGAGCCATTCGCCGCACTTGGCTTGGAACCCCGGCGAGACCTTGCCAACATCATGAAGGGCAGCGAGCGTTGAGGCTCCGGCGGACGGCAGGAGACCTCTGACAGCAGGCAGCATTCGCGACAGGAAACTCTCCGCGACGCACCCCACGTTCAGGCAATGATCGCGGACAGAGATGCCGGGCTTCCCTTCTTCTGTTGTCTTTGCCCAACAGTCTTCGAATCGGATTTGAAGTGCTGCGACGATTTCGGCAGGCACGATTGTAGTCTTCTTTGGAGCCGGCATGAGTTACCCATTCTATCCGTGAAACCGGAACGGAGAATAGCTGATCAAAACCTCCAGCGCTTCGTCGCGCCGTTGATTCCTCCGGCGCGCCTACCCCGTGCACGGGGACACGTAAAGCTGTCCGGGCTAAAACCTTCAAAATGGCGCAAAGCAAATATCACCGC
>CAYSBP010000121.1:0-9303 GCA_964429255.1 uncultured Planctomycetia bacterium
GCCTCGTTGGCCACGGCGATGATCTCGTCGATGTGCGCCGGTTGCAGACTGTCGGGGAAACACATGTCCGTCACGATGCTCGCGCCGAAGACCTTCAATCCACTGTGCACGGCGACCAGGACTTCCGGAACGGTACTCATACCGACGACGTCGGCGCCGACCGCGCGCAGGAAACGGTACTCGGCACGCGTCTCCAGGTTCGGGCCCGAGACGGCCGCGTAAACGGCCCGGTGCGCGCGGATCTTCTCCTCCATGCAGATCGTCTCCGCGCGGGTCAGCAGGCCCTGTTCATACGGCGCGCACATGTCGGGGAAGCGCGGTCCCAGTCGGTCGTCGTTCGGTCCGATAAGCGGGTTGATGCCCATCAGGTTGATGTGGTCGTCCAGCAACGCGATGTCGCCCTTGCGGAAGCTCGGGTTCATCCCACCGCAGGCTCCGGAGAGGAAAAGGTACTCGGCGCCCATGGCCTTGGCCACGCGCACCGGCAGCGTGATCTGCTCGGGGGTCCAGCCTTCATAGAAGTGAAACCGCCCATCAAAGGCGATCACCGGCACGCCCCCGAGTTTGCCCGCAACGACGCGGCCCGCATGGCTCTTCACGGTCGAAGCCGGAAAGCTCGGTACGTCGCTGTAGGGCAGGTCCTTGGCCTCTTTGATCTGTCCGGCCAACCCTCCCAGTCCTGTGCCCAGAATGACAGCCGCCTTGGGCGGTCGGGGACAAATCTTCTTCAGCGCGACGGCGGCTTCATGCACGCGGTCATACAGTGAAAGCGAGGCGGTCTTCGACATGCAAAACTCCTTAGCTGAGGTCCAAGGCGGTGAGTATGCAGGCCTACTCCATCATCTTGATCTTGTCGGCGATCTCAAGAACTTCGTTTTTCGAGCAGTCTTCGAGGCGTCTGCCGCGCTTCTTCAGTTCCTCGTTAAACTTGATGGCCTTCTCCGTCATGTGCTCGTGCGTGTCCTTGGATCCCCCCAGAAGCTTGAAGTTGGGGCCCGTCGTCACGCGAACGTGGCCGTCTTGGTTGTCCAAACCCAGTCCGAGCAACAGGGCTTTGTGTTTGCGCTTGCGTTTCGGTCTCTGGGGTTCGTCTTTACGGTTCAGCTTCAAGAATGCTCCCACCTCTCTACCGCGACAAGGGCGCCGCTGGTGAATGCGCTCATGGGTTGACCTCATCCGGGGCCGGTGCCGTTGCGTCGGAAGCAATGAGGAACTTGTCAAACTTCGGCCCGTCTTCGCGCACGTTCAGCTCCAACTGGTGCCCGCCCGCCTTCAACTCAAGGGCCTTCATTCTACCTTGGTAGCGCAACGGATGCCATGCCCACATGTAACTGGTGTCGGTCACCTTGCCCATGGTGTCCTCGATGGTCAGGTATTCGCCGTCGTCGAAGCGAACATAGACCGAGTCACCGCAGTTGTCGAACCATTGCGCGCGCAAGAACAGGTAGTATGTGCCGTCCCGCGGCAGTTCGAATTCGTAGTACGCCTTGCCCGGAAGCGCGCCGCCCGTCTTCTCGGTATATCCGCCCTGGTTCATCCATCCGTCGGGACATTCCAGGTAAGTAATCTCGGTCCCTTCCGTCGAAGTGTCCTTCCTCAGGACCACCTTGCCACCCTTCTCCCTCTCTTCAATACGTGTGAAGGATTCGCACTCGATAACTGCCTTCGCGGGCTTCTCGATGACGACCTTGCCGCCGTTCGGAGGCGGTCCCTGCTCCGCTACGCCGGTCTTGACACCCGGCACCAGGCCGCCCGTCGAAGCGGATGGACGCCCCAGCAGAAGTACGCCACCGATCAGCAGCACGACGACGACCGCGGCGATGACAGCACGGTTCATGAAATGCCCCGCATCGTTGCCCCTTCGAAGTGCGACCTGCCAACCTATACTATACAACCACGAACCCACCCGTCCAAGACACGCACAGACGGGAGAAGAGCGGTACCGCCGCCCTTCCGTCAGAACATGATGGGGACTCTGCTCGCGCAAGCCGTAGGCAGGGACTACCTTACGGCGCAAGCCCAGGTCACGCGCCACGCCTCAGACCTGATCGTACGCCGCCAACGGACATTTCCAGAAGGTCCTGATCGGACCGATGAAGTCGCCATTTCGCCGCGGGCACTATTCGCCGTACAGAGCCGCGGACTCGACCGAACGGCTCGCGGCGGTGGTCTCGGTCTGCCGGAAAACATCACTGCGATAGGTGAAGAGATGCAAACCCAGTCCGGACAGCACAAAGGCAACCGCGATCACCCAGCCCCACCACATCGCCTGATCGCTGGCTACCGCCAGTCGCTCCGACGCACGGGCCGAACGCTCCACCGCAGCACGACCACTCGTCCCCCTCCACGCATGAGGCCGAGTACTTCTTCGATTAGAACCAAATCCCATCGCGGGGTCCCTCCACGGCATTTCAGATCAATAGTCACTCGACCCGAAAGACGAGCCGATCGCCTCAGGTTTCGTCCGGCGGCGATCGGTGCTTGAGGGAAAAATCAGAGGTGCTTCGTGAATCGCGCATCGCTACTGGATGTCGGCGGGACGTGTTTCCTTTTCGGGAAGAATCACCACGCGGAAACCGGTGATCTTGTAGCGGCGGCCCGGGGAGCCCCAGTAACGGCACGCCGAACGGCAGTACGACGGAATGACGTCCCAGGAGCCGCCACGCAACACGTGGAGTTGGCCATCCGCCGCACCCGGCGGATCGCACTGCGCGCCCTTCGCATACTCAACGAACCAGTCGCCGCACCACTCCCCCACGTTCCCGTGCATGTCGTACAACCCAAACGCATTCGAGGCCAACGAACCCACGGCCATTGTGTTGCGCCGGTTTTCGCCCTTCGCCCCAGACCCATACACGTAGCTCCCGTTATAGTTCGCTTCGGCCGTCGAAATCGTCTCCCCCGTATGGAAAGGCGTACTCCTCCCTGCCCGACACGCATGCTCCCACTCCGCCTCCGTCGGCAACCGCGCCTCACGCCTCGTCCGCCGACTCAACTTCTGACAGAACTCCTGCGCATTATCCCAAGACACCATCTCCACGGGATTCCGCCCGCCTACAAACCAAGAGGGGTTGTTGCCCATCACCCGCTCGTACGCTTCCTGCGTCACCTCGTACTTCCCTATCCAGTACGGCTTCGTCAGCGTCACCTCGTGCTGCACTTCATCCTCAAGCCGTTCCTTCTCCGTCTCCGGACTCCCCATCATGAACTTCCCCGCCGGGATCAGCACCAACTCCAACTTCACCCCGTTCCCCAGGTCCAATGCGGTTTCCACGTCCGTTCCCAATCGTTGCGCCGTCTCCTTCTGCCGCCGCTTCGCTTCGGCCTCGTCAAAGGGCCACGCCTGATAGACCTCGGGCTCTTGCCTTTTCGGCGCTACGCCTTTTGTATCGGCGGCCTCCGCGGGACGCTGGTCAGGCTGAACCGGCGCCGAGCCAGGCACTTGCGGCGTAGGGTCCGTTCCAGGAACCGTCTTACCCGAACAGCCCGCGACGAATACCCAGGCGAGGATGACAAAAAGCAAGAAGTGCCTCATGGGGTGCGGGACCGATGAGGCGGGATGGGAATAGAGGCACCCGCTGCGCACAGGATGAGCCCGGCTCAAGCAGCCCCGCCCAACGTGTCCCGCATCCTGTCTCATGGGTATTTCCTTTGGGATATTTCTTTTCAAATGCCCCAACCGAACGCATGTTGGATGCTATGCGCAACCGATCCTGATTCAAGAAGGATTGAAACGACTCAGGTAGCCCCACAAAGAACAGACGTATCCTGTCATCCTGTCGAGATCACGCCTTGGGATGCGCCTTCGCGTAGATTTCCTTCAACCGCGACGTCGTCAGATGCGTGTAGATCTGCGTGGTGGTCAAGCTGGCGTGGCCGAGCAGTTCCTGAACCGAGCGCAGATCGGCGCCGCGGTCGAGCAGGTGCGTAGCGTAGCTGTGGCGCAAGGTGTGCGGCGTAGCACCCAGCGGCAACCCCGCGAGCGTCAGCCGTTTTTCGAGCAGTCGCCGGACGCTGCGCACGTTCAGTCGCGTGCCAAACTTGTTTACGAAGACCGGGCGCGCCGGTCCTGTCGGCGCGGACGTGCCTCTGCCGACGAAGACGCGCGTTCGGTGCAGGATCCAGGCGCGCACGGCGTCGGTGGCCTGGCGGCCCATCGGCAGCAGGCGTTCCTTCTTGCCCTTGCCTCGCGCGCGGACCAAGCCGCGGTTCAGGTCCACGTCCTGATCGTTGACGCCTGCGAGTTCCGAGACACGCACGCCGGCGCCGTAGAGCAGTTCCAGGATCGCGCGGTCGCGCACGTCCATCCACGAAAGGCCCCGCACCGAATCGAGCAGTTTGCCGACGTCGAGTTCGTTCAGGAATTTGGGCAGCGATCGGCCGAGCTTCGGGCTGCGCAGGCCGTCCAGCGGCGAACGTTCGACGAGTTTTCTGCGCGCGAGGAACTTGTAGAAGCTGCGCAGTCCCGAAAGCCGCCGGGCCATTGAACGCTTGCCCAGCCCCTGGGCGTTCAAGGCGGCCATGAATGCGCGAAGGGCCAAGCGGTCGAGGTGCGCGGGAAAGCGTGACCGTTCGCCGCGCTTCTCCAGAAACTCGAGCAGGCAGCGCAGGTCTTCGGCGTAGGCCTTGACGGTGTGCGGCGAGCAGTTCCGCTCGTCGCGGAGGTGTGTAAGGAAGAGGTCGACGTGGCGTTCGGGCGGGGCAGACGTAACGCCATCCCGTGCGGACAAGGGCATCCGCTCCACGGTCTGAGAGGTCTCCACCAGGGCTTCTGCCGCTGCGGTGTTGGCGCGCTGCTCAATCATCCGTAGTGGAATCGTCCGGAAGGCGCCGTGGCAAGAGCCTCTTTGAATAATCAGTGGGGTAAGCGTTTCGACCGATTTTTAAGCGATATTCAGTGGCGTGCATGTGGGAAGCCATCCATTTCACCCTCCACCATTGCCTCTCGTGCGTGCGCCGAGTAGACTCTTGTCGTGCGCCGCTTGATGCCGTCCGGGTACCGTGTGTACGTAGAAGGCACGGGCAGCTCATCATGTGCTAACGGATGGCAGCGAGAGGCTCGGCACCGCCCGAGGCACCGCGGGTTGCGGGATCGGTGATACGCCCGGGGCCACATACAGGAGGACGATTCCACTCTACATGGCGAAGGACCTCACGCGGGACCGCCAACAGGCGAGCCACCGCCCAGCTCAACGTACCGTAGGGAGCGAACGCGTCATCCTGGTGGGCGGCTATCGTCCGGGCGATCTGGCCACGGGCGAGGAACCGCTCGAGGAACTCGAGCGCCTCGCTGACGCAGCCGGCGCGAATGTGATCGCCAAGGTTGTTCAACGCATGCGTGAGATCCACCCCGGCACCTACATCGGCCGCGGCAAGGCCGCGGAGATCGCCGACCTGGCGAAGCGCGACAAATGCCGATGCGTCATTTTTGACCACGACCTGACGCCGTCTCAGACGCGCAGTCTGGAAGAGGTCATCAAGGGCAAGGTCATCGACCGCACAGACCTGATCCTCGACATCTTCGCTTCCCGCGCCCGGACGCGCATGGCAAAAGTCCAGGTGAATCTGGCGATGGCCGAGTACCGCCTTCCGCGGTTGCGCCGGTTGTGGACGCACCTGGAGAAGCAGGAAGGCGGCATCGGCATGCGCGGTGGCGCGGGCGAGCGACAGATCGAGACGGACCGCCGCATGCTGGGGAAGCAGATCCGCGACCTGAAGAACGAACTGGAACAGATCCAGGCGCGCAAGGAACGCATGGTCCGCGCACGACAGGGCGAACACTTCCTCGTCTCGCTGGTCGGCTACACCAACGCCGGCAAGAGCACGCTGATGCGCGCGCTGACGGGTGAAGACGTCTCGATCAACGACCAGCTCTTCGAAACGCTCGACACGCGTACGGCGGCGCTGAAACTGGGCGGCGGCTTGCAAGCGCTGCTTTCCGATACGGTCGGCTTCATTCGTCGGCTGCCGCACCACCTGGTGGCGAGTTTCCATGCGACCCTGGAGGAGGCCCGTTCGGCGGACCTGCTGCTGCACGTGGTCGATCTCTCGTCCCCGCTGGTGCGCGAGCAGATGGCCGCCGTGGACGAGGTCCTCCGGGACGTCGGCTGTGGCCGTAAGGAAGTCTTGCACGTCTTCAACAAGATCGATCAGGTTCAGGGCGGACAGGAAATCGAAGCCGGATTGCTGAGGCACGAGTTCGCGCATGCAGTGAGCATTTCGGCGTTGCGCAAGCAGGGCCTGGAAGAGCTGCGCGCAATTCTGCTCGAGCGCGCGCGGACCTGCGCGGCGCCGGTGACGCTTTCCGTTTACGCGGGCGACGGCAAAGCGCTGGCATTCATCGCTACGCATTTCTTCGAAGAGGAGCGCGAGGCGGACGGCGACTGGATCACCTTGCGCGGCCGGGCCACCTCGCACGTTCTGGAACGCCTGAAGGGCTTCGGCGAAACGGTGAAGATCTGCGATTAGCGGCCTGAACCGAAGACGTGGTAGCGTGGTGTACGTTCGCTTGAAGGGCGGTTGGAAGAACGCCTTACGATTTGCGGATCTTCTTCAGCGACTCTCGGGCCGCCTCCCGGCATTCTTTCCACTCGTTATTCTCCACGGCCCATTCCAGGTCGGGAATCGCGGCGCTGGCCGCAGGCCCCATCTCTCCCAGTGCCAGCGCGGCCCACACACGTACCTTGGCGGCCTTGTCACGCAACGCTTCGGCCAAATACGGCACCGCGGCGGAAGCGCTGGCGCCCATCTTCCCAAGTTCACGGGCCGCAAACATCCTTTTGTTGAAGTCTTCGTCGCGGAGTTTTTGGACCACCGGCTGTAGGTGTGAGGGCAGTGATGCAATGGGCGGCAGTTCGCGTCGGTTTCCGCATCCCAGCAGGAGCGCGACCAGCAACAACGCGCCTGTTCGGTTTCTGTTCATTGCTCGATCTCAAGGCACCGCCCGTCCGGCGGGATAGACGAACAGCCGGTTCCCCACCCCACCCGAAGGTCGACGCAAGCGGAGGGCCAGATTCACGCAAACCCCGTGAACGTGGTGCCCTCCGGGCGGGTGTGTCAAAGGCGACAGGCCGTGCACCGCTCGGAGGCACCCACATTCATGACGTGCCACGTCCATCCCGCTGGACGCGCTGGGCCACCAGGAAGGCCATCTCCAGGGCCTGCTCGTAGTTCAGCCGCGGATCGACGTCCGTTTGATAGGAGTTGGCCAAGTCGGATTCGGTAAGGCCGCACGCACCGCCGGTGCATTCGGTGACCTTCTCGCCGGTCAGTTCAAAATGCACGCCGCCGAGGATTGAACCCATCTCGTGATGGACGTCGAAGGCGCAGTTCAGTTCGCCAAGGATGTATTCGAAGTTGCGCGTCTTCAGCCCGTTGGCCGTCATCTGCGTGTTGCCGTGCATCGGATCGCAGCACCAGGTGACGTTGCGGCCCTTGCGCCGGAGGGCGTCGATGAAGGGCGGCAGGCAGGCGCCGACATGCTCCACGCCAAAGCGGTGGATCAGCATCAACCGGCCGGGCTCGTTCCCGGGGTTCAGCACGCGCGAGAGTTCGAGCACTTCGTCCGCCGTCGCCTTGGGACCGACTTTGACGCCGATGGGGTTGGCGATCCCGCGGAAATACTCGACGTGCGCCCCATCCAGACCGCGCGTCCGCTCGCCGATCCAGGGCAGGTGCGTGGAGAGGTTGTACCAGCCCGTGCGGCGAGGCACCTGGCGCGTCTGCGCCTCTTCGTACTCCAGGCTCAATCCTTCGTGGCTGGTGAAGAACTCCAACCGCTTCAGTTCGTCGAGGCGCCGGTCGGTGACCGCCTCCAGGAAACCGATGGCCCGGATCATCTCGTCGATCATCTTGCGGTAACCGGCCTTGTCCTGCGACCGGTCGACGAAGGCGAGGTTCCATTGCTCGGGGTGGTGCAGGTCGGCGAAGCCGCCATCGACGAGCGAGCGGATGAAATTGAGCGTCAGCGCGGCGCGTTTGTATCCGCGCAGCAGGTTCTCGGGATCGAGCCGGCGCGCCTCCTCCGTGAACTCGGGCCGGTTGACCAGGTCGCCGCGGTAGCTGGGCAGCGTGAGGCCATTGCGCGTCTCGGTATCCGAGGAACGAGGTTTGGCGTACTGGCCGGCGAAGCGGCCCAGGCGGGTTACTCTACGCCGGCCGCCGTAGGTCAGGACGAAGGACATCTGCAGAAGGATCTTCAGCTTGGCCGCGATCGATTCGGCCCGGCAATCGGCGAAGCGTTCAGAGCAGTCGCCGCCCTGAACGAGGAATCGCTTGCCTTCAGCGGCTTCAGCGAGTTGCTGCTTGAGCGTCTCGACTTCCCAGCTGGTCACCAGCGGCGGTAGTTGCGAGAGGCTGCGAAGGATCTCACTCAGCGCCACGGCGTCGAGGTAGCGTACACCTTGCTGAAGAGGTTTGGCTCGCCAGGACGAAGGAGTCCACGTTTCGGTCAAGGCAATCACCTGTTGTTTGGGGTTTCTGAACGACGTAACGATCGTACACAGAAGGAATGGAATTGGCTACTGGCGGTTGGGGATTCGCAGGGGGGACGGGAGACAGACCGCGAGTGGACCGACGGATGCGTGGCGCACTCCTTTGGATTGCGCTACGCGATGTCCGTCCCCTTCCCGCAAAACGGATTGAACGCCTTCTCCTGCCCCAGCGTCGTCCCGGGCCCGTGACCGGGATGTACCACCGTATCGTTGGGCAGCGGGAAAAGGATCTTGCGAATGTTCTCCACCAAGACCTGCTCCCCTTCCCCGCCCGGCAAATCGCCGCGGCCGATCCCACCGGCAAAGAGGATATCCCCGCAGAAGAGCTGCGGCGCGCCGCCGCCCGGATCTTCCACGAAGTAGGCCGTCCCGCCCACCGAATGCCCCGGACAACAGATCGCCTTCAGCTTGAGCCCGACCAGTTCGAGTTCCTCGCCCGGCTGGACCGGCCGATCCGCTTCCGGCGCCGTAATACTGCCGCCGATGAAGTAGCTGAGATTGCGCGTCGGGTTCGCGAGGTACCCCGCCTCCGCGACCGGAACCACGATGGGAACGGCGGGGAAGGCCTTCTTCAGGTCGCTCAGTGCACCGATATGGTCGCAGTGCGTGTGCGTCAGCAGGAAGCCCGCGGGGGCAAGCTTGCGTTTCTTCAACTCAGCCTGGATGCGTCCGGCCTCGTCGCCGGGATCGAAGACCAACGCCTGCTCGCCATCCTTGCGCCAGAGCAGAAAGCAGTTCTCCTGCAACTCGCCGACGACCAGACAGAGCGTTTGAAGTTGAGCGTCCTTGGCCGGCATCGCGTTCTCCACGG
>CAYSBP010000122.1:0-9287 GCA_964429255.1 uncultured Planctomycetia bacterium
GAAAAATGAACAATGAAGAATCTCAGATGCCCTTCGGCACGCGCTCGCAGGCCAGGACGTCCGCGTACGTCTGTCGGCGCGTGGCCACGGCAAACGTGCTCCCGTTGACCACGATTTCAGGGGCCATCAGGCGCGTGTTGTAGTTTGAACTCATGGTCCGTCCGTAGGCGCCGGCGGAGAAGACGGCCAGCAGATCGCCGCTCTTCAGATCCTTCGGCAGTGGACGGTCCTTCGCCAGGAAGTCGCCGCTCTCGCAGATCGGTCCGACCACATCCACCGCACACGACTTGGGTGGTGGATTCCCGCCGCGCGTCGGCGACGGACCGCTGCCCTGCACCGGCCAGATCTCATGAAACGAACCGTAGAGGCTCGGTCGCACCAGGTCGTTCATTCCGGCGTCGACAATCAGGAAGCGCTTGCGGCCCGAATGCTTCACGTACGTGATGCGCGTGACCAGGATGCCGGCGTTGCCGCAGATGAAGCGGCCGGGCTCAAGCAGCAGTGTGCATCCGGATGCTCGGATCGCGGGCAGCATGGCGCGGGCAAAGCGTTCCACGGGCGGCGCCGAACGGTCCTTATAGTAGATGCCAAAGCCGCCGCCGCTGTTCAGGTGGGTGAGCGGCGCCGCCTCGGACCGGTGTTCGAGGATGAAGCCCACGACCTTCTTCAACGACTCGCGGTAGGGTTCCACTTCGGTGATCTGACTGCCGATGTGTGCGTGCAACCCCGCGACCACCAGGTTCTTGTAGCGGGCGGCCGATTTCAGCAGGCGCGCGGTCGTCTCCAGGTCGAGGCCAAACTTAGTCTCTTTCTTGCCGGTCGTGATGTAGGCATGCGTGTGCGGATCGACGTCTGGATTGACGCGCAACGCTACGCGGGCCGGGCTCTTGATCTTGCGGGCGCGAAGCAGTCTTCCGGCCAGCGCATCGAGCGCGCACAGTTCTGCTTCGGATTCCACGTTGAACATCAGAATGCCGGCGCGAAGTGCGACGGTAAGCTCCGCTTCGGTCTTGCCGACGCCGGCAAAGACCACGCGATCCATCCGCCCGCCGACGCGGCGCACGCGTTCCAACTCTCCGGCCGAAACGACGTCGAAGCCCGCGCCGGCCTTTTTCAAGACGGCCAAGACGCCAAGGCATGAGTTCGCTTTGACCGAGTAACAGATCACGTTTGGCACCGACGAGAAGGCCTGTTTGACCTTGGTGAAGTGATCGAGGAGCGTGGCGCGCGAGTAAATATAGACCGGCGAACCAGCTTGCTCGACGATGCGCCGGACAGGCACGTCCTCGGCGTACAACTGGCCGCCACGATAGATGAAACTATCCATCGGAGTCCCCCCCGTGTGCGTTGGTGGATGGAACAAAAGGCCGGGCGCGGCCCCGGCCCTCCAGGCGCGAATGTACGCGGACGGAGCGTATCCGCAAGGTCCTTGCGGGTTTACCGCGGCGCACATGTGCGTATGCGCCACATCCCGGAAAACCGGATGTACCGTGCAGCCCAACCCCAGTTGCTGACGTCATGAAAGACAGGTTATAAGCCGGTCGGGAGGTGTGGAAATGCAGCGCGTGCCAACACTGATCGGCGTCACCGGGCATTTCAAAGGCGAGTTTCTTCGCCTGGAGTATGGCAAGGCGATCACGGTTGGGCGCAGTCGTAAAGCCGAGTTCTGCCTGCGCCGCAGCGAGGCTTACCGGGCGCTCTCGCCCACGGAGCAGGAGGCGGATCAGTCGGCGAAGACGGTCAGCGGAAAGCACTTCCAGGTCACCATGTTCAATCTCAACTCGATCGAGATCCGCAACCTGAGCGCCAACGGAACATGGGTGGATGGTCATCGCATCGACGCGGTGATGATCGACGACATTTCCAAGAACGCGCACGAGATCCGGTTTGGCGAGAAAGAGGTGATGCGGCTGGAGATGCTGGCGCACGAGGATTCGTGAGCGTCGTCAAACCTCCGGTTCCATATACGCCTCGGCAATACGTCCAAAATTGGCGCGGACTTCACCGAGACCTTGCAGTTCGTTTCCCAGACGCCGGTGTTCAGCTTCCACGCGCGCCTTCAGCTGCGCTTCGCGCTCCAGCACGTCCGCGAACATCGCCTTCCAACCGCCGTCCGGCGGTGGCCCGCCGGTTATGGCGAAACGCAGCTCATCCACCAGGCCATGGCGCCGGTCCAGCAGTGCCGTGAAGGCATCCATCTCGTCGCGATCGATGCAGGCGAGAAGCTCATCCGTGCAGCGGGTCAGTTCGGCCGCCAGAACTGGAAGCCGGGCGGCCGACCTTTGGGGGTTATCCATTCGTTCAGGCCACCAGGACACCGGCACCCGCGCGCGCAGCCGGCTTCCCGTCCGCCTGCTGCTCGATCATCGTCTTCCAGGCCTCGTGCAGTTCTGATAGCAGGCCCGCGACCTCGGAAACGGGTGTCTGCTCGCGTTTCGAAATCGCTTCGGTCAGCCGGTACTGCAGGTACTCGTAGATGCGCGCCAGATTAACGGCCAGGTCCCCGCCGTCCCGGGTGTTCAGCGAGCGATTCAGTTCAGCGATGATCTGCTGAGCGTGCACGATCAGGTGGATCGCGTCGGCCTGCGAGCGGAGGTCGCCTTCGAGTGAAAAGAGTTCGCACGCCCCTTCCAGGTCGCGCACTCCGCGAGCGTAGAGCATCTCGATGAGTTGCTCCGGCGATGCGCTGGCGACCTGATGTTCGAGGTAGTTACCCACACCGTAATCCATGATCCGCTCCTTGCCTTCCTTGGCCTCGTCTGCGGGGCATCCAGCCCCTGGCTACTGCTGTGAAACCCCCAACTGACTGAAGAGCGACCCGACCCCCTGCTGCAGCTGGCTCATCGCCTTCTCCATCGCCGCAAACTGCTTCGTCAGCCGCGCCTCCATGAGTTCCAGCCGCTCATTGAACCGCGTGATGGACTTGTCGGCCCGCTTCACGCTGGGTTCCAGCCGGTCGGCCTTCTGCGCCAGCGGACCATTCCCGTACAACGTCTGCGAATCGATGAAACTCGACAACTTGACCATCACGCCGTTCGTCGTGTCGGCGAGAATCTCCTGCACATTACCCGCGTAGTTAGTCAGTGCGCTGTTCAGTTTGGTGGTATCGAGGCTGATCGTCGCGCTCTGACCCGTCGTCCCCAGGCCGATGCCGGCCAGCGTGCTGGGGCCGCCGGAGATCCCGGCAACGGCCTGCGAAAGTGTGCTGCGCATCTGACGCTGCAAGGCCGTGACGTCCTGCATGCCGTGCAGCGCGCCGACCACGGCATCCTTTCCTTTGCCTGTAACTTTGGTCTTGTCCTCGATGAAGTTCATCACACTGTTATAGGCCGAGACGAACGTGTCGAATTTCGTCTTCATGGCATCACTGTCTGACGCCACCGAGACGCTGGTCGTGCCGGTGTCGTCCTTGAGCGTCAGCGACAGCCCCTGGATACCGGTCTCGGCGGCCGTGAAGACGTCATCCGTGCTGCTGATCGTAGAGCCGCCATTGATCGTGATCTGCGCGTTGCTGCCCAGCGTGAGCGACGTGCCGGCCGTCAGCCCCAGCGCCGATGCAAAATTGCCCTTCGTGTCCGCAACCGTGATGCCCGTCGCCCCGCCCGTCTTGTTGGTCAGCAACAGCCGGTCGTTGGTCGAATCGAAAGACGCAGTCACACCGGCGGCCGAGTTGTTGATCCGACTGAGCACGGTCGACAGGCTGTCCGTCTCGACGTTGTACGCGATGGCAACACCGTTGATGCTGAGCGAACCGTCTCCGGCGCCGCCATTGTCCACCGCCGTGCTTGACCGCAACCCATTGGCGCCTGCAGCGTTCATGGTGGCCGAGGAATTGAGGTATCCCAGCTTGGATGAACTGGTGGACGTGTATTGAGGACCCGAGGTGTCCGAGGCCACCTTGAGCATGGTCAGGAAATTACTCGTGTCCGCGGCGCTGCCAATCAGGAGCGCCGAACCCGCGTTGCCGATGGTCACCGTATCGTTGGCCGCGCTGTAGGAGGCCGACAGGTTCCCCGTTGCATCGATGGTGGCAAGCACGCTGTTCAGCGTATCGGAAGCACTGACGGTGAACTGGTTGCCGCTGATGGTGAACGTGCCGCCCACAAACGAGCTTCCGAACGCGTCCGCACTGTTCAGTGCCGCAGCCGGGTCGATCTTCTTGCCAACATCCGAAGCGCCCGTGAGCTTGGTCTGCGTCGAGCGGTTGAGAATACTGACGCTGTAAAGACCCGCCGCCGCCGTCGAATCGGCACTGGTCGTTAGTTTGGTGGCGTCTGCGGGTGTCGCCTTGTACGCCATCACCGAATCGCTGTTCGACAACGCCTTCGCCGCCGTCTGGAGACTCAACATCTTCGTATTCAGGTCACGGTAGGCCTGCTGACGGGCCAGAATCTGGCTCTTCTGCTTATTCAGCCGTGTCAACCCCTGGCGTTCGACGGACATCAGCGCATCAATGATGGAGTTGGTATCCAAGCCGCTGATGAGGCCACCGATCGAAATGCTGCTCATAGGGGGAGACTCCCGTAAACGGTCCCGCGTCGCCCGGACTTGGTTTCCTCATCGGTCGGAATGCGCTTCATTTGACCCTACAATCCTTGCCTATTTCCCATCCACCCGGACACCTATTCCGGCGCAAACTGCCGCGTGACGGCGCAATGCTGCCCGCACATGCTCCTTAAGCATCCGGCGCGCCAGACGTTGGCCATTTGCATCCGTAATGCACATCTGTCCTAAAACGCCACATAAGACGGCCCCTTTGCTCAAAAAAAGGAACTACTCCAAGGTTGAGAGGACCTGCATCACTTGAAAGGGACCTACTTCACCTGATACGCGTGCAGCGTCTCCGAATGCCGCAGATATAACCGCCCCCCGTAGACAACCGGGTGCGCCCAGAAAGCTCCGCGGCCACCCTTGGGCACTTCAAACGTACCATCGGCCGTCCATCGGGCGGGGCTCGTCTCAACCACGTCTGCTTCTCGATCGTGCCCGCCGTGAAAATCCGCCCGCCGGCAACAGCCACCGAACTGTACCCGTGTCCGATGCCCGCCGTGCTCCAGAGCAACTTCGGCCCGCCTTCAGGCCAAGCCGTCAGGAGCCCCGTCTCGTCCGAGCGGTTGTCGCGTCGCGCACCGTGGAAACACGGCCAGGCCTCTTCGCCCGCATCGAGCACGCCTCCAATGAAAATGCCGATCAGCAATAGTCGTGTAAGCATGCGCTCCGACTCCTCCTCGCGGCCGTTCGAACCGCAGAATAGATACCCTCCGCAGGGGCAAAAGTCCAACATGTTGGACTCTCACGCAACCCATTTTCCAGTAATTGTTTACACGAAAAATAGTGTGGAACCCTGCGGCCTGGTTCAAATCCGGGTAGCTATCGGCGTCGGGGCGGAATCGGTATCGGAATCGAATCCGCCCCGGTGAAAGATCGATCTCGATTCCGATAGCGCCCCCGACGCCGATAGGGGCTGTTACCTCCCAATCCATCCATCGTCCCCCATGGCCGACCTGCCCTACCATTCCCGCACGCACTCCTCTATATTGCTGCCCATCCGGCAGTTCGGAATGAGCCATGAGAACACGGAGTCAGGTTCGAACATCAGATTCGCGATACACAACAGATTCCTTTCTCCGTGCTCTCGGTGACCGCTGTGGCTGAAAAGAGAAGAAGGGGTCCATCATGCGAGACAACGCACGCCTGAAACAGGAACTGGACGGCTTCGACAAGGCCAAACGGCTCTCGGCCCTCCGCGAAATCGTCGCCTCGGACGAGAAGTTCAAGCCCGCAGGCGTTAACGTGAACATGCACCTCCATTCGTTCTTCTCCTACAACGCGCACAACTGGTCGCCGGCACATCTGGCGCTCGCCGCCAAACGCAACGGGTTGCTCGCCGCCGGCCTCTGCGACTTCGACGTCCTCGATGGCCTCGAGGAGTTCCTCGAAGCCGGCCGCATCCTGGGCCTGCGCGCCACGGTGAACCTGGAGACCCGCGCGTACCTGAAGGCCTTCGCCGACTTCGAGCTGACTTCGCCCGGTGAACCCGGCGTCACCTACATCATGGGCGCCGGCTTCCCGCGCACGCCCGCCGCCGGCACCCCGCAGGCCCAAATGCTGCGGGCTTTCCGCGACCAGGCGCGCGCGCGCAACATCGCGCTGCTGGGACGCGTCAACCCGCGTCTCCCGAAGATCGCGCCGGACTACGAGAAGGACGTCCTTCCGCTGACCCCCGCCGGCGTCGCCACCGAACGGCACATCATCCGCGCCTACCACCTGAAATCGCGCGTCGCCTTCGCCAAGCCGGCCGACCTGGCCGCCTTCTGGGCCGAGACCCTGGGTAAAGACGCTGCGACCATCGGCACGTTGCTGGCCGACGAACCGGCCTTCGAAGAAGCGATCCGCGCGAAGCTCGTCAAGAAGGGCGGCATCGGCTACGAACAACCGACCACGACGACCTTCCCGCCCGTCGAAGATTTTGTGGCGTGGGTCCGCTCGTGCGAAGCCATCCCCATGGCCACCTGGCTGGATGGCACCAGCAACGGCGAGTCCGACGAGAAGAGACTGCTCGACGTGATGATGGAGAAAGGTTGCGCGGCACTCAACATCATCCCCGACCGAAACTGGAACCTGAAGGACCCCCCTCAGGCCGAAGTGAAACGCGCGAACCTGGCCAAGATCGTCGCCGCCGCCGTTAAGCGCGACCTGCCGATCAACATCGGCACCGAGATGAACAAAGCCGGTTTGCCGTTCGTGGACGACCTGGGCGGCGACGTCTTAAGCCTCTACAGGGAACCCTTCACGCGTGGCGCGCAGCTCATGGTCGGCCACCAGATCCTGACGCGCTACGCGGATTACAGTTACGCCGGCGCCGCGGCGGCCGCCGAGTTCAAGAAGGTTGCCGACCGCAATGCGTTCTTTGCGGAGGTTGGCGCACTGCCGCCGCTGACGGAAGGGACGGAGAAGAAGCTCAACGCCCTCGGCGCCGCCAAGGCAACGCTCGTCATCCGCGACGCCGTCCAGAAGGGCGCCTGGTAGTCGGACGAAGGAGAACGTCAGGTACCGCACAGGGCCTTTCAATGGGGGATGCACAGCCCCGATGAAAGGGCGCTCTTCCCTCTGCGGGAGAGGGCAGGGAGGGGTTCCACAGCCGGCCGTTACAGGAGTCACGCCTTGCCCACGACGCTCTTCTTCCTGGCCGGAGAGGCCTCCGGCGACTTGCATGGCGCCAAACTGGTGACGGCGTTGCGCGAGCGCGACCCGTCGGTCCGCTGCATCGGCATGGGCGGGCCGAAGATGGCCGCGGCGGGCATGGAACTCGCCAAGGACCTCGACGGCATGCAGGTGATGGGCTTCTGGGAAGTGGCCAGGCAGTACGGCTTCTTCAAGAAGGTCTTCTGTGAATTGCTCGACCGGGTCAAGCAGGAACGACCTGCCGCGCTGATCTGCATCGACTACCCCGGCTTCAATCTGCGCTTCGCCAAGGAGGTCCGCAGGCTGGGCATTCCGTGTCTCTACTACATTGTCCCGCAGGTCTGGGCCTGGAAGCCGAAACGCGCGGCAGCGATGGCCGAGTACATCGACCGGGCCTACTGCGTCTTCGAGTTCGAGCCGCCGTTCTTCGAGACGTTCCGTTCGCGGCAACGGAAGATGAAGACGGTCTTCGTGGGGCACCCGCTCCTGGATAGCGGTTGCGAAACAACGGTCCTGAGCCCGTCGAAGGGCGGATCGGCGATTTCGGATGGCGAATGGAGCCTGCCGCCGGGGCCCAAGACGGTGGCCTTGTTGACAGGGTCGCGGGAGAACGAGTTCAGGCAGTTGGGGCTGCCGTTGGCGCAAGGCTTTGCCAAGGCGAACGAGGAACGAGGTCCCTTGCGCGGGCTCATGTCGGTGCCTGGGGGGCGCGCGGACGCTTACCGTCGTGCGGTGGAGGCGTGCCTGGAGAACGGCGCTGGGTCGGCCCATCTCGGTCGACCGATTCCGCCTTCGGACAAGGCGCTTCGCGGGGTACTGGTCGGTCCGGAGTCGGCGCGCGAGGGGTTGGGCGGGCTTTGCGGGCGTCTGCAGGATCCTGGGCTTTCGCACGCGGCCTGCCTGCCGCGGCTCTGCGATTTTTCTGTCGTCAAGTCGGGTACTTCGACCTTGGAGGCCGGTCTCCAGGGCAAGCCCATGTGCGTGGTCTATAAGGGGAGTTGGGCCAGCTATGCGCTGGCGCGGTGGATGGTGGACATCCCCGTCTTCTCGCTCGTGAACATCGTGTTGGGACGGTATGTCGTGCCGGAGATCCTGCAGGGCGAGGTGACTCCGGTCCGCATCGCGGAGGAAATCCGGCGAGGCCTGCTGGACGTGGGGTATATTGAATCCCAGAGGGCGGCGTTGGCCGAACTGCCGGGCAAGTTGGGTGGACCGGGCGCCTCTCGCCGTGTGGCGCGGGGCATCCTCGATTTCCTGGCAGGCCGTGAGTGACGCACGCCTCCGGCGTGCGTCTTCCGGTCTCATTGCTGTCCCTGTGCCCCATCAGGGGGATGCATCATGCGCTATGTCCTTCTCCATCACACCGCATGGCCCGGGAAACCGGACCATTACGATCTGCTCATTCAGATTCGCGAAGGCGGCGAGAACGATCGCTTCCTGAAGGCGTTCTACACGGAGAGCAACGCGCTGCCGGCCCCCTCGCAGCCGGGGGAGACGCGGCGCGAGAGCCGTCTGATGGCGCAAGCGGATCATCGAATCGCCTATTTAACCTACCAGGGGCAGGTTGGGGGAGGGCGGGGGAGGGTGGTACGGGTGGACGAAGGCGAATGTGAGCATCTGATCGAGCCCACGCGTGAGGAACTCAGGTGCCGGCTGACTGGAAAGCACCTGAAGGGTGTCTATCGCATGCGGCTTCATGAGCAGGCTGAATGGATTATGGAGCGGGTTGAGGGGTCTATTGCCAGGCAGGACCGGTGTTAGGATCTGCATCGCCGATAGCAGCCCCCTGGCGCTATACGACGGAAAAGACGCTCGGAAAACCGCTCACGAAGAGGGACGACAGGCGAATTCCGTGATGGGTTTTGCGCGGGCTTCACGTACGAGACGCTACCCAAAGCAAGCCGTCAGGCGCGGTTTTTCGGTGGTATTTCCAGGATTCTCGTGTGTTTGGCCCTTTTTATTTGGGTCGTAACCTGTTTTATTAAATGAAGATAGCGCACATTAATAGCGAATGATCTTAAAACGGCCGAATTCCTCTTGCCCTTGGGCAATTCCTCGCTAATCTATCTGGGCGTCATTGCAAACCAAGTGGTCGCAGCTAC
>CAYSBP010000123.1:0-3195 GCA_964429255.1 uncultured Planctomycetia bacterium
GACCGCCGATGCGCGGCTTGTCCTTCACGCCTTCGGGCGGATAGGAGCAGAAGTCGGTGACGCCGACGACGCGGTGGCCTTGCCCGAGCGCGAAGACCAACTCGGTCACGCTGGGTGCCGCACAGATGATGCGCCCCGCGCCAGCCATTGTGGCCGCTGGGGCGTACGATGGGAACGCAGGCGCCGATCTGGCGCGCCGATCCACGACGGGACGTCCGCCTCCGAGAAGCCAGGCCAGACCAAGTCCCACGATGGCCAGCATTACGGCCAGGGCGAACCCTCTTCTGCTCACAACGCGCTCCTGACCCAAGGAATGTGCCGGATTCGGTCCGCCAGCAAAGCCGGTTTCTTCACCTTGTCAAGAGACGGCGACCGGCAACGAGAAAAAATTTAGCCGATGTCGAGTCTTGACAGGCCGGAGAAACGACGGACACTGAGGACATCTTGAAGACCCTGTTCGGAAGAGGGAAGGCGGTGTGAATCCGCCGCGGTGGTCGCCGCTGTAACCGGGGACGAACCGCTGCAGGCCTGAAGAAGGCCGCCACTGTCCGGAACGGCTCACGAGTCATCGGGCCTGACGGACGGGAAGGGCAGCGCAGTAGGAAGATCCGGAAGCCAGAAGACCTCCCGAACGCATCCGTAGCGCCGTGGGACAATCGTCCCGCTGATGGGTCTTCACGGGTTCCCTCGAACCAAGGGAACTGTGGAGCGCGTTGCCCCATTCGTGCGGGCAACGTTTCGAGTCCCGGTACGCAGACCTCCTTGTCAGGTCCGGCCGCGGCTTCCTCCACGGAGGGAACCCGGCTTGAACTCTGTGCCCGCCGCACCAGCGGGTTAAAGGAGGTCCACCGTGTCGGTTCATCGTTCGTTCACGTTCATCGTCTCCGTCTGCGTCGCCTGCCTCTGCGTCGGGCTATTGGCGCAAGAGTCTTCGCCCCGCAAGGAGGCCGATCCTCCGAAACCCGACGCGTCCACGACGGCTTCGACGAAGACGGATGGGAAAAAGAAGGACGAGAAAGAGGTCGTGGTCACCGCGACCCGGTTGAACATGCCGCGGGAAGAGACCGGCGTCTCCATCTCCACGATTTCCATCCGTGATCTCACGATCAACCAGGATATCCACGCCGCCGAGGCACTGCGGATGGTGCCCGGTATCACCATCAACCAGACCGGCCGAAAAGGCGATTTTACCGAGATCCGCACGCGGGGCGGCGAGGTCGACCATACCATGATGCTGTTCGACGGATGGAAGGTGAACCGCTTCGGAGGGACCAAGTTCTACAACTTCGAAGGCCTGGATCCTGTCGGCGCCCAACGCATCGAGATCGCGCGCGGACCAGGTTCGGCGCTGTACGGCTCCGAGGCCATGACCGGCACGATCAACATAATCAGCAAGAAGGGCGAAGGCCGGCCCCTCCTGACCGCGTCGGCCGCCGCCGGCACCTACGGCATCGACCGCGAAACGCTGACGCTGGAAGGCCGCGAGAAGAAGTTCTCCTACATGGTCACGGCGGCCCGCTTCCATCGTGAAGAGGCCAGCGTCAAGAACTCCGAACTGAACACCTACAACTGGAACACCCGTCTGGATTACGACATCAACGATGGCCACGGTCTGATGCTCGTCACCCGCGGCACGGACTTCGACAAAGGCTGGTACGAGAGCACCGTCAATGGGTTCGGGCCGACCGTCGAAGAACCCGATCCCAACGATCGTATCCACAACTGCGACCGGTTGATCGGATTCCAGTATTCGGGCCGGCCGGTGCCCATCTGGGAGACGACGGTCCGCTACGGTCACTATGCGCTGGACATGGAAAACAGTTCGCGAAATCCAAACCCGTACTTCCCGCCGTTCAGCGCTCCGCCCTTCTTCTACTGGGCCAAGGAGGAGTCCCACCAGGTGGCCCACGAACGGCGCAACTCGCTCGAATGGCGCAACACGTTGACCGTCTTCAAGGACGACGATATCCAGGCGTTCGTCACGCTGGGCGCCTACGGCGAGCACGAATACTTTAACCAACGGGATGATTCGTCCTACGACGCGAACTTTCACAAGCATCACATCAATTACGCCGGTTACGTCCAGGGCCGCCTGGAACTCTTCAAACGAGCCTTCATTACACTCAACGGGCGCCATGAGGAGACCGAGGAATTCGGCGATCACGACACCGGCCGCGCGGATGTCTCCGTTATCATCCCCGAATCGAACACGAGGGTCTTCGGGTCTGTCGGCACCGCTTATCGAGCGCCCACGTTCTATGAACTATTCACGCCAATCTACGGTAATGCCGGGCTCAAACCCGAGCAGAACTTCGCGTACGACGCAGGTATCGAACAGCACTTCTGGGATCGCCGGATCACCCTCTCCGCCACCTGGTTCGAGAACGAATTCAGAAATCTTATCTCGTACGACCCGGTGACGTGGCAGAGCGTCAATCTGGACACCGCCGAGACGCGTGGATTCGAATTGCAGGGCTCGCTTCGCCCCATCAAACACCTGGAGCTTCAGGCCAACGCCACCTTGATGAAGACCAAGGACAACGAAGGTCGGGAGTTGCGCCGCCGCCCTGCCCGGACGTACACCGGGCGCCTGATCGTCCATCCGCTGCTCGACCTGGTGCCCGACCAGTGGAACGGCTTGGACCTCTCCTTTGAGGTGCTCTCGGTGTCCAGTCGCGACGATGTCTACCTGGATCCGGTGACCGGAGACTTCCGTTCGCCCGTGAAGAACGGCGGCTACTGTCGTGGCGATATCGCGGTGAGCTATCGCTTCCTCGATCACTTCCGTGCCTTTGCGCGCTTCGAAAACATCACTGACACGAAGTACGAGGATGTGAAAACATTCCCCGCGGACGGGGCCAACGCGCTGGGAGGTCTGGAATTCCAGTGGCGATTCTAAGAATCGTCTGGGCGACCCACTACCTGCGCTGGGTCGTGATATTGGGCGCCACCGCCGGAGCCCACGCGGTGGCGTTCTGTATCCACCTGAGCGGATCCAACTGGGGTGGCGGAGTTCCCGTGCCCGAAGGCCGCGTTACACTCTATCTCGCGCAGACCGAGCCGCCGAGCGATGTGCCGCTGACGCCGGTCCGCACCGTCAGACGACCCGGTGACTTCCGCCCGGTGCCGGTCGAAGTCACTCCGCCGCGCTGTTTTCCCGAGCGGATTCTTTTCACCCCGCCCATGGGAGACCCG
>CAYSBP010000123.1:3295-6681 GCA_964429255.1 uncultured Planctomycetia bacterium
GCCGCGGGCGGATCGGGGACGGCATCAGGAACGTTCTCGGACGCATCGAACCAAGAGGGGCGCGGAAGCCCAAAGGGGCATTTGCCTCGGTCGCGCCTTGGTGGCTCAGGCGCCGAAGCCGACTTTGCACTGGATGGCAAACCGGTCTACCCGATCGAATGCCGGCGCGGTGACTGCAACGGGCGCGCGCCCTGCGAAGGTGTCTCGCGTTGGCGCGTTGTAGTCAACGCGCCTCACGCCAGACCCGTAAAGATCGAGCGGCTTCAGTCGAGCGGGTGTGCTCGCCTGGATGCGAGCGTCGAGGCCTTCCTGCGAAACGCACGTATCCCGAAGGCCGGCGTCTTCGTCATACCCTTTCGGTTTGTACTGGACGGACGCTGAGTACGGCAGAGGGGCATATAGCCCTCTTGGTGTAAGTGGACAAGTCCGGGGGATCTGGGTACAGTTGGGGATCGTATGGAGATTCGGCAGAACGATCACTACCGGCGAGGCCTCTTCCTGGCCTGCGTGGCGTTTGCCATTCCGTTCCTGCTGGCGCTCGTGCACGTTCCTACCCACATCGGCAGCCAGACCACCTGCTGTGAAACTCACGTCGGGGAATACCCGGAAACCGAACTCGCGAATGCCGAAACGTCCTGTCCCATTTGTCGACAACTGAGCGAGTTCCTTTGTCAGAACTACGTCCCCGCTTCAGCCGTAATCGTCTGTAAGACGCCGGCCATCCTGGCTACACCGGCCTTCTCAATTGAAGAAACGCCGCGCATTTCCATTCCCGACCGGATCGGTTGGGCTCGTCCTCCACCCGCGTAGTTCCCCCTATCGTTGCTGATGACTGGAAGCGTCTCCGCATGAGCGACGTCGTTGCGCCAGTTCACCTGCCCTAAACGCCAGTACTACAGGTCTGAAGAGGCCGACGCGATCGCCGGCCGAGACGTAGCCAACTCCGAGAGGATTTGCGTCATGTTGCGCACACTCATGATTGTACTGCTGGTCCTGCCCCTTGCGGCGCCGGTTCGCGCCGCCGAGGCGCCCACGGCCGCCGATGTTGAGGCATTGAGGAAACAGGTGGACGCCTTGCTGAAGGCGGACGCCGAGAAGAACCGGAAGATCGACGATCTGCAGAAACTCGTAAATGGAATGGTGGCCGCATCGAAGCCCCTGCCAGCCGAGTCGGCGCTGGATCGCGCCTTGAGCCAACTCGGCGAGACAAAAGGCCCTTCGACCGCACGTCCTGAACCGGCCCGATCGACGGTCAATGCAAAGCTGATCGACGTCTCGCTGGATGTCCTCTTCCTGACGGGCGGTTCGACGGCAGACGAGGAGGAGATCGGGAACCTTCAGGGCGGCGGTCACGATCCCAAGAAGCGCGGGTTCACGCTGCCGCAGGCGGAACTCTCCTTCGCCGGCGCGGTCGACCCGTACTTCGACGCGGAGATGCATCTGGTGGCGTTCATCGATGCCGAAGGCGATTCGATCATTGAGCTGGAGGAGGCCTTCGCCACCACGCGATCCATGCCCTTCGGCCTGCAGTTGAAGGCCGGGCATTTTCTGACCGAGTTCGGTCGGATCAACGCGACGCACCCGCACGCCTGGAACTGGGTCGATCAGCCGATCATCAATTCCCGCATCTTCGGCGGCGACGGCATGCGCGCGCCGGGCATGCGCCTGGCCTGGCTGACCCCCGCACCGTGGTACAGCCAGCTCTACTTCACCGCACAGAACGCCAATGGCGAGACGATGCACAGCTTTCTGGGCAACGCCGAAGGCGGGCACCACCATCACGGCGGAGAAGAGGCCCACGAAGAAGAACTGGAGGCCGGCCTGGCAGGCCATCCGATCGTCGACCGTCACGTGCGCGGCATGCGCGACCTGGCGTACACGGCGCGCTGGGAGAACTCGGTCAACATCACCGAAACCCTGACCGCTAACTTCGGATTTTCCGGTTCATACGGCCCGAACAATACTGGCCCTGACGGCGACACCTGGATCTACGGGCTGGACTTCTTCCTGAAGTGGAAGCCGACCGACTACCTGCGCACGGGGCAGTTCCTGACCTGGGAGACCGAGATCATGCGACGGCACTTCATGGCCGACGAGTACGAGTTCATGTTCGACGCCGACGACGACGACACGCCGGATACCTGGGCCATGACGCCCAGTCGGACCATCCATGACTGGGGTTTCTTCACGCAGGTGCTCTACGGCTTCCAACGGAACTGGGCCGCGGGCCTGCGCCTGGAATACGCGGCGGGCGAGGAGGACAATATCCACGTCCACGCCGACGAGGGCGAAGTCCATCACCCGAGCCGCAGCCTGGATGCCTATCGCGACGACCGCTGGCGCATCTCGCCCATGATGCAGTGGCGCCTCTCGGAGTTCTCGCGCGTCCGTTTCCAGTACAACTACGACCGTGCCGATCATCTGCCGGACGGCGACGCCCACAGTTTCTGGGTCGGTCTGGAGTTCCTCATCGGCGCGCACCCCGCGCACAAGTTCTAAACAAGGAGATCAAAGATGAATGAGATAAAGCTTGTTTTCCTGCAAGTCACGTTGGTGTTGTGCGCGGTCGCACCGGTGGCGGGCGCATTCCCGCTCCTCGCCGCCGATGCACCGCTGCGCGTCTGCGCCACAGTACCCGATCTGGGCGATCTGGTGAAGATCGTCGGTGGTGATCAGGTCGAAGTGACGGTCTTCGCCAAGGGCGGCGAAGATCCGCACATGGTCGAAGCCAAGCCGAGTTTCATCAAGGCGCTCGCCGGTGCGGACCTCTTCGTGATGGTGGGCATGGAACTGGAGATCGGTTGGGCGCCGGCGTTGTTGCAGAATTCGCGCAACGCAGCGGTTCTGCAGGGCGGACGCGGATATCTCGACGTCTCGAAGGTCATCTCACCGCTGGAAGTGCCCACGACGGCAGTGGATCGTTCGATGGGCGATGTCCACCCGGAGGGGAACCCGCATTTCCTGCTCGATCCCATCAACGGGTTGCGGGTGGCCGGCGCCATCCGAGACAAGCTGGCCGAACTGAGACCTTCCGCCAAGGACGGTTTCATCCAACGCTACACGGCGTTCAGGAAAGACCTTTGCACCCGTCTGGCCGGGGAGTCGCTGGCCGTCAAGTACGATGTCGAGAAGCTGGCTGTGCTGGCTGAACACGGCAAGCTGATCGAGTTTCTCAAATCCCAGAACGATGAAGGCCTGCTGGGCGGATGGTTCGCGAAGTTGGCACCGCACGCCGACACCAAACTGGTGGCTGACCACAACCTCTGGCCGTACTTCGCACAGCGGTTTGGCATGCAGGTCATCGAGCAGTTGGAGCCCAAGCCGGGCCTGCCGCCGACCAGCAAGCACCTGTCCGCGGTGCTCAAGCGCATGAAGCAGGAAGGCGC
>CAYSBP010000123.1:6781-9287 GCA_964429255.1 uncultured Planctomycetia bacterium
GGAACTGAAGGGGCACCAGCGGGTTGGGTTCGTTCCGCAGCGCTGCGATCTGAACCCGTCCGTGGCAACCACGGTAGGCGAGTTCGTCGAACTGGGGCTGACGGGGCTTCAGACTTCATCGGCCCAGCGACGCGAGCGACTGACCGAAGCGCTGCAGTTGGTCGGTCTGGATGGCCGCGTGAGCTGTGACTACTGGGCGCTCTCCGGCGGCCAGCGCCAGCGTGCGCTCCTGGCCCGCGCCTTGATCCGCCGTCCGCTGCTGTTGATCGTGGACGAACCCACCAACGGGCTGGACTGGGCGGCCGAGGAAGCGCTGCTGGAGACGCTGGGACGGTTGAATCGCGAACAGCGACTGACGCTGGTCTTCGTTACCCACAACCTGACGCTGGCGTTCCGTCACGCCACGCATGCGGCGATCTTCCACGGCGGCGCGGTGAACGCCGGTACGGCAGAGACGATCATCACCGGCGCGAATCTGGAGCAGGCATACGGCATGCCTATTGAACTCGACCGCGGACGGATTGGCGCGGCACGGGCAGCCGCCTCTCTGAAAGGAGGCGGCACGTGATCGAAGAGTTTCTCGATTCCTGGCCGCTCTTCCAGAACGCCTATCTCAGCGGGTGGTTCGCGGGTCTCCTGCTTGCCGTGTTGGGCGTGTACGTGGTTGCGCGCAATCAGATCTTCCTGGGAGCCGCCGTGGCCCAAGCCTCGACGTTCGGCATCGCGGTGGGGCTGTGTTTGAGTGCGGCGGGTTGCGGCGCCGCTTGCGGCTTCGCGCACTTGGATAGCGACGTGCTGCCGGTCGTGCTTGCGGTGGTCTGTTCGGTCCTGGCGGCGCTACTGACCGCGCGTGAAGACGGGGAAGGACGTGAAAGCCGCGAGGCGCTGACTGGTTGGGTCTTTCTGGCTTCGTCCAGCCTGGCGCTGCTGCTGCTCTCGCATTCGCCGCACGGGTCGGAAGAAGTCCATCGGCTGCTGGCTTCGAGTCTTCTGGGTGCGCAACCGTGGGAAGTCTGGCTTTACGCGGGTTTGGCGTTGTTCACCCTGGTCGTCGCGGTATGGGCCCGGGGTCAACTGGCGTTGCTGGCTATGGACCCTGTAATGGCTTCGGCTGTGGGCCTTCGGACGCGTACGTGGACCCATGCCCTGGCTGTCTGGTTGGGCCTGTCGGTGGGCTTGGCGATCCGTACGACGGGCATCCTTTATGCCTTCGGCTGTCTGGTCCTGCCGACACTGGCCGCACGCGGCTTCTGCCGGGAGGTGCGCTCGTTGTTCTGGATGGCTCCGCTGATGTTCCTTCTTTGCGCTGCGCCCGGGTTTGTTGCGGCAAACCATTACGATTACCCGCCGGCACAGGTTACTGTTGCTCTCCTGGCCGCGGTAACGACGATCGGCTGGGCGGTTCGAGCCATGGGAAGGCGAAAATGAGCTGCGGAAAAGCGACCCTTCACGTCATGACCGGCACGGGCAACTCGTTCCGTGTGGCGATGTGGGCCCGTGAAGCCCTGGTTGCCCAAGGCGCGGATGTATGCATGGCGCCGATGGCACTGTCCCGCAATTCGCCAGAATTGCGCCCCCAAAGTCCCGAGCATCCGCCTCGCTCCCCGCTCCCCGCTCCTCGTCCCTTCCTCGGCTTCTTTTTCCCCACGCACGGTTTCACGGCACCGTGGCCGGTGTTGCGAAGTGCGTGTCGCATGCCGGCGGGTCGCGGCGCCCATGCGATCGTGATGCCGACGCGTGCAGGCTCCAAGGTCGGGTCGGTTTTCCTTCCGGGACTGGAAGGCACGGGTGGTTACCTGGTTGCGCTGATCCTTGCGCTCAAGGGGTATTCCGTCCGCGGCGTGTTGGCTGTGGACATGCCGTCGAACTTCATGATCGCGCATCCGGCATTCGACGAACCGACCGCGCGAGCGATCGTTGATCGTGGACGGAAGAAGACATCCGCCTTCATGGACACGGTTCTGGGTGGCGGACGTCGTTTCGGCGGATGGCTTTCCCTGTTACTGGGCCTGGTGCTGCTGCCTGTCTCGCTGGCCTATTCGGTTTTCGGACGTTTCCTGCTGGCCAAGATGATGTTCTCAAACACCGACTGCACCGGTTGCGGACAGTGCGCCGAGCACTGCCCGTTCGACGCGATCCGCATGCAGGGAACGGCGAAGCCACGACCGTACTGGACGTTTTCCTGTGAAAGCTGTCTGCGCTGCATGGCCTGGTGTCCCCATCGCGCGGTGGAGTCGGGGCACTCATTGGGCGTACTGCTGACCGCCGTAAGCATCTGGCCCGTACCGATGCTGGCGGCAGGGGCTATTGCAACCCTCGCGCCGCTGCCGGCTTTCGCGAAGAGCCTTCCGGTACAACTGCTGGCCTGGTACGTCTATGCGCTGCTCGCGCTTCTGGTGACCTACGCAGTTGCAGCACTGGCGATCCGGGTATCGCTGGTGAACAAGCTGTTCACCTTCACGACCCTCGTACACTACTACCGCCGTTACCATGAGCCGGATACCTC
>CAYSBP010000124.1:0-9140 GCA_964429255.1 uncultured Planctomycetia bacterium
ACGTCTCCATGTGGCGGAAATACCCCCAACTGCCCAATCCCATGAAGACGACATGGGGGAGGACCGGGATCCACGCCGGTGGTGTCATATGTGCAAAGGGCTCCGGCAATCCTGAACGGGTCAGTTCCGGAATGACGATCGACAGCATCAGGTACGTGGCGCCGTAAACGATGCACAGAACGATGCCCAGCCCGCGTGAGGAACCTTCGCGCCCCAGGAGCAGCGGGATGCAGCCCAGGATCAGCACGAGTCCGGTCAGCCAGTCACAACCGCGACGCCACAACTCCGCCCGGAACTCCGGACGGTATCGGGCCGACCACAACTCCGTCGCGCGAACGACCGACGGCCCCACCTCCTGACCGTCGATGAACGACGGCGTCAATTGTCCCGTCCAGCGGTTGATCTGATTCAGCACGTAACGCGCAGGGTCGTCCTGAGGATCGCCCGGGACCGTTTCGGGGAAGTGCTGCAGTCCGTAGTCGGCATAGCGCACTTCGCGTCCCTGCGAGTCGAGGCTCACGGTTCCGCCTTCGGGGACTTCCGTCTTCAGGATCCATTCCTCCGCCGCGGGATCCCACTGCATCGCATCGGCTTCCATGCGCACCAGGCGCCCGGCCACCGACCTTCCCGGAAAGTAGAGACGCACGCCTTCGCACAAATGCCGGCTGGTTTCGTAACGGGCAATCTCGAACACAAACGTCTGGCCATTCGCATCGCGAGCGGTACCCGTAATCGACTTGGGGCGTGCCCCGCGATGATAAATCAGCGGTTTCAGCCGGTCGCGTTCCAGGATCAGTTCGGGCATCACCACCTCGCGCAGGGCGGTCACCAGCAGCGAGATGCCCAGCGAGGCCAGGAGCAGGGGCATGAACGCCCGCTGCAAACGCGTTCCGGACGACTTGAAGATAAGATGCTCGTTGTCCCGGGCCATATGGTAGACGACCAGCAGCGCCGAAATCAGCAGGACCAGGGGAATCAGATAGAAGACCATGCTCAGCGAACGAATGCCGTAGTAGACCAGCACGTCCACCACCGCCTTCGGGATCGACCGGGCTTCCAAGCCCTGCAGCGGCTGGCCCGCCTTTCGCACGCCTTCGATCACTTCGCCACCATGCTCGGCCAGGTCCAACACCACACAGAACGCACCCATGGCCACGCAGAGCACCAGCATCGGCGAGAGGAACTGCGTGAGCAGGTGTCGATCCGCACGGTGTCGCGTCGGAAACAACCGGCTCTCGGTGATCCAGGCTGCGATCGGCCGAAGCGCGTTGGAGACGCGGGTGACATACTGCAGCACCGTGGAGGAGAGCACCCGCTCGCGCCTGGGCGCGCCGCCCGCCAGGTAACCGTGTTCGTATGCGTACCAGAGGCCCAGGCCAAACCCGATGGCCATCACGTTGATCAACCACAGGGACTCGGGAGGCAGGAAACCCATGCCAGCCAGTTCCTTCGAAATCGTGATCACCGGGTAACAGATCACGAACGAAACCAGCAGCCCCATCACAAAACCGATCAACCGGTCGGATTTGCGGACCAGGAGCCCGAACCCGATGCCCAGGATCACCATCGAAAACGGCAGGAACGAGATGGCCAGCTTGCGGTGATACTCAACCATCAGCTTCCTGATCTTCAGATCGGTGAATTCATGAACGTCCAGCGCGCGTTGCGTCTCCGCCCAGGACGCCGTCGCGACCAGCGGGACCATGGGATCGGTCGGAGCACCGGAGACCGCACTGGCCGCCAGATCCAACGCACGCGCATTCAGGAACTGGATCCGTTTGTCGGCGTCCGCTCTCAGTCGCTGCGCGCGATCCTTGTTGTCGCTCAGACCCACCGTCCCGCTGCTCTTGCCCCAACGAATCTGGCTGTCCGAAAGGGTGGGGATGCTCATCTCGATCACCAGCTTGTCGAAACGCTCGATGACCACCTGTTTGAGGTTGCCCTTACGCAACGACTGCCCGTCGAGCAGCGTGATGACCAGTTTGGGCCCTTTGTTCGGGTCTAGCGCCTCGGGATCCATCCATTGGTACTCGAAATGCCGCGCGAACAGGCTGTTCTGGGTGACACCCTGGTTGAAATAGGCCACGTGGATCGGGTGCCGGGGCTTCCCGCCCGGAACCGTTTCCGCCGGGAGCATGTCAAGCCGCACGTTGGCCCCCGAGCTGGAACGCCAGCCCAGGCTGTTCCCGGGCTGTCCCATCCGCTCCAGCACCTTCGGCTTGTTGATGTCGGTCACCTCGTCCCGCAAGGACGCAAAGCCCCAGGCGATGCCGATGTCGCTGCACCAGAGCGACACGCCGGAGAAGACCAGCCCGCAGAAAAGGATGGGCAGAACCATCAGTTTAAGCGAAATGCCGCCGGATTGGGCAGCCTGCACTTCGTTCTCCGCAGCCATCCGTCCGAAGAAGAGAACCGCTGCGATCATGGAGGCCGTCGGCAGCGCCAGCGTCAGGGCTACCGGCAGGAAGTAGGGCGTCAACGGAATCATCTGCTCGTACGATACGCCAAACTCTTCCAACTCGGATGCGTTACCGATAAGGACCACCAGGATGCAGATCACCAGACAGACGGCCAGCGCCATCCCGAACGTGCGCAGGTACTCCCAGGCCACATAGTTGTACAGCGTAACCGGTCGGAAGATGCCCCGCATGCGTTCAGCCTTCCTTCCGTTTTAGAAGGCCGGCACACGACTCCAGAACGCGCTCAGGGGTCACCAGGCTCAGACAGGCCAGATCCTTTCGCACACACGTCTTCTTCCAGCACGGCTGGCAATCCGGACCCGCCGCCTGGATCCGGTGCGCCGTTCCGTACGGTCCGTTGCGCAGCGGATCCGACGCGCCAAAGACCGAAACGCACGGCACGCCCAACGCCACCGCGAGATGCAGCGGCCCCGTGTCGTTGCCGACAAAAAGATGCGCCTGTGACGTCAGTGCGGCCAACTGACGCAGGTTGGTTGGAGGTGCAAGGTAGGCGGAGGCCGCCGCTATGTTCACAATGGTCTCCGCCGCCCGCTTCTCGTCGTCATCGGCCCAGGTTGCCACGACCGCCAGGCCGTGCCGCTCCACCAGACCGCGCGCCACTTCGCCGAACCGCTCCGGCGGCCAGCGCTTCGTCTCCCACGTCGCACCGGGGTTGACCAGCACGAAATTCTTGCGCCCTTCCTGCCGGCCCACCCCGATCTCCGCAAGGAATGGTTCCAGCTCCGCCAGTTCGCTCCCGTAATCCGGCATCACCCACTTAGGCTGCCGGGGCATCGCAATGCCCAGCGGTTGCAGGAGCGCCAGGTTCTTCTCGACGACGTGCACCGCCTCGGCCGGCGGTCTGACCCGCGTCGTGCAGAAGAACCGGTTGAACTCGCGGCTCTCGTCGCCGGCAAAACCGATGCGCCGCGCCGCGCCGCTCCACCACGTCACCAGCCCGCTCTTCATAAGCCCCTGCAGATCCAGCGCCACGTCGTACTTCGCGTCGCGGACCTCGCGTCGGAAATCGTTCAACTGGCCCAACCGTTCCGCCAGCGTCCCCGTGCGCCGTTTGAAAATGCGCCGCGGAAAGATGTGAAACCGGTCCACGTGCGGATGGCCTTCCAACAGCGCGTGCGACGCCTCCTCGACCGCCCATCCGATGCACGCCTGCGGGTTCTTCTCCCGCAACGCCGACAATACCGGGATCGCGTGCAGGCAATCACCGATCGCCGACAGGCGCACCATCAGGATGCGGGGAGACCCGTCCATCACGGCACCGTCTCCTCCTTCATCCGTTGCAGCACCATCGTGCGGCACTCTAGAATCGTCGTCGCAAGCGTCGTTGCCGGTACCGTTACGTACAAACGGCCGACCAGGATCACGACTGCGATTCCGCACAACCCACGCGCCGTGTTCGCGTCTTTAGAACCTCCTGATAGACGCGCAGAACACCCTTCACCATCACCTGGGCTGAAAAAACCTCGCGAGCCCGCCGCGCGGCCGATGCACCCATCCGCCGGCGCAGGTCACCATCCTTCGTCATCCGCGTCAACGCGTCGGCAAGTTCCTTCACGTCGCCCACCGGCACCAGTAAACCCGTCTCGCCTTCAGCCACCACTTCCGTCATGCCGCCTGCGCGTGTGACCACGGCCGGCAGGCCTGCGCCTTGCGCTTCCACCAGGGCGGTGCACAAGCCCTCCGCCTCGCTGCAGAAGACGGCCAGATCCGCCGCGGCCCACAACGTGTGCACGTCCCGCCGAAAACCGAGCCAGTGTACCCGTCCGGCCAGTACTCCGGTTGTCGCCGCCTTCAATTCGGCTTCCAGCTCGCCCGTTCCGGCCACCGCAAGGTGAAGCGGCACGCCGGAGGTCACGCAGGCGCGCAGCGCGGACAGCAAATCCATCTGCCGCTTCTCACGCGTCAACGCCGCGGCATGCACGGCCAGAATCGCGTTTTGGGGAAGTCCCAGCGCCCGGCGCCACGCCTGCGCCGGCGCACTTTCGCGTGCCAGCGGCTCGGGGAACTCCAACCCGCTGTAAACCACCTCGACGCGCGGCGCAGGCACACCGGCTGCCAGCAGGCATTCGCGCACCGCCGAACTGATCGCGATCACTCTATCGACGCGCCCGGCATATTTCCAGCGGCCCCGCACCTTAAAGGAGGTCCTCCGGTGTGCGATCACGCCCATCGCACTCCGTATCCGCGCCGCCACCTGGCCCGGCAGCACCGCGTGGCCGTCATGCAGGTGCAGGATGTCCGGCCGCACTTCGCGCAACAGCCGCGCCAGCCGCCACATTCCGGGCGCGTCCAACTCGCCGCGAATCGTCAGCACGCGCGTCGGCAGGCCGGCTTCCGCCGCGCGTTCCAGCAGCGGCGCGCCTTTCGGCGCCACGATCAGCGCCCGGTGGCCACGCGCGACCAGTCCGCGCGCGAGCAGCAGGATCTGATTCTCTCCCCCGCGCCAACTGCGCGCCGTGGACAGGTGTAACGTGGAAAGGGCTCGGCTTGACGGCATGGGGCGGAGTATAATCGCTGGGACGAAGCCGTCTAATGAGGACGGCATTTTCCCCCCTCTTCGAAGAGGGGGGAAGACCGCCAGGAGACCGCATGAGCACCCCTCGCGTCGTCATCACCGGCATGGGCTCCATCTCGCCGCACGGCAAAGGCGTGAAACCGCTCTGGGACGGACTGCTCGCGGGGCGTTCGGCCATCCGACCGATCACGCTCTTCGACGCCCAGGCCTTCCGCAACGCGCAGGCCGGTGAAGTCGATGGTTATCCGGTGGAACCGGGCGGCAAGCCACGCGCACTGCGCATGCTCAACGACGCCTGCGGCGAGGCGTTGGGTGACGCCCTGGGGACGATCAACTCCGACGCCTCCGACCTGCGCGAAAAAACAAAGAGCATCCCTTCGCTCGCTGGCGCCGCGCTCGTTGCCGGCACGAACTTCGGCGGGATGTCCGCCGCTGAAGTCGCACTCGTCGACGGCGAAACCGACCCGTCCAAGGCGTCGCTGGAAAACTACCTCTTCGGCGCAGCGACCACCGGGTTGGCTCGCGAATATGGTCTCGGCGGCCCGCGACTCAACCTTTCACTCTCCTGCGCGTCAGGCGCCGCGGCGATCGGCGTGGCCTTCGACCTGATCCGCCAGGGCCGCGTGCAGGCCGCCATCGCCTGCGGCTACGATGAACTCTCGCTCTTCGTCTACGCCGGCCTCTGCGCCCTGCGCGCCGTCACGCCCGAGACGATCCGGCCGTTCGACCAGCGGCGCAAAGGGACGCTCTTCAGCGAAGGCGCCGGCGTCATGGTGCTGGAACGTCTGGAGAGCGCCAAGTCCCGCGGCGCCCGCATCTACGCCGAAATCCTGGGTCGCGCCATGAACAACGACGCCTACCACATGACCGCGCCCGAACAGGAAGCCCACGGCATCCGCGCACTGATGCGCGCCGCGCTGGCTGACGCCAAGCTGACGCCCGAGCGGGTCGGCCACCTGAACCTCCACGCGACCGGCACACCATACAATGACAAGATCGAGACGAAGGCGGTGCTGGACGTCTTCGGCGCGCGGGGCAAAGAAATCCCCGTCGCGGCGATCAAGAGTTCCATCGGTCACACCATGGGCGCGGCGGGTCTGATCGAATCCATTGCGGCGGTGAAGAGCCTGAACGACGGTCTGGTGCCGCCCGTCGTCGGCCTGGATCCTGCCGAGAAGGATCCCGAGTGCGACCTGAAGGTCGCCGTCGGCGCGCCGCTCGCTGTTTCCTTCGATGTCGTCATGAAGACGTCTTATGGCTTTGGCGGAACCAACGCGGCGGTGGTGCTGGGGCGGTATGTGTCCGCATGAGTTCCTTTACGCCGGCACCCCATGAGCCTGTCCCACCTGCTTTGGCGCAAAGCCGGATGCGCGACGCGCGTCTTTTTCTGGGGATCTCGTTTCTTCCTTTGCTTTATCTCGTCTCCCTTGGGCTCTGGTCGCTGTGGCATGGGCCCGGCACGTCGCTGGCCGTTGGACCATCCGCCGACGTCGTTAATCTGATGGCCCTTTGCGCATGGACCGGGCTTCTGACCGCAGCCGTATACAAACTCCTCGGCGCACAGAACGTAGGTGCCGATTTCCGCTCCTGCGTAGCGATGGAATGGACAGCATCGGTAAGCGCCGCACTGATGACGGTCTTCTGGATCGTCCACGCCCTCCCTGAGTTCATCCGGAGAGATGAATATGTTGGACTAGCCGTCATCCCAGCCCTGAGTCTTGCCTGTCCGATGATCCTCCGGTTGGCCGCACGCGGGAAGCGACGCCTCGGCCCCGGGGCGCGCGCCACCTACGTTTTTGGCCTGGCGCAGCTCTGGCTTGCGTATGGCCTGACCTGCACACTCCTTTCGCAGGAAGGGATTCGCTCGCTCCTGGATGCGAGATGGGCAGATTTCTACGCCCCGGGGCAACAGGGCTACATGGACGGAAGCGACGAGTCCGGACTTTATTTCCCTCCCACGACGGAGTTCCGCTGCTTGGTTTGGTTCGTTCCTTGGTCAGTAGGCTCGGCGTTTGCCTGCAGCCTGCTGGCACTATGGCTCTCCAGCATCGGGTGGCGGAAGACATCGTTCATCTGCGCCATGGCGTCCGCCTTGTGGAGCAGCCTCTTTCTGGCACTGATGGCGAATCTGTTGCCTTTTGATTTCAGTATCACTCGATTCGCGGTCCTGGCCGCCGTCCCCGCGCTCGTCGTCGGGATCGTGTTGGGGAACTATGTGGCGCGGCGGTGGAAGTGCGAACGCGTTGCTTGGCGTCACCGCGTGGCCGTGGCGTCGCTTCTGGCGCTCGTCTTCAGTTGCATTGTCGTCCCTGTCGCGGGCATGGGAGCTGCTGCGCTCCTGCCGTTCAGACCTGGAGAGCCACAACGTATCTGGGCCTGGTATCTGCCGGAATGCGTGCGACGTCCGATCGCGGCTGCGTATGTTGCTCAATGGCCTCAGTGCACGTTCAATCTGCTCGGCTGGGGACTTCTCCCTACCGATATCGTGCGCGGATTCGCCTTGACCTTCGGCCGGGATATACGGCCTTGGCACGCATGGAGCGAACGGGATCCCGAAGCCTTGTCCTTCGCCCTTGCGGTCGGTGAGACGGAGACTCCGACACAACCTGCTGGCTCGCATGACTTCGGCGCCGGTTTCCTGATAGGCGAACTGGGTAGTGCAGACGATGTGCGAATGCGTCTGGAGGGGGCCTACAGCGACGAACTGGTCTGCGGACTGGCTTGTGGGCTTTCGTTCCGGTTGCCAGGCGAGCAGACTGCGGTTCCCTCGGAAGCATTCGTACGTCGTTTCGAGCGGATGGCGGACCAGAATGCCATGGAGTGGATAGGCACGCCCCTGCTGGTGCATGCACCAGAGAGACTTAACATGTACCTGCGGCGATGCATTGACGACCCGACGCCGACCAACCTGACGCGGCTTAAGGCGCTTCTGTATGCGTGGGGCCAAGGGGACCGGGACTGCGCTTTGACCGTTTGCGCCCTGCAATCCGATAGCGTGGAACTGCGAAAACTGGCCCTCTTGAGCCTTCGCTGGAACTACCTGCAGGGCCACGCCAGACGAGTGCTATCACCGTGCCTTCTGCGCGCGCTGCAGGCGCGAAACTCGAACACCGACGCAGACGAACAGCGATTGGCGATGTACTGCTGCGAATTCATGTTCTCGGGTGGCTCTTTGCGCCTGCAGGCTTTCCCTGCGCGGGTCGCTGACGCACCCATCCCACCGTTAGACACGTATGATAACGAGGTCCTTGGCCGGTGGGTCAAGCGACTGAAAGAGGATCATCCGATCCAATAGGATGGCCATCTCCAGCCTTGTCGAAAAAGTGCAGGCGCCTGCACTCGCATTTAAAACAGTATAATAGAATGGGTTGCGTCACGAAAAAACTCCGCCAGTCCCCTCGCCGAGTAGGACATCGAGGCGCTCAAAACTGGCCGTCTTCACCGCCATCAGGTTCTTAACCATCCCGATAGCCGCGTCGATCTGAGCGACGATATCCGGCGTCACGAAACTCAGCTCCACTGCCACCTCACGCGCCGCTCGCAGCTTGGAGAGGAGCCTCTTGAAGCCGGCTTTCCTGCTCCCACCAGACCCCTTCCTCAGTGCGGCGACGGCACCGTCGCGAAGCCTGCCCTTCAGCGCCTCGTCTCGGAGCCCGACCAGCGCCTTCTTCTTCTCCGGGCTCAGGTCTTCCTTCTTCAGCTCCTTCTCGATCCGCACGATATCGGCGATGTCGGTCAGTTCCGGGATGAACATCCCCGGCTTCGGGTCGAACCACTCGGGGTGGTTCGCCTTCACCCAGTCGTGGACGCGGAGGTACTTGTAGAGCGACGAGCGCTCCAGGCGCAGGTGTTCCCGAGCATACTCTTCGAGCGTCGGGTGGTTCATCCGCAGGTAGAGTTTCTCGTCGCGCATGCGAACCAGCAGCTTGGCGGCACGCAGGAACGCGATCTGGACATTTTTCAGGCAACCCTGCAGTTCCCAATTGACCTGCAAAGCCTCCTGCAGTGCCAGCTGCTTGGCGGATTTGGGTTTTTGAGTGGACCGTTTTTGTTTTGCCATGGGTTTCTCCTTCTCTCTGTTAATCGTTTACCGCAGTCGTCTATCGGCCGGTACACCACGCACGTTGACGACCGGTAGACGATTA
>CAYSBP010000125.1:0-9114 GCA_964429255.1 uncultured Planctomycetia bacterium
CCCGTGTCCTTGCCCCGCCCTTTCCAAGATGGTATCTTAAAGTCGTGAGAACGTAAAAGCGCGCTGCGCACCGCACACCTCCGGCTTGCGCGGAAACAGCCGTTCCCGCTGGCCTACGCCGGCTGAAGAAGTGAGACCGCATGCCCGCGCCCGCACTACACCCGCTCGACGCCCGTTTCATCAAACTGGCCCTTGTCCGGCAGCTCCTCACTCCCACGCAGGTCAAACAGGCCGAAGAGAGCCTGCAGCGCCGGCTGAAACGGAATCAACCGGCGACGGTTGAGCAGGTTCTCCAGGAAGAAGGCTATCTGACCGATGCGGAGTGCCAGAGTCTGTGGGATCTGATCGCACTGGCGGCCGATACCCAGGCACGGGAGCAGATTTCTGAGCGGCGCGAAGCGGGTCCTGTTGCGGAACTGGGCATGGGAGAAGGGGCGATTCCCAGCGACGTAGGACATCTGCCGGACTTAGGCGAGGCGTATCAGGTCCTGGGCCTTATCGGTCGCGGTGGCATGGGAACCATTTTCCGCGCGCGGCAGTTGAACATGGATCGCGACGTTGCGCTCAAAGTTTTGCGCTTCGACCTGACCGCGAACGCACGCTACGTCCGCCGCTTCATTCGCGAAGCGCGCGCGGCCGGACAACTCGACCACCCCAATCTTGTTCGCGTTTACGACGTCGGTGAAGCAGGCTCGGGCGGATGGTTCATTTCGATGGAATACGTGGAAGGCCGGACGGTCCGGCAGTTGCTGTGCCGCGAGGGTCGGTTGAACCTCCTCGACAGCCTGAAGATCGCCGCGCAGGTCGCCTCGGCGCTGGAATGCGCGCACCGCAATAAGATCGTTCACCGCGACATCAAGCCGGACAATATCATGATCACGTCGCGGGGCACGGCCAAGCTCTGCGACCTGGGGCTGGCCAAGGCGCTTGACGGCCCGCTGCAGGACACCGACACGCAGGAGGGTTCGACGCTGGGCACCCCCTGCTACATGAGCCCCGAACAGGCGCGAGGCAAGCCGCTGGACGAACGCTCCGATCTTTTTTCGCTGGGCGCGACGATCTATCACATGGTCACCGGGCGCGTGCCGTTCGAAGGTCCCTCGGCGCTGGACGTGATGCTGAACGTCAGCACGCACGATCCGATGCCCCCCGAGCAGATCGAACCGCTGCTTCCGCCGCCGGTCTGTCAACTCATCCGCCGGCTGATGGCGCGCGACCCGCGCGCACGTCCCCCAAACGCAGCGACGGTGCAGCGTGAACTCGAATCGCTCTGCCGCGATCTGGCGTCCGGCCGCATTTTCGCCTATGAAGATCGCCTGTTGCTGGCGCCGGCCACCGGACGTGTCATCGGCCAAACGGAGCGCAACCGTATCGCCGGGCTATGCGGCGCCGCGCTCTTCCTACTGCTTTGTGTGACCGTCAAGGCGATCTCGGGAGGCCCGCGCGTCCCGCCGGTCGAATCGCCTGTCTGGGCGCCGCCCGAACCGCGCCCTGCCTCGCCAGAAGGCACGAAGACGATGCCCGGCGTATCGACTGAGCCGACCCTTTTGCCGAAAGCGATTCAAACGGTCGACATGCAGGACGGGGAACTGCAGGTATTGGAGGAACGGTTCGCACGGCGACCGGGGGACTGGTTGCGCATTAGGTTGGATTTCGACCGTTGGCTCGAAAACCTCGGTGGCCTCGCGCCGCGGGCGCAGTTCCGCGTCGACGCACTGCGCGCGAAACTGCTCACGGCATGCGCGGTGGAAGCCGAGTCCGACTGGACACGGCGCGAACCTGCGGCGATGGCCTTCGCCCGGGCAGCCCTCTTCTCGACCGCACAACGCATGCTGGAGGACGCTCCCCCGCACCTCGCGGAATCCGTGAGGGCTCGATTGGCCGGGGCCTCCCAGATCATTGCCCAGGACACGGCGCAATGGACCGAACGGTCGCGCGTGCAATTCGAGGCGCTCCTGAACATGGGGCACCTGCGCGTGGCGGGTGCCCTCTTGAAGGACTGGGACGACCGGTTGAGCCGCGATGAAACGCCACCTGTCGACCAACGGCGCGTCGCGCTGGCTGTGGCTGTGGAAGCTCATCGCCAAGCCTTCGCCTTGCGCCAGGAGCAGGACCAGACGGCGGAGGCCGCCCGAGAACGGATACGGCGCAAACTCGTCGAAATCCGCACAGCCTCGGGCCGCCACGAACTGCCCATAGCACTTGCGATCTGCGAACGGGCACTGCGCACGGCAGACGGGGAGCATGAGACCGCCGTCCTGAAAGCCGAGTGTGATCGTCTGGAGCGCGTGCAACGGCTTTTCCAGCGACTTGCCGAAGCGCTCTCGAGGAACCAGCGTGTGATCGAGGAAAAGGACTTCCGACGCAACGAGGCGACGCCCGGCCAGATCATCGGCATGAACGAGCGCCACCTGATCGTGGAAGTCCCGAACGCGGGAAGGCCCAGCGAGGCCAAGCTGCCGCTGAACCGCATTTCGCGCCGTGACATGAGCACCTTGATCGAGTTGGTCTTCGTCAAGCGCGAACTGGCCAAGCCCGACGATCCGGTCGGACGGATGGCGTATGAACTGGAAGACACCGCCGCTGTGCGCGCGCGTCTCTATCAGACGCTCTCGGCCGGCCCATCGGTCGATGCGGCGGACCGCACCTGGCTGGAACGAGTGCTCCTGGTGGAACGCCACGAGCGCCATCGGCTGGCCGCGCACCTGCTCGACGAGGCCGAGCGGCTCTACGTGAAAGGCCGGCTCCCGGAGTCATTGCGGATGCTCGGTGCGGCACGCGAGGCCCTGAGTACCGAAGGGAGTGCACGAATCGTCCAGCCCGAAATGGGCCTGGGCCGTCGGATGGTGGACCTGTTGGAGCGGGTGGCCGCCGACGAAACGCGGTCGCGGCGGCTGCGAGGCGCCTATCGCTGTTTCCTTCCGCCAATGGCGCAGGTGGAAACGTCCGCCGCCGAACTGGCCGCATGGCCGTGGAAACTGGCCACGCCTCGCTTGACGCCGGACGGAATCACGTTCGATACGGGGGCTGCTGAGAGCCACCCCGCCTGGCAACTGCTGGGGCCCGCGAGGATCGAATGGGAGACGATCCTGCCGGTCCAGGGAAGCGGAGCCTTCTCGCTTGTTCTTGCTTCGGGAGACCGTTCGTACGTGTTGCGCCTTGCAAGGGAGGACGGACACACTTCGTTGTCTTTCGAAAGCGCCAGCGCCGACGCCCCGCCGTGGACGGCGACGCGCGTGCCCGCGCAAGGCGGCCGCGTGCGGCTCTGGATGGAGATGCTCGGCGATGAGTTTCGCTGGGGCCTCGACGACCGCTCCTTGGGCTCGTATATGACCGAATTGCAGGGCGAGTGGAGTGTCCGATTGTGCGGGCAGGGCGAGGTTGTCGTGAGCAGGTTACGTGCCCAGGGGGCCGTGGATGCGTTGGTGCCTCCGGATGAAACGTCTGGCGAAGTGCTGGTGCGTGCGGTGTTGGCCAAGCCAATGGGTACGCGGCAGCGCGTGCTTAAGGAGACCTTGACTTCGCCCCTCCTGACCTTGGCGCAGCGGGCCACCTGCTACGCGGCCATGGCCGACGAGTACCAGACGAACAAACTGAACGACGAAATGCACGCGATGGACGCCTTGGCGCTCTTCGCCTGTCCGTGGGAGGCGCTCCCCGAAGAGGTGCGCGCGCGCGAGCCCGAACACCGGAGACGCCAGGAGCGGATGGAACACGAAGGGCAGATGCCGCTGGACATGAGCAAACTGTAGAGCCCGCCAGGAACAGGAAGGTCCAACCGATTCAAGACGCTCATCCATTTCGAAATGGTTCGCGAATGAGTTCGTGACGAGTAGCTCCAAACCGAATTGAACGCTCCGCTTCCCGCCGGCACACTCCATAGGGGCTTTCAGTTGCGCCAGCGGTCAGGTGCAGCGAGACTCCCGGACCTGTTGGTCGTGCTCCGACACTCCGTTGATGGGATCTCTTTACCATGGCCGCATTGCTGGGATGTCAATCGCTGGGGAAGTCCTTCGGGACGCGACCGCTCTTCGAAGGCCTCACCTTCGTGCTCAACGAAGGCGAACACACCGGACTCATCGGCCCCAACGGCTCCGGCAAGACGACCCTGCTGAATGTCCTGGCCGGACTTGAAACGCCCGACACCGGGTCCCTTAGCCTCAAACGCCAGCTGCGCCTGGGCTACGTGCCTCAGTGCGACACGTTCGAGCCGGAACGGAGCGCCGAACAGGTCCTGCGGGCCGCGCTCGGCGATGCCCACCTGGACGAGCACGCGTGTGAATACCGCGTCTCCGCCGTGCTGACTCAGATCGGCTTTCCCGACGACTGGCGGAGCGCGCCCCTCGAGACGCTCTCGGGCGGCGGGCGCAAGCGCGTCGCGATCGCGCGCGAACTGCTCCGCGAACCCGAGCTTCTGCTGATGGACGAGCCGACTAACCACCTGGACATCGACGGCATCCTCTGGCTGGAAGAACTGCTGACCGATGCGCCATTCGGGACACTGGTCGTCAGCCACGACCGGCTTTTTCTCGAACATACCGCCAACCGCATCCTTGAACTCAACCGCTGCTTTCCGGGCGGCTTTTTCAGCGCAAGCGGGCGGTATAGCGACTTTCTGGACAAGCGTGAGGAGTTTCTCTGCGGGCAGCTCAAGACGCAGCGGGCACTGGAGAGCGTTGTGCGGCGCGAGGCCGAATGGCTGCGGCGCGGCGCGCCGGCACGCCGAACGAAGGCCCGCGCGCGCGTTGACGAAGCGGGCCGCCTGATCGGGGAACTTGCCGACGTGCGCGCCCGCAACGAACAGAAGGGCGGCCCCGGAATCGACTTCAGCGCCACCGGCCGACAGGCGAACAAGCTGATGACGCTGAAAGGCGTCGAGAAAAGCCTCGGCGAACGCAGGCTGATCGGCGGCCTGGATCTGGTGCTCACCCGCGGAATGAAACTGGGCCTGTTGGGCAGTAACGGCAGCGGAAAGACGACCTTACTGCGCCTGCTGTCTGGCGAACTGGACCCCGACGCCGGCACCATCGAGCGTGCCGAGCGGCTGCAGGCGGCGTACTTTGACCAGCAGCGTGAGCAGCTGGATCCCGAAGTGACGTTGCGCCGTGCACTGGCGCCCAATGGCGAGTTGGTTTCGTTCCGCGGACATACGGTGCACGTCAGTGGCTGGGCCAAACGGTTCCTCTTCCGGACGGAACAGCTGGACATGCAGGTGAAAGACCTTTCGGGCGGCGAGCGGGCGCGAATCCTGATCGCGCGGCTGATGCTGCGACCGGCCGACCTCCTGCTGCTCGACGAACCCACCAATGACCTCGACGTCCCTTCGCTGGAGGTGCTCGAGGAGAGCCTCGCTGATTTCCCCGGCGTTCTGGTGCTGGTGACGCATGACCGGGCGCTGCTGCGCAAACTCTCTACGGACATCTTGGGCCTCGACGGCCGGGGCGGTGTGCGCCTCTTCGCTGACTTCGAGCAGTGGGAGAATGACCGGCGCGAGGCGCTGAATCGCGAGGTTCGCGCGAGCAAGCCGGCAATTGCCTCGCCGACTCCGCGTTCAGCGCCGGTGCGAAACACGAAGCGGCTCTCCTTCAAGGATCAGCGCGAGTGGGACGGAATGGAGGCGGCCATTCTCAACGCCGAGGCCGCTATGACTGTCATTCAGAAGGAGATCGAAGAACCCGCGACCGCGCGCGACCCGATGAAACTGCACGAACGCTGCCGGGAGCTGGCCGAAGCGCAGGAAACGGTGGACCGACTATACGCGCGCTGGCAGGAACTGGAAGAGAAACTACATTGCTGAAGGACGCACGTCCTGGTGCGAAGAGTCCACGGCCCCTTACGGGAATCGGAAGGAACGCTGCCAAGACATGAGGAAACGGAGGGAAGTCAACAGACCCGCTGCTGACTTCCCAACCGGTTTGTGATCAGGTGTGCTCGATTACTGGATCGGGCGGACCTTGGTGGCCTTGGGACCCTTCTTGTCGTCGATAGGCTCGTACTCGACGGCCTGACCTTCAGCCAAGGACCGGAATCCTTCCGCCTGAATCTCGCTGTGATGGCAGAAGAGATCCTTGCCACCCGCGTCCGGCGTGATGAATCCGAAACCCTTCTGATCGTTGAACCACTTCACTTTGCCTGTCGCCATCTACGCTCTCCTGAAAAAAGTGCTCTTGCGTCTGCAGATCGTCCACATGACTAATCCACATACCAAACGCATCATAGTGGATTCCGTCCACAACACAAGGGAAAGAAGTAACCCAAGGACAAAGACGAACAACGCCGATCAGCGGCTTGGTTGTGCCCAGGCCATGAAATTCTCCAGGACCTTCAGCCCGACCGTCTGGCTCTTCTCCGGATGGAACTGACATCCGACAAAGCGCTGACGCCCGGCGACCGCGCAGAACGCGCCACCGTAGTTGCTCTCGGCAATCACGTCCGTCCGCTGGGCTGGCTTCACGTAGAACGAGTGAACGAAATAGACCCACGGCTTCTCGGGAATCCCCGCGAAGACGGGGTGCTTGGAAGCGAAACGCAGCGTGTTCCAGCCCATATGGGGAACCTTGAGGCCTCCTTGGGCGCCGAAGGCCTTGCCGTCGAATTTCTTTACGTCCCCGCCGAGCAAACCCAGACCCACGACACCGGGACTTTCCTCGCTCGACTCGAAGAAAAGCTGCAGTCCCAGACAGATGCCCAGCAGCGGTTTGCCGGCCATGGCCGCATCGCGCAGGGGCGTCACCAGGTTCCGCTGCGTCAGGCCCACCATGCCGTCTCCGAAGGCGCCCACGCCGGGCAACACGAGTGCGTCGGCAGAGGCCATCGCCTCCGGGGTTTCGGCCAAGGAGGACTGGGCGCCCAGCCTGGCGAACGCCTTCTGGACGCTGCGCAGATTGCCGAGGCCGTAATCGATGATCGCTACGTGCATGCGTCGCCTTCGTTCGCTTTCCGCCGAAAGAACGTAGCCGTTCAGCCTGCGCCCGGCAGGTGATAGGGCAAGCTCATGGGTGTCTGCCAAAGCCACCACGCCATCCACGCCCGGATCAACGGATCGTAGAACAGAACGATCAGACCCGCCAGTGCCAGCGAGGGGCCGAAGGGAATGTAGTTGCCCTGCAGTGTTTCCTCGACCGTTCCGTCTTCGCGAAGCGTGCGTTTGCCTTGAGGCCATGCGTTTCCCTTCAGCCAGTGACGCTGCAGGATGAAACCCAGCAGCAAACAGAGCCCCAGCAGCACGCCGAGGACGGCTGAGAACGGGAAGGCGTCAAGGATGGAGCACTCGAATTGCTCCCACCGGAGATACAGGGAAACCAGTCCACCTTCAAAAAGGAGCACGAACAACCCGTAGGCCAACAGCGGCCAGGCCGGCGGAGGGGTAAGTTCGGCCTCATCCAGTTCGAAGGTCGGCTGTCGAGGCTGCCACGCATCACCCAACCGGCGGCGCTGAAGGTGGTTCCAGGCGATCGAACCCAGGCCCAGGAAGCAGCCGATGAAGACGCCCAGAACGAAGACCGTCATCGCGGTCTTCCAACCCAGCATGGCCCCGAGCATCCCGAGTAGATGCGAGTCGCCGGCGCCCATGCCCTCCTTCTTCAGGTAGACCAGGCATGCGAAGCCAACCAGCCACGGCACACCCGCTCCCCAGACCAAACCCTGAACCGAGTCGATCAGTGCATTCCAATTCGCCGCCGAAGCCGCACCGGAGCCCGCGGCCTCGGACAGCCACTCCGTGCGTGCCGGATGCAGGTCGGGGAAGAAAGGCGCGAGCACCATCCCCAGCAGCACGAACGGCCAGGTCGTCTGAATCGGGATGTACCACGTCTCCAGATCGGTGAACGTGATGCACAACAGGTCGGCGATCAGGATCAACTGGATCACCAGGATGATCCACGGCATGCGGTACGGCATTTCGTGCGAGGCGGGCGCGTTCAGGACAAAGAACTGATACGCCGCCACCGCGTACAGCGAAGCGCACAGCACTTCGACGGCCAGATAGCGGAGCGGGATGGGCACGCCGCAGACGCGGCAACGCCCTCCCAGGGCAAGGAAACTCAAGATGGGAATGTTGTCGTACCAGTGGATGGTCGCTTCACAGCGCGGGCAGAAGGAGCGCGAGCGCGTCAACATCGAAATGTTGCGTGGGAGGCGATGGACGGCCGCGTTGACGAAGCTCCCGACGATGCCGCCCAGCGCGGCGCAGAAGACGACGAGGAACCAGGGCGGAAGAAGGTTCCAGTTGATCATCGCTCTCGCGCCCTGGGTCAATGAACGGTGGTGTGAGTGTATCGCAAGCGTACAACGAACGCATCTTCTTTCATCGGAGCACCTCGTGCAGCTCCGAGGCCGTTCGCAATTCTAACGCGAATTCTAACGCGAACGCAACACGCTTCTTGGACGGCCCGTCACGGAAGCCTAACAACATTTTTAACTTTTCCGTTGACAGGCGCGGCGTGCTGAATATGACGAGGAACAGAAGAGCATTAACCACACTCATGGCGTTGAGCGAGAAAGTTGAAGAGCCTTTCCCGGGGGGGAATGGTTGGAGGGGGTGTCCAATGCCCAGACCTTCCCGCTGTATCGTCGAGAATTGCCCAAACCCAGCGCACGCGAAGGGGTATTGTCGCCGCCACTACGGGCAGATCTGGCGGCGCGGCATGATCTACGACACGAGCAAGCGCCAGAGGGATGAAGACGAGAGTCTTCTCCGGCGCGACGACCTTGAACGCATGCGCGCCTTGGAGCGTGAACTCCAGAAGGCGCAGCAGATGTACGAGGTCGTAGTGGGCTTCGAGGGGCGCGTGAAGTGGCGCCGCCAGATCGTGGCGGTGCAGGAAGAGATCTGCCGCCTCAACGAGGCCCAGGCCCAGGCCCAGCCGGCCGAAGTAAAGCAAGTGCCGGCGGCAGCTTCTTAATCATCGAGCGTTCGACATGACTGATCCAGTTCCCCCACGCGAGGCCGTCTGTCCTCGATGCGGAGTTACGTTTCGTTACGCATCTGTGGCGCAACACAAGTCTTTTCCTTTCTGCTCCGCCCGCTGTCGTGAGATCGATCTCGGTAAGTGGCTGACCGGCCAATACGTTATCCCTGGACGATACGTCGAGGATACCGACAGCGAAGTCCCG
>CAYSBP010000126.1:0-9022 GCA_964429255.1 uncultured Planctomycetia bacterium
CGCTTGACGTGGATACCGAAGCAGCGCTCGAAAAAACGCTGCAGATACCCATCTCGCTCCACTGCTGGCAGGCCGACGACGTCTGTGGCTTTGAAGTCAAACCGGGCGTCACCGACAGCGGTGGCATCATGGCCACTGGCAACTACCCTGGCCGCGCGCGCACTGGCGACGAACTCCGCCAGGACATCGAGCAGGCCCTGCAACTCCTGCCCGGCACACACCGCCTAAACATCCACGCCTCCTACGCCGAAACCAACGGCAAGGCCGTCGATCGCGATGCGCTGGAACCCCAACACTTCGCCAGGTTCATGGACTGGGCCAGGACGCAGAAGATCGCGCTCGACTTCAATCCGACCTTCTTTGCGCATCCCAAGGCCAGCGAGGGCTACACGCTTAGCCACCGCGATTTGAAGATTCGCCAGTTCTGGATCCGCCACGGCATCGCCTGTCGCAGGATTGCCCAATCCATGGCCGAAGCGCAGGGCAGCCCCTGCGTGATCAACCACTGGATTCCCGATGGCGCCAAGGACCAACCTGCCGACCGCTGGGGCCCGCGCGCGCGCCTGGTCGAGTCGCTGGACGGAATGCTTGCCCCGAACCTCGGCGTCGACACCCGGCTCTGCATCGATGCGCTCGAAGGAAAGCTCTTCGGCATCGGCAGCGAAGATTACACGGTCGGCTCCAATGAATTCTACGGCCAGTACGCCCTGAAGAAGAACTGTGTGCTCTGCCTGGACATGGGCCACTTCCACCCGACGGAGACCGTCGCGGATAAACTCTCCGCCTTGATGCAGTTCCACCCGCGACTGCTGCTGCACGTCTCGCGCGGTATCCGCTGGGACAGCGATCACGTGGTGAATTTCAACGACGACCTGCGTCAGGTCTTCCACGAACTGGTCAGCGGAAACGCGTTGGACCGCGTCTTTATCGCACTGGACTACTTCGACGCCAGCATCAACCGCATCGGCGCCTATGTGATCGGCGCCCGCGCAACGCGCAAGGCCGCGCTGAACGCACTACTGACCCCGCACGCAACACTGAAGGAGCTGGAAGCCACGGGGCGCAACGCTCAGAAGCTGGCGCTGCTGGAAGAACTGCGCACGCAACCGCTCGGCGCTGTTTGGGACGAACTCTGCCGCCGCGCCAAAGTCCCCGCCGGCCTGGCATGGATCGACGAGATCGAGAAGTACGAAAACGATGTGTTGAGGAAAAGGACGTAGGCGTCGCGAAGGGGCAGAGGAAAGGGAGTAGAGGACAGAGGGCAGGCTGTCGCGATCCAGCGACTGCGACTGGACACCAAGCGCCCGTAGCCCGGAATCATCAACCAGGAGAAAGAACCACATGTCCATCGTCAAAGAACTCACCGAACTCGGCAAACTGATGATCGAAAAGGGCCTGGTCGTCGGCCCCGGAGGCAACATCAGCGGTCGCGAAGGCAAGTGCGTGTACCTTTCGCCCACGGGCTACGACGTCGACCGTATCAAGCCCAACGAGTGGTCCGTCATCGATCTGGAACGCGAGAAGCAGGTCCGCGGGCTGAAGCCGACGTGCGAAGTCGAGATGCACCTGCGGATATTCAAGGCACGTCCGGATGTCCGACTGGTCTGCCACGCGCATCCCGCGACGACGGTCGGCATCATCAGCGCCGGCCGGAAAATCCTTCCCTTGACGCCGGACTTTGTGGCACTTGTAGGCCGCGTTGGATACCTGCCGTATGTCATCCCGGCCGGCCACGAACTGGCCGTCGCTGTCGAAAAGGCCTTCCGGAAAAACGTGAACTGCGTCTGTCTGACCAACCACGGCGCGATCACTGTCGGCTGCAGCGTGCGCGAAGCACTGACGCGGATGATCGTGCTCGAAGACCAGGCACAGACGATGCTGGCCGCCTACACCGTCGGCAAACCGCGCCCACTCACGCCCAAGGAACAGGACGACATCCGCAACATGGATGCCGAAACTTACCGCAAGAAACTGCTGGCCAAGGGCTAAATGATAGGAAGAAGGATTCTACGGATTTCACCCTCGGATCGCCCGTTTGCGCACGCTCAACTCCATTCATGGAGACTGAATCGCGCTTCTGAATCCCCTCGATCCATGCCAATTCCACCGCGTGCTCCGTCCAATATGGTTTTCGTTGGCGGCTTCGCGCCGGCAAAAACCATATCGATTGCGACGACAATGAGCTGGCATTCAGCAGCCGCAAGTCCTATACAAATTAGGCGGTAATAAACATTTTCGCGCTGTTTTGGCCATCCCCACAACCATCCCATCCATCCTGTTCCTCCTGTCAAAACTCCTTCTCCCTGTTCTCCCGGATTCCGGAGGTGACAAACGAGCGTTCTCCTGCTATCCTTCCACTTCGTTCTCGGGAAAGGCGTTCTGGCCGACTGGGAACGGTTCTATCGCGCCTCCCGCGTCGAAATCCGATACATGATTCCGCTGGGGGTGCCTGAAAAATAGGCTGCGATTCCCGCGCCGTGTGGCGCGGCTGAGAGATTGCATAGCGGGGTCCGGGGCGTAACCGGGCCGAAAGGATGGGCATTGGGAGCCGGGCGCGCGGAAGACGGGGCTTTGCCTGAAGGACAGCCCCCGCACCGTCCTGCGCCGCTTCTACAGAAGGTCGAGTTCCGTTTCGAAAAGGGCGGGGCGGTCCGATTCATCTCGCACCACGATTTGATGCGCGCATTCCAGCGCGCGGTGCGGCGAGCGAAACTGCCCGTGCGGTTGACCGAAGGATTCAACCCCCGGCCGCGGATCGTCTTTCCGGTCGCATTGGAAGTCGGTATTGCCGCGCTTGACGAAGTCGCTGAACTCGAATTGACCGAATGGATTCAACCGAACGAACTGCTGGAAAGGCTGGAGACGAATCTCCCGCCGGGACTTCATCTGCTCACCGTCATGGAACTGCCGCCGACGCGCCGCAGTCGGATGCCGGTGCGACTGCGCTATCGGGTCCACCTGGCCGAAGCGAACATCCGTCTGGACGAGGCGAAGGTGACGATGCTGCGGGCAACCCCGGTGCTCCCGTTCATGAAACGGAGGCTGGGGAAGGCGGATCAGGCAAGAGATCTCAAAGCAAGTCTCGTGCACGCCGTCCTCGACGCCGGCGACCTCGTGGTGGATGTAAAGCCAAGTCCCCAGGGGCTGGCGCGGCCGCTGGAGTTCCTGAGCCTGTTGCTGGAGATGCCGCTGGAGAAACTACGGCACGTCCGGGTGACGCGGGAGCAGATGGATCTGGCGGAACCGGTACTGCCGAACCCGTCGCCGCTGAAACCGTAGCGTCCGAACCGGAGTCCCAACAACCCGAAGCGGATCCTGTCGAAACGGCCGCGCCCGCGACGCCGCACCCCGGACATTACGAGAAGCACGGTCGCGACCGGGGCCGGCGCCATCGCCCGCGCCGCGAGGGCACGCCCGGTTCGGTCATCCCGCAACGCCCGCCATCCAATGTCCACAAGGTCCTGCTGCTCAACGCCAGCAGCCCGGGCGAAATCCGCGTCGCGGTGCTCGAGAATAACGAACTGGCTGAGATCTTCATCGAGCGGAAGAGCCAACGGCAGGTGACGGGTAACATTTACAAGGCACGCGTGGCCAACGTTGAAGCTTCGCTCCAGGCCGGGTTTATCGATCTGGGCACGCCGCGCAACGGCTTCCTGCATGTCTCGGACTGCCTTCCGCTGGGTGCCCGATGCTTCGACGAAAGACCGCAGCCTGAGACGCGATCACCCCCGCACGCCGCTCTGGTGCCCGTACCGCGGGCGGGTCCCGCCCAGGTGCCGGTCCCCGAAGGCGAGATCCCGGTTGCCGTCGCTCCGGCCGCCGAACCCGCGCAGGCTGTTCCGGGTCCTTCGACGGAACTCCCTGCACAGACCGCCGTGGCATCGGACGGCACCGCGCAACCGGCGCGCAAGGGCCGGCGCCGCCGACGCGGTGGCCGCGGCCGATCCGGCCGCGCGCGCGCGCCGCAGCAGGGCGCCAACATGGTTGTGACGCCTGCGAACGAAATTCCATCCGACGAAACGTCCGCCGCCGGCTCCTTCCAGGGGCCGGAAGAATCAGTGAATGATGGAGGCGAGGACCAGGACGATCAGGCTCCGCTGACGGAACCGCAGGAATTGCCCGACGAATTGCTGGAGGAAGCGCTCGACCTGCCGTTGCAGGCCGGTACGGAGGCCGAGGAAGCAGCCGTCCCCGGGCCGGGTAACGAGGCGCCGACTTCCTCGTTGGTCTCGACGGCCAACGGAAACGTGGTCCGGGTCCCGGCGCAAACACATAACGACCACGGTCGTTCGATTGGCCGGCCACCGCACGATCCACGCGGCCCTCGCGATCAGGGCGGTGTACGCCGCGACAACCATGGCCGCGCACCGGAGCGCCGTCATTACCAGGTCCACGAAGTGCTGCGCAAGGAGCATGAGATCCTGGTCCAGGTCGCCAAGGAAGGCATGGGACAGAAGGGCCCCGCGCTGACGATGTACCTCAGTATCCCAGGCCGCTACTTGGTACTCATGCCGGCCATCTCGAGGTTGGGCGTTTCCAAACGCATCGACGACGAAAGCCAGCGGCGCGAACTGAAGGACATCCTGAACGGATTGAGAGTTCCCGACGGAATGGGCGTGATCGTGCGTACGGCCGGCATGGGCCGCAAACGTGAGGAACTGCAGCGCGATCTTGACTTCCTCCTCAACGTCTGGGAGACGATGAAGAAGAAGGCGCAGGAGTATCGCGCACCGGCGCTGGTCTACGAGGAAGGTGACGTGGTGACGCGTGTCTTCCGCGACGTGCTGACCGATGACGTTTCCGAGATCGTCATCGACGATCCGGCGGTGCTGGAGCGTGCGAGGAGTTACCTGCAGGCCATCTCACCCGGCATGGAGTCGCGCCTCAAACTCTACACCGGCCACGAACCGCTCTTCCACAAGTACAACGTCGAACCGCAGGTGCAACGGCTCTTTCACCGCAAGGTGGAACTGAAGAGCGGCGGATCGATCGTGATCGAGCAGACCGAAGCGTTGGTGGCCATCGACGTCAACACGGGCCGTTACCGCGAGAAGAAGAACCAGGACGATACGATCCTGATGACCAATTTGGTGGCGGCACGCGAAGTCGCACGGCAGCTGCGCCTGCGCGACATCGGCGGTTTGATCATGATCGACTTCATCGACATGGACAACCTGGAGCATCGCCGGAGGGTCGAGCACGAGCTGAAGATGCACCTGGCGCGCGACAAGGCACGGCTGAACGTGATGCAGATCTCGCCGCTGGGCATCGTCGAGATGACCCGCCAGCGCGTGCGGCAGAGTTTGCGCAAGACGTTCTTCGAGCCCTGTCCCTGTTGCGGCGGGACCGGGCACGTGAAGTCGATCGAGTCGGTGGGCCTGGAGCTCCTGCGCGAGATCAATGACATCCTGGCCGACCGCAAGGGGACGCACTTCCGCGTGACCTTGAATCCGGACACGGCTTTTGAGATCATTAACCACTTCCGGCACCAGTGGGGTCGGATGGAGGAGAATCACGGCGCACGCATCGTGGCCGATGGAGACGAATCCCTGCCAGTGGGGCAGTGGAAGTTGTGGGTCGCCAACGAGAAGGGCGACTGGGTTCTCAGAAAGTCCAGCGAGGTGGATGACTATGTACGCAATAATTAACGACCGCGGGCACCAGTACAAGGTTCGCGAAGGCGACCTGCTGCGGGTGGACAAGTTGACGGCCAAGGCCGGTTCGCCGGTCACCTTTGACGAGGTTTTGCTGGTCGGCAAGGATGCGGGCATCCAGGTCGGCACGCCGAACGTCGCCGGCGCGCGGGTGTCCGGCACAGTCGAGACCGAGATGAAGGGCGAGAAGCTGATCGCGCTGCGCCGCATCCGCACGAACAAGAAAATCGTTCGTCAGGGTCACCGCACACAGTACAGCATGATCCGCATACAGAAGATCGAAGCGTAAACGGATTCTTCACCACGGAGGCACGGAGCGCACGGAGAACGACTGGAAATGGTACTAGAAGCAACCGTTCCAGACGGTCCTGAGCGCTCCGTACGCTGCAATGAATGAAGTCGTCGTCGCTGGTCGTGGGGGATTCTCGCCGGTTCAACCGTCGTTCTTCCCGTAGCGATCCACCGGACTTCGAACGCCCCAGGGCAGCCACCGATGCCCTGGCGGTGGTTGTTCCCCGTCCCGCGATTCACCTGAGTCGCGCACCGGGTTTCACGGCGGAATGCCTTTCCGGTGCGCGAGCGCACGTAGGATACCATCCAACGCTTCGTCGAGGTGCTTTCCCAGGTCCGCTGCCAGTAACCGCAGGACGAGATAGCCGTTCTCCTGCAGAAGGTAGTCTTTGCGCCGGTCGTGACGATAGGCGTCCGCGTCGGCCAGATGCTGATCGCCGTCGATCTCGATCGCCACGCGAGCGTCCGTGCAGAGCAGGTCGACTTCCATGCGGCCGCGACCGTTGAACGGGATGGGCAACTCCACATTCAGGCGAAAGCGGCCCGCCGTCCGCGAAAGCGTCTCCAGGCGGCGATAGAGAAACGCCTCGGACGCGCTCCGCGCGCGTTCCACGCCCTCCGCATCGGCAGCAAACGGTTCGGTCGCGCACGTGAACAGGCTAGCCAGCGGCGGATCGACACCGTCCCGCACCAGACGCTGGACGCTGGTGGCGTACTGCTTCTTCCATTGCGGATCGACTGGCAGGGGAATGTCTTCGGGCCATCCCGGCACAGCGCTGGCCGGCAGGCGGATCGAATAGCCCACCGCTTCGTAGCCTCGGCAACGCCGGTCGAACATGCGCGCCAGCATGGGCACGTTCAGATCGGCGTAGTCGTACACGCGGACTTCTCGCTTCCGGTCATGCAGTCGATGCAGGCGCCCCGCGTACTGCGCGATCGTTCCGCGCCATGAGACGGGCAGCGTCAGGAAGAGCGTGTCCAGTCGGGCATCGTCGAAACCTTCGCCGAGGTAACGGCCCGTTGCGAGCATCAGGCGCCGCTCCGTCTCGGGGATGGACGCCAGTTCCTCCGATATGGCCGCAAGCTGTTTCTTTCCCATCCCGCCGCGAAGAACAATCATGTGGCGCACTTCGGACCGCAGGCGCTCCGCCAGCACGTCCAGGTGTTCGTTGCGCTCGGTCAGCAGGACCGGGGACCGGTTTTCGCTCAGGGCCTGCAGGACGTCCGCACAGATGAGTTGATTGCGCTTCTCATCGGCAATCAACGCTGTGTAAAGGTCATGGAACTGGATGCGTGCGTCTTCATGGTCGGGTTCGAGCGATTGAAACCCGGTTGGGCGGACGATGACCACGTGAGCGAACGGCCGCAAGGCGGCCTGCTCTTTTTCGTTGGCCCGGTAGCGAATGGGGCCGCACTGCATCAGGATGATGGGGTGATGACCGTCTTTGCGCGTCACCGTGGCCGAGAGTCCGATGACGAACCGGGCCTTCGCACGCCGTACGACCTGCTCGAAGCTCTGCGCCGGCAAATGATGGCACTCGTCGACGATCAGGTGTCCGTATTCGCCGACCAGGTTGCTCACGACGCCTTTTCGAACCAGGCTCTGGATGAGCGCGACGTCCAGCATGCCTGTCGGCTTTTTTCGCCCGCCTCCAATCCGGCCGATGCTCTTCGGGGGAAGGTTCAGGAAAGAACTCAGTCGCTCGATCCATTGTTCGAGCAATTGCCGGCGATGGACCAGCACCAGCGTGTTCACGCCCCGCTGCGCGATGAGCCAGGCCGCGATGACTGTCTTGCCGAAGGCGGTTGTGGCTGACAAGACGCCGGTGTCATGGGCTGCCAGAGCCGCGACGGCAGCCTTCTGCTCGGGGCGTAGCGTTCCCTGGAATGTCGAGGGCAGTGGTTTTCCAACGACGCGTTCGTCACAAATGGCCGCCTCAATGTGCAGATCGGAAAGGAGCGAACGGACTTCATCCAGACAGCCTCGCGGCAGGCCGATGTGTTGTAAATGCTCCTCGGCACAGGCGATCACTCGCGGTTTGTCGTATGTCGGCAAGCGCATCGCCTGCGCTTTGTAAAACTCCGGGTTCTGAAAGGCCGCAAGACGAATCAGGCGACTGCGAAGCCCAGCCGGCAGTCCGTCCTTCGGAATGTAGATCTCGTTCGACAAGACCATCTCAATACGCTTGGGCAGCGCACCCGCAATCGACGGGTCCTTGCGCCGGCGCGATGGCGGCGCGGTCCAGGGGGCGTCGTCTTCTTCTGACAACGCAAACCGGACCCCGACTATTCGCCCTCGCTTCTCGGCTTCCTGAACGAGCGCTTCCGCCTGCTGGCGCGACACCTTTCCGACGCCCGACAGAAACGCCCATTGGTCGGCATGGGGAACGAACTGTTCGTCGAGGAATACACTGTTGCCGCGCTCGCGAGGACCTTTCTGCATAGGCAAGGCGATCAGGTTGCCGAAACCGCCATGGGGCAACGTATCCTGATTAGGAAAAAACCGGTCGTAGGAATCCAGCCCGATATCCGGGCGTCGATCGATGGTCTCCGTAAGGCTGTATGCGCCGAGTTTGCGGGCCAGCGATGCGGGAAGGGCCGCCTCGAAGAAGATCCAGACATGGCCGCCGTTGCCCGAACGCGAGCGTTCGAGTACCGCGGGCACGCCAAGCTTGCCGCAGGTCTCCAGGAACGCCTTCGCGTCGTCCTGCCAGTTGGCCTTGTCGAAGTCGGCGGCCAGGAAGAAGCAGGTCTCGTCGAGCAGCAGCGGATAGACGCCCATCACGAAGCGGTGTCTTTCGTGGTCGTATCCCGACAGGTGCATTCGGATCGTCTCGTCGGTCACCTGAAGCAACCGGCGGTTCGGGCAAGCTGCACACTTGATCCGGGGCTTTTCACAGACGCCGCGCGTCCATTCGTTGGCGCAGGCCGGTTGGTAGCCTGACTTCCCCGTCCTGCGGCTCTCGAACCGGCGCGGATAGACGTCATCCCGACCTCGAAAGAGCGAACGGAAGAGGGCGATCTTGGCTTCGGGGGAGGAGCGCTGGTTGGTCGTATGTGTTGGGTTGCTCATTCTG
>CAYSBP010000127.1:0-8835 GCA_964429255.1 uncultured Planctomycetia bacterium
TTACTCCTTTGGCTGGTCCTTCGGCGTGCCCGTCGTCTCTTCGCCTTTCTGCAGCAGGCGCCCGCGGGTGACGGCGTCGTCGCCGAAACGGTCGCGTAATCGGTCAATCGCCTCGGCGGCGCGGTGGCGCTTCTCGTCAGTCTCGTCGGGGAAGAGGCCCGGCGTCCACTCGCCGGGCGTAACCAGCTTGGTCGCCGTCAGCCCCAGCAGCCGCACCCCCTGGCCGCGGAAGTCCACGCGCGTAGCCAGCATCCGGCAGCCGGCGGCATAGAGCGGCTCGGCGAGGTCCGTCGGCGCGTCGAACGTCGCAGCACGCGTGAGCGTGGTGAAATCACCGAGGCGCACCTTCAACGTCACGCCGAAGGCCTTGAGTCCTTTGCCGCGCAATCGTCCGGAGACTTCGTCGGCGAAGCTCAGAAGTTCGCGCTCCATCGCCTCGCGATCGCGCAGGTCCTGTACGAAGGTGTTCTCGCGGCCGATGGATTTCGGGCGATCACCCGTGTCGACGGGGCGCACATCGCGGCCGTGCGCCAGATTCAGCAGGCGTTCGGCCATCTCCTCGCCGATCCGCCGGACGAGGAAGGCCGGGTCGGCGACCGCGAGTTGGCCGATGGTGCGCAGTCCCAGTTCCTCGAGCCGCTCGGCCATCTTGGGCCCGACGCCCCAGAGGCGCGTGATGGGCAACGGATGCAGCAATGCGCGCAGGCCGGCTTCATCGCGTGCCACGACGACGAAACCGTGCGGCTTGCGCAGGTCGCTGGCCAGCTTGGCGAGAAACTTGTTCTCCGCCACGCCGACCGAAGCGGAAAGGCCCGTCTCCGCCTGGATCTCGTCCTGGATCCGGTGGCCGATCGTCTCGGGCGAACCGAAGAGCCGCTGCGAACCGGTGACGTCCATGAACGCTTCGTCGAGCGAAAGCGGCTCGATCAGATCCGTATAGCGTGCGAAGATCGCGTGAACTTCATGGGACTTCTCGACGTAACGTTCCATGCGCGGTACACGCCAGACGGCGTCCGGGCAGAGGCGCGCGGCCGTGACGGAAGGCATCGCCGAGTGCACGCCGAAGCGGCGCGCTTCGTAGCTGGCCGTGCTGACCACGCCGCGCCCGCCGGGCAGGCCGCCGACAATGAGCGGCTTGCCTTTCAGCTCGGGAAAATCGTGCACCTCGACGGACGCATAGAAGGCGTCGAGGTCGACATGCAGGATGGCGCGCGGCCAGAGGTCAGAACGGGTTTGCGACATGCGGGCATTCTATCGGGCGTCCTCGCCGACAGAAGTACGAAGGCGTGGAACGCCCCGGATTCCATCTCCTCACGAGAACCCGATCCTTCTTTTCCATGCCTGACCACGATTGAACGGCGCCCAAAAGCGGCATGGTTCAACCCGATCGTTTGAGGGTTCCACTGGAACTGGTGACCTTGGTTTCCCTGCCGTAAGATGTGGAAATGAACGCGTTGCCACGCAAGCCTGGAAAGAACGCCCTCCCGGTTCTGACCGTCATGGTCGGTAATACCCGGACCACGGCCGCTCACTGGTCGCCTGCCGGCAAGGCCATCGATCGAGGCGGCTGGGCGACGAGCTGCGGCGGCCATGCGATGGCGAGAAGGATCCTTGCGGCCATGGGAGAAGGCAGCGCCACGATTGTTCTCGCCGGCGTCGTGCCGAGCGTCGTCGACGCCCTGGAGCGATGTCTCTCCTCGCGCCTCCAACCGCCGTCATACCTCTTTCGGTTCCGCGGGAACCTATCGTGTCCACTGCGCATTCGGCCGCGGCCGGCCTACCGCGTCGGCGACGATCGACTGACCGCGGTGCTGGGCGCGCTGGCGATCGATCCGCGTGTGCCGTGGGTCGTCCTCGATGCGGGGACGGCTTTGACCGTGAACAGCGTGCGACCGGCCTTGGGGACAAGGCATGCGGGCGTTTTCGAGGGTGGGCTGATCGTGCCCGGCGAGCAGCTTGCGCTCTCGGCGCTGAGCGCTGGCACCGCGCAGTTGCCGGCGTTGAAGCCGCTCGCACCGCGCACCAGGGTTCCCGTCCGCGGTTGTTCAACCGAAGACGCCATCCGCTTCGGCGTGCGGCGTGCGCAGATGGCGGCGGCGTGTGCGCTCGCGCGAGTTCAGGCCCGGTTGCTCGGCCGAGGGACGCGTATCGTGTTGACCGGTGGCGGTGCTGCCGCGCTCTGGCCGGCCATCCGCAGCGAACTCAAGCCGTACAGGCCCGTTTGGGTGCCAGACCTGGTGCACCGGGGGCTTGTGGCGTGTGCGCCGCAGGTGCAGTCGCCAGATGCCTCCTCTAGCCCGGAGCTTCGCGTCCGCTGACGCGCGATTGGCACGCATTGCAGTAGCCCAGAATCTCGAGGTGGTGGCGGATCGGCTCGAACCGTTTCTCGCGGCAGGCCCTGTCCTGAATGCGCTCCAGGTCGGGCGAACTGAACTCAATCACCCACCCGCAGGCCACGCAGATCATATGTTCGTGGTGCTCGTGTCCATAAACATGCTCGTATCGGGCGCCCTGCGGCGAATGGAAGACTTCGCGCAGGATGCGACTTTCACGCAACAGGGCCACGGTGCGGTAGACGGTCGCCTTGGAGACGCGTGCGTTTCGCGCGTGGAGGCGTTCGTGGATCTGAAGGGCGTCCAGGTGATCGTGGGTCGCGAGCACTTCGCGCAGGATCTCCTTGCGTTCCCTCGTATAGCGCAGACCGCGTTTCCGGAGCACGCGGCGGAAGATCGCCTCGGGTGCCTCGCGTTCGCCCGTCGCCACGGCCCGTTCCAGCGCCGGGGGATTCAGGGGACTGTGTTCAGTACGTGCGTTCTTGCCCATGAAACCAACTCGGAGCCCGTTCGGATCGGATCATGCACCGCAGTGAATCATGCCGCGTGCGTGAAGGCAAGGCAACAAAAAGGGGACGGATATCATCCGCCCCCTTTGGAGCCGGCCGATGTGCCGCGCGGCAGGTGTCAGATCTGCGCTCCGGAGGGAGCGTTCTGCGCCTGCTGCTGCGGTTGCGAGCTGAAGGTGGCGCCGAACCGCTTGTACCACCACGCCATCAACGGCGAAGCGATGAAGACCGTGCTGTACACGCCGGCAACCATACCGACCAGCAGCGGGAAGGTGATGTCCCGGATGCTGGGGCCGCCCAGAATGAAGAGCGAGAGCACGGCCAGCAGCGTGGTCAACGAAGTCAGGATCGTTCGAGCCAGCGTCTGGTTGACCGACTCGTTGATGACGTCGTGCAGGTTCCGCGTCGGATGCGCGGCCTTCACTTCGCGTATCCGGTCGAAGATGACGATCGTATCGTTGGCGCTATAGCCGACGACGGTGAGCAGCGCGGCGATCATGTTCAGATCCAGCAGGACCGGCATGATGTCGAGCCAACTGACCAGGCAGACGGCGCCCAGCGCCACGGTGGCGTCGTGGAAGAGCGCGACGATGGCTCCGAAACCCCACGCGCCGGAGAACTCGAAGCGGAACCACAGGTAGATGAACATTCCCATCAGCGAGGCGATCAGTGCGATGATGGCCGTGAGTCGCATCTCGCCCGAAACGGTCTTTCCAAAGCTGCTCTTCCGTCCGACCGGGCCTTCGGCCTGGTGCTTGATGTGCGTTTCGTCGATCATCGTCCGCAGCAGGTCGCGGCCCACCAGATCGGATGGTAGTCCGGCGATGTCGAGGAAGTAGCGGCCGGACGGGCCCGCGGCCTGCGGTTCGCCGATGTTATCCTCGAGTTTCTCGATATCGCTCTTTAGCGCGGCGTACTTCTTGTCGGCCTTGGCGGTCGCGAGGGCCGAACGGACCTCGGCCTTCAGGTCGGCGGCGCCGACGCCTCCGGACGGATCGCCGGGCTTGGAACTGAACTGCACCCGGATGGCGTCGCCTTCCACCGAGACGGCATACGGTTCGATCTTGCCGGCAAAGCACTTCAGCACCTGAGCGACGATGGCTTCGTTGATCAGAGGTTCGTCGTTACGCGTGGTGACGGTGAAACTGAGGTAGTTGCCTTGCGCGTCCGGTTCGCCGAAGGTCTGATAGGTAAAGCGCAACCGGTCGAACTCCTTCAGCTTGTCGCGGAAGACGAGCGCCATATCCAGAAGGTCTTCCTTGGTCACCTTGGCCGTTACAGCCAACTGGGCATTGGCGACTTCAGGCAGCTCCTTGTAGATGACGTTGCGCAGCGCACTGGGGTCGCCCAGCTCCGGCGAGTTGGCGAGTTGCTCCAGGCGACCCGCAATTTCCGTCAGTCGTTTCTGCAGCGCGGGTTCGAAGGTCTTCGACATCGTTTCCTTGATGACCGCCTGCTTCTCGCCCTGTCCTTTGGAGAAGTTGATCTGGACCAGCGTGCCTCCGGTGAAGTCGAGGTCGTAGATCCGGTCGCTGAAGATGCCGAGGTGGGCGAAGAGCGCCAGCGAAGCGAGGGCGATGCCGCCGGAGATGAAATACCACGGCTTGCGTATGGCCATGAAGTCGATCTTCGTCTCGGGAAGCAACTTGCGCATCTTGAACTCGGGCACCGCTTCGCGCGAAACCAGCCACTCCATGATGTTCTGGAAGATCCAATAGTTGGCCAGCAGGGTGATCAGGATGCCGATCGAAAGCGTGACGGCGAAGCCGCGCACGGGACCGGTTCCGACGTAGTACATGATGATGCCGGTGAGCAGCGTCGTCAGGTTGGAGTCGATGATCGCGGAGAAGGCGCGATCGAAGCCCATCTGCACCGCCAGTCTTGCGGGCCGTCCGCGTGCCTGCTCTTCGCGGATACGCTCGAAGATCAGCACGTTCGCGTCCACGGCCATGCCGTAGGTCAGCGCGATGCCGGCAATGCCGGGCAGGGTCATGGTCGCCTTGAAGAAGCCCAGCGTGCCCATCAGCAGTGTCAGGTTGATGAGCATGCAAATAACGGAGATGAAGCCTCCGATGCGGTAGTAGCCCCAGATGAAGATCGAGACCAGGATGGCCGCCAGCAGGGTGGCATTCCTGCCCGACTCGATCTGCTCCTGCCCCAGCGCGGGGCCGACGGTGAACTCGCTTTCCTCCTTTACCTCGGCGGGAAGCGAACCGGCCGTCAGGATGCTGGCCAGTTCCTGGGATTCCTTCTTGGTGAAGCCGCCCGAAATGCGGCATTCGCCCGCAATCCGTTCCTTGATCACGGGCGCCGAGTTGCAGCGACCGTCCAGCACGATGGCCATGTTCCGGCCGACGTTGTCGCCGGTCACCTGTTCGAACTTCGCCGAACCCGCCGCGTCGAAGCGCAGGTTGACTTCCCAGCCGCCTTCCTCGCTGCGGCGGAAGCCGGCGAAGATGACGCGCGAGCCCTCCAGCATGGGCAGCTTCTGGATGACCTGCGGGCTGTGCGTGACCTTGGTGGGGACGTAAGGGTCTTTGCGCTCGATCTGGATCAGCTCGTAGCCCTTGTAATCCTTCTCGGCCATTACCTTCTGGATGATCTCGCTGTCCTTCTTCTCGTCGGCGCAGAGGTGGAAGGTCAGACGGCCCTGCGTCATGATGGCGCGTTTGACGCGTGCCACTTCCTCCGGGCTGGCCTTGGGCAACTGGATGCGGATCTTGGTGTTGTTGTCGTAGGTCGTGATCGGAATACCCTTGGTGCCCGTCGGATCGACGCGGCGGCGGACCACTTCGGCGGCCTTTTCGTGGGCGCCGTCGCGGCTGTTGGACAGGGCTTGAACGTCGAGGGTCAGATCGCGCGTTTCCGTCTCCAGAGTGCTGACGGCCTTCGCGAGCTGCTCGACTTCAGCGCTTCCGCTGTTCTTCTTCGTTTCCAACTCGGCCTTCTTGGTCTTCAACGTCGCCTTCTTGTCGTCCAGTAACTGCTGGGCTTCGGCGATACGGCGATCCACGCCCTTGAAATCCAGCTTGTAGATCAGTTCGGTCCCGCCGGCCAGATCGATGCCCATGGGGAAACTGCCCGACAGCGCCAGATGCGCAAACCATCCGCCCAGCAGGCCCGTCAGCGCGATGCTGAAGACCAGCTTGCCGTTGTACTTCAGGAACAGCGGGCGGCAGAGGAAACTCAACGCCACGACCACAACGGCCAGCCCGACCAGCGACCCCCACGGCATGTACCACGGCGGCATCTTCGTCACGTTGCGGAACATGAAACCGCGCATCGCCTCGTCGCCGGTCTTCTGCGCCGCGCGGTACTCGTCCATCAGTGCCTTGTCATCGCGGTTCAGTTCGGCGAACTTGCGTTTGATGGCCTTCTCTTCCTTCGCGAAGAAGAAGTCCTCAACCGCCTTCGGTCCCTCGCGCTTCGCGTCCGCGTAGCTCTCCTGCCACAACCACCGCTCGCGGAAATCATTCGAGGACGAGTAGGTCAGAACTCCAACCGCGCCGGCGCCCAACAGCAGGACGCAGACCAGCAGCGTGGGAAACGAAAGCCACTTGGGCATGACTCGATCCATCCTTGTTCTTCGTGTGTTTCGAAAAGATCCGCCCCTACCCGGGCGGACCGTGCGCTACCGTGGACCTTTGACCCCGCAGGCACGAAACCGGATTCAGGAGCAGACCGGCGGCGGACGCGGAGCGCGTCCGGGCGGAGGGAGGTGCAACGCGACAGACGGGAGGCCCAGCACCCTGCTGCGGACACCGGGCTGGCCTTCCAGACGGATGGCCGGAAGCCGTTCGAACGGCGCGGCGAACCCGGGCAGCGACACGGCCGCCAGCGCTTCGACATCGGATGAACACGAGCGGCGGATCTGACACGGCGCGGGCGATTCGCCATCCGGCAGCGCCGGCTGCGTGAGGGCGCGTGGCGTTTCACTGGACGGACCACCGGACGCCTCATCGGACCATGCGGACGGTTCCAGCGCACTGAATACCCAGCGGACCTGCGCCGACGGGTCGTCGCCCTGGCGTTGTTCCACCTGCCAGAGCAGATGCGTCGCGACGCTCCAGGCCAGCGCCAACGCGATGGACAGGACGCTTACGGCTCCGCGCGAACGCTTCGCGCTGCGGCGACCCAGCATCATTTCTTCTCGCCACCCTCCGCGAGTTCCACCGAGTCGACGGCCGAGCGGCGGAAACGGATCTTCACATCCTTCTTCGGGTCCACCAGGATCACGATCTCGTTCGGTTCGATGTCCACCACCGTACCGTGCATGCCCCCGATCGTGACAACCTTGTCCTTCACTTTCACGGAATTGAGCAGCTGCTCGCGTTCCTTGCGCCGCTTACTCTCCGGCCGAATCATGAAGAAGTAGAAGAAGAGCCCCATCGGCACCAGGAGCATCAGCATGCCGTAGAGCGAACCCATCGGGTCCTGCGGTTGGCTCGGCAGAACCGGTACATCCGCCGCCAAGTTGCAGATCCATTGATCGAGCGTGAACAAGATCTACTCTCCGTCCGTTTCCGTCTGAGCCGCGTCATCACCGTATGCTTCGAGGAACCGTCGGCGGAATTCCACGAAGCGACCTTCCTGAATGGCCACGCGCACGTCCCGCATGAGTTTCAGGTAAAAGGCCACGTTATGAAGACTTGCAAGAATAGCCGCATTCATCTCACGGGCAAGGAACAAATGACGCAGGAAGGCCCGGCTGAAGTGGCGGCAGGTGTAACACGAACAGGCCTCGTCAACCGGCCGTGAATCGCGGGCATGAGCGGCATTGCGGATACGAAGTAACCCGTTGGAAGTAAAGAAGGTTGCGTTCCGTCCGTTGCGCGTGGGAAGGGTACAATCAAAGAGGTCCACGCCGGCGGCCACGGCGGCCAGCAGGTCTATCGGCCGGCCCATACCCATCAGATAGCGCGGCTTGTCAGCCGGCATCTTCGGCGCCGTAAATTCGATCGCGGCGCGGGTCAGTTCGGGCGGTTCGCCGACGCAGAACCCGCCAAGGGCGAAGCCGGAAAAGGGGAGCGCACAGGTGGCCTCCAGCGAACGCCCGCGCCACGCCTCGGCGCACCCCCCCTGAATGATACCGAAGAGGTCCACGCCCGGCGTAGCCAGCGCGTGGTGGCGGTCCAGCGCACGCTTGGCCCAGCGGATGGTGCGTTCGACGGCCTCGCGCAGTTGCTCATCCGTGCAGGGGTACGCGGGACACTGATCGAGCGGCATGATCAGGTCGGCGCCGAGTGCGTGCTCGAGTTCAATGACGGTTTCGGGTGTGAAGGCGCGGACGGCGCCATCTACGGGCGAGGCGAACTGCGCGCCTTCCTCGCTGACCTTGCGCAGGCCGGGCAGCGAGAAGATCTGAAAGCCGCCGCTGTCGGTGAGGATCGGTCCGTCCCATCCGGTGAAGCGATGCAAGCCGCCGAGGTCCTTGACGAGCTGTTCGCCGGGGCGCCAGGCCAGATGCAGCGCATTCATCAGCAGCACTTGCGAACCGTGTTCGCGGAGCTGCTGGAGCGTCAGGCCTTTGGGCGTGCCCAGCGTGCCGACGACCATGAAGTTGGGGGTCTCGATGACGCCGTGGGTGGTGGTCAGGCGACCCAGGCGGGAGAGGCCGTCGGTGTGGGTGACTTCGAACTGCAAGGGGGTGTTCTCCTAATCGCACTCGTAATCGTCGTCGCAATCGTAATTCGGTCGTTTGGTAGTCTCTAACAGCCGAACTACGATTGCGAGTGCGATTGGGACGACGACGGGGTGGCATTGCGGAACCCGACATCACAGTAGGTGCCCACCCGCTCTACGCTTCATCTCGTCTCTGAGTTCGGTTCGCTCGGGCCCGGGCTTGGCCGTGACCTATACCCATTGCGAGAAGGGCCTCCGGGGTGATCACCGGCAGCAGGTCCTGTGGAAAGTCCTGAGGATTTCGCGTGGCGATGTAGGCGGCCTTGCCTTCCACCGCAGAGAAGAACTGGATGGCGTCCTCAAAGTCGGCG
>CAYSBP010000128.1:0-8826 GCA_964429255.1 uncultured Planctomycetia bacterium
AAACAGGTTACGGCAGGAAAAAGTCCATACGTATGGACTCGCATTTAAACCATTTTATTGTAATTGGTTATGATTGAAAAAAACGGAGTCGTGAAGCCTTGGAACGCGATGCCCGTGGCCTCACCGCTGCGGCCTGGAGTTCCTGCGGCAGCTGGGGCAGGAGAATGACGGCGCGTACGTCGCCCCAACGGTCCTTGCTCCGTTTCCGACACCGGCGTATTCTCCGTCCGCATCTTCAAGCCACTCGATCAGGAGGGAAGCCATGCGAGCGGATGCCAAGACCCAGCTCTGCGGAATTATCGGAAACCCCGTCGAGCATTCGCTTTCACCGGCGATGCATAACGCCGCATTTGAACAGCTCGGCCTCAACTTCGCCTACCTCGCTTTTCGCGTCGAAGACGTCGAAGGCGCGATCCGCGGTGTGCGTGCATTGGGCCTCCGCGGCTTGAGCGTCACCGTTCCACATAAAGTTGCCGTGATCCCGTTCCTGGATGCGGTTGACCCGGTGGCCCAGTCCATCGGCGCGGTCAATACCGTCGTCAACGAAAACGGACACCTGAAGGGCTACAACACCGACTGGACCGGTTTCGTACGCTCGCTGGAGGCCCACGTGCCGGCGGCCGGCCGACAGGTCGTGCTGCTGGGCGCCGGCGGCGCAGCCCGGGCTATCGCCTTCGGGCTCAGGGAAAAAGGCGCCCGGCTGACCATCCTGAACCGGACTGAAGAACTCGAGATGGCGCGTACACTGGCAGCCGAGATCGGTTGTCCGTACGGTGATCTGAACCGGATCGACGTGGTCACCGCCGCCGACGTCGTCGTCAATGCGACCTCCCTGGGCATGGCACCGCTCCAGGACCGCACCGTCATCGACGCCGCTTACCTGCGACCGGAACAGACGGTGATCGACATTGTCTACAACCCGATGGAGACGCGATTCCTCCGCGAAGCCAAGGCCCGCGGATGCCGGACCGTGCCGGGCTACGAGATGCTGCTCCTGCAAGGCGTAGCGCAGTTCGAACTCTGGACCGGAAAGACCGCGCCGGTGGAGTTGATGCGGACGATCCTGGTCAAACGGCTTTCGGGGAAGTAGAACGGCAGACGTCAGACAGGTCTGCCCGTCCGACGGCCAAAGGAACGACCATGAACGCCAGCGAAAAGAACATCGTCCTGATCGGCATGCGCGGCTCGGGAAAGACCACCGTCGGCGCTATTCTGGCCGGGCGCTTGCACCGCGAACTGATCCCCATGGACGCGCTGATCGTCTACGAGTTCGGGTTGACCATTCCGGAGGTGGTCGAACGCCACGGCTGGCCGCGCTTCCGCGAAGTGGAGGCGCAAGTGGCCCGGAAGGTCGCGCTCCTGAAGGGAACCATTAACGCCACCGGCGGCGGCGTGATCCTGAATCCTGGAAGCGTTCAGGCGCTCCGCGAGACCGGCATTGTCTTCTGGCTGAACGTCAGTGTCGATCAGACGCTTCGGCGGATCGGCGAAGATCCCAACCGCCCGTCCCTGACCGGACGCGGCTCGCGCCGGGAAGACCTGCAGGCCACCTACACCGAACGCGAACCGCTCTACCGTTCGGCCGCCCACCACGTGATCGTGACCGACGACCGTACCCAGGAACAGGCGGTCGACGAGATCGTGCGAATCCTGCGCGACGAACACGGGCTATAGGCTGCACGGGTGGTTCACTTCGCCAGCCGTTTACGGAAGACCAATCCCAGTGCCACGAGCAGCAACAGCGCGCCGCGCGCGGACCAACCCCAGGTCGAATCCGTCGAGCGGACCATCAGCGCTAACTCGGGATGCCCTTCGACCTTCTGGAATGTGTACAGGATCCCGCGCGTCGGCACGCGCAGTTCGGCGCCGGCGTGCGTGGTCAGCACCTGCCGGTCGGCATCGGTCCGCCAGGCCGGTTCGGGACGCAGGCGCTGCGGCTGCGCATCCAGCGGCGTCAGCGCCGGCGCGGGCAGCTTCGCCCCCGAGAAGCCTGCGAAGGCACGTGGGTTCTGCAGGCGCTCCAGCGGCACGTCGCCGACCTGCGCTTTGCCCTCCACAGCCTTCTCCTTGTAGCGCTCCCCGGCGCGCCAGCCGTTGCCCATGAAGTGGTAGGCGTCCAGCATCTGCCGCTGCTCCTGCGCCTCCAGATCGGCCGAGGCCTTGTCCATCTGGGCCTGCAGATCCTTGAGCTGGTCCTGCACATTCTTCGCGTCCGAGCGGAACTGGCGGCTCTGCTCTTGCTGGCCCTGGAAGACTTTCTCGCCCAGCCGCCGCTGCTCGTCCACATTCACGAAGTTCAGGTTGTTGTCGAGCTGCACGAAGTTGTCGCTCAGTTCCTGCTGCTGGCGCTGAAGGCTGCCCAACACCTTCTTGCGCTGCGAGGCGGATTCAGGGGACTTGTTCATCTGAAGCAGGCGGTTCACTTCCTCCACGTTCGCCTTCACGCGCGCGCCGTGGACCAGGCTCTCAACGACCTCGGTCATATTCCCGCCTGTCACCGTTCCGCTGTACCGATGGGGGACGTAGACCTGCCAGAGGGTCTTCACGACCGGCGTATCGAGCACCTCGGGCGCGCGCGGCGTGAATGCGCGGACCAGCGCCGACAGCGAAAGCCGCTCGGTCGTGTAGAAGATGGACACCTTCAGCGGCAGATCGGCCTCGGCCAGCCGCTGGATCGGGACGCCCAGGACGCGTCGGCCGCCGCTGTCGTCCTGGCTGACCGTCGCCGGCTTGCCGTCCACCAACACGCCCCAGAGCGTAGCATCGGGCGGCAACGCCACGCGCAGGAACTGGCGGGCGCGGTTGCGCACGGTGTAGGTCGCCACCGAACGGACCTCGCCGTCGGCCGCGAGCACCGTCAGCAGCTCGGCCAGCGTCACCTCCGCATCCGGCAGCGTGCGCACCTGGACGTCCGGCTGGCGCACCACGAACGACCAGCCGGCCTCGGCGATGTAGGCTTCCGTCAGCGATTCCTTCGAAACGTTGGCCGGCACCGCGGGCAGCTCCTCGGGATCCACCTTGCGCCCCAACCCCGACGGGTCGGCGACCACGAACGGCCCCTGCGCGATCCGAACCAGACCGACATAGTGCGCCTGGCGCTTCACCGCGCCGCTCTCGACGGTCGGTCCCGCCACCTTCACGTCCTTTTCGGGTGTGCGCGGCAGGCGGTATGCGATGTCGATGGTCTGCATCCCGCGCGCGGGCGACTGCAGCAGCACCGTCAGCGTCACGCCGGCGGCACCTTCCTGGACGCGTCGTTCCTTCAGGTTTGCGGCCGCCAAATCCGTCAGCCGCGCACCGGTCGGCAGACGGAACGTAAAGGTGTCCATGCCGGCCTGCTCGAGCACGAAACGAACGTGGGCATTGACCAGTACGTGGTCTTCGGCCGGCTGAACGAACGAGACGACGTCCGCGCGCGCCAGGCTGTCCATGCGCGCGACGTCCAGGTTCAGCTTGCCTTCGGCCTTCGCCGCGCGGAACGCCATGCGGTACTCGTCCGCGCCGTCCAGTTTCACCCACGTCGCGGCGCGTGCCAGCGGCAACGGCCTCAGGTCGCTGCCGGCCGCCTCCCGCACGGACAACGCCGGATCGGCCGCCAGTACCCAGTCGAAGGTCTCCTGCGCCACGCCGTGCACGCGCGGGAGCGGCAGGCCCAGGCTCAGCGCACCGGCCGCCGGCCACCTCAGCCGCTGCTCGGCCGTCCAGACCACCTCCGCCCCCTGCGAAGCGCGCTGGCTGAAGTGCACGATCAGCCTACGCTGCTCGCCCGTGCCCACGATTTCCCAGTCACGCATCAGGCTGCCGCGCACGCCAACGATCTCCCATCCCGTCGGCAGATCCACTTCGTGCCGCCACGGCATCGGGTCGCCCGAGGCGTAGCGCGTCTGCACACAGAGGGTCATCTGCTCGGGATGCAGGATGGCCACCGCCCGCGTCTCCAGCGCCGTCTTGCCCTGCTCCCACTCCGCGCCCACGCGCAAACCCGTCTTCGGCTCGTGGAACTGGTACAACCGGTCCCCCTTCGCCTCGGCGGCAAAACCCAGCTCGCGCTCGGCCTGCGCCCAGGATGTGCGTTTCAGATCGCCCAGCGAATCGGCGGCATAGCGCCGTCCGCCGCCGTGCTCCAGCGAGATGAAACCGTCCTGGCGGACCGCGTTCTCCAGTATCAGTCCCGCCACCTCGCGCGCCTCGGCTCCCATCGGAGCCCAGCCCTCGAAATTTGCCTGTACGCCGTTGACCGCTTTGCGGAACCACAAGCGCACCCGCCGTTCGGCACCCTCGCCGCTCACCGCCCATTCGGCCAGGTCGCTGGCCGTCACCTTGACGACGTCCCAGTCGCCGACGATCCGATAGCTCAGCACCTCGACACCGGGCCCGTCCACCGTCACCCGTTCACCGCGCCGGACCCGGTACCCGTCCGATTCCAGGTCCAGCAGGGAGAGGCTGCGCGAAGCGATCTGCACCGTCTGCGGCGCGCGGATGTCCGGTGCACGCCAACTCACGTTCACCGGCCCGCCAGCGCCCAGGTCCAGTTCGCAACGCTGTGCGTCGGCTTCCTTCGTCACCCAGATGGCCTGGTCCTTCTGATCCAGTTCGACGTTCAGCGGAAGGCGCAGCACCAGCCGCGTGGCCGATCCGCCCGACAACTGCGTCTTCAACCGCGCGCGACCGGGACTCCGTTCCAGCGGTCCGCGCAGCGTCACCGCAACGCGATGCGGACCGGCGCCTTTGACCGGCAGGAACGGCTGGCCGCCTTCATAGGCCACCGTCGCCGGTTGATCGTCCAGCTTCACCGACGTCAACTGCAGCGGATCGAAACGCAACCACAGCTTCGCCCAGTCTTCCGGATCGAAGGTGCGGAACTCGATAACGCCGCGCGCTTCCCACATCTTCTCCGTCGTCGTCATCTCATAGTGCGCGTGGCCGACGGAAAGCCGCACGCCGCGATCCTGCGGCGGTTCCGCGGTTTTGCCGCTCTTCTGAACCTGCACGCCGGCGGGCAACTGCGGCAGTACCGGCTCTTCTTTCTGGTCGGGGTACGCCCACGTCATCAGCTCCATGAAACGTTCGCGCGGCACGTAGACCTTCATCTTCATCGGATCGGCGTCGGGCGCGCCGACTCCATCGAGCGGATACGGGATCAGCGCCGGCGCTTCTTCCGCCCACGCTTCACCACCCGCCAGCCCGCTGAAGAGCAACGCCGAGGCAAGCGCCGCCTGTTTCGCCATCCGGCGCCGGAAAACGGACTTCACCAGATGCGCCGCGCCCCAGGCCAGCGCGAAGAGCGCCGAAACGGCCAGGCCTTCGCAGAACGGAACCACCAGCAACGGCGACGACCAGTCAAGCGCCGGCGGCAGCAGCGTGCCCAGCAACAGTCCTCCGAAGATGTATGCGAATGCCGCGCGCCGCTGCTTCCTGACCGCCAGCACCAGCGCGATCAGCGCCGCCAGACAGAAACTCAACCGTTTGGCGAAACGCGCGTACACGTGCCCCTCAAAGTTCAGGACATACTCGGGGGCGCCACCCAGTTTGCCGGCTTCGACCAGAATGCCTTCCGGCATCGCCAGTGCGCCAAAGGCGCGGAGCGCCTCGGCCTGTTTGCGCTGCTGGTCTTCGATCGACTGAATGGCCTGCTGCTTGTTCGTCTGCACATCCACCTGTGGTTGCGCAACGAACCGCTGGATCTCATGCGGACCGACCGACGACCGCCAGCGCGGCTCCATCCAGGCCGTGAGATTCAGTTGCCCGGGCAAGAGCGCCCAGAACGTGTTGGCGAAGTAGGCCGGCTCCCGTGGTTCAGACGGTTGCAGGTTGCAGGTGCCCACGGAACAGTCCCATCCGGGCGCGTGATACAGCCGCCAGCGGGTCTCGCCGACGGGGATGTCCAACAGGTCCGGCCCGGTCTCGCGCCACAGGCCGAACGCACGCCATGCCGGCAGCTTCCGTTCGTAGGCCAGTTCCACACGCGCCACCGTCAGCGGCGGGAGCGGGATCGCGTGCACGCCGGGCGTGCCGCCCTGCACCGGCTGTACCGTCCGGTCCTGCACCGAAACGGCCAGCAGCGTCGCATCGGCCGGCAAAACCACCTTCAGGTACTGGTCGCGCGAGTAGTGGTACTCGAAGGCCGCGTGCGTGCGCGAGACGCCCGATCCATCCAGGACCGTCACCAGGTCCATCACGCCCACCGCGCTGCCGAGTACCTTGGACCGCTCGAAAATCGTCGTGCGGTACGTGCCCGGCGCCTGCCCCGACCGAAAGACGAAGGCGCAGAGCGCGCGGCCTTCGCGGAAGGGCTGCGCGAACTCGGGCGTCTCGTCCAGCGGCGCGAGCGCCAGACCGGCATCCGGCTTCGGCGGCGTCAGCGAGACGGCCCCCGCGCTCTGGAAGACGATCCGCCGTCGCGCGTCGAAATCGCCCTGCAGCGAGATCTCCGGCACCGCCAGGTCCTTGCCGGCTTCAATGTCCGCGCGGTACTCGACGCGGAAGATCCGCACGCCCAGCCACGGCTGGCTGAAACGCACGCGGCGTTGCGTCGCCGCCGCGCCCGGCGCCACTTCCTTCACGCCCGGCCCCAGAATGTGGACCGCCTCGGGTGCACCCTCCGGCACGTTGACGACCAGTTCCTCGAGCGCACGGTCCACGACCGAGAGCCTCAGGTCGCAGCGCACCCAGACCTTCTGTTCGAGCGCCAGCAGGTGCGTCACGGCTTCGTACGTCCCGCGCGGCACGCGCCGCGCCAGCGCCAGCTTGACCGCCGCGCCCGGCGCTTCGGTGGCCAGGCCCGCGCGAAGCAGTTCCCGGTTCATCCCCGCCGCCGCGAGCCGCTCGGGATCCTCCGTGCGCCATTCCGGCATCGCGCCGAAGGCCACGTCGATCGCCGGCGCGACGCGCAACGCCATCCGCGCCGTCGCACGCCGCGCTCCTTCCAGTTGCGGCGTCGCGAGGTCCAGGTCACGCTTCTCCCACTCCGCCACCACCGCCGCGTCCGACTCCTGCTTCACGCGCAGCAGTGCCATGAAGTTCAGCGGCTGTTCGTCCTCGGCCGCACGATCCAGCTTGAGCAGCCAGACCTCGCCGTCCTGCTCGACGGTCTTCTCCGCGCTCAAACCCCGGTCGGTCCCGCTTTCCTTCAGATCCAGCAACTGCCAGGGCGCCGGCACCCGCAGCCGCAGGGTGTACACGCGGCCGCGCTCCACATTCACCTGACAGACGGAGGTCAGCAGCGACTCCTTTTCGTCGATCACCAGGTCGAAGGCCGACCGCGTGTCGAAGGTCGCCGGCCAGTCGGCCAGACTCAGCGTCACGCGCGGGTTGGCACCCGTGACCAGGAAGACGCGCGAGAGCGGCGTGCCGTCGTATCCCGTCACCTTCGCGTCGCCCGGCGCCAGTTCGCGCGCATCCTGCAGTCCGCCGACGGTCAAGCGCGTCTCGTTCGGCTCCCACAACGAGACGTGTCGCGTGTCCTGCGCCGCATCCTGCAGCGCGGGCGCCGAGAGCGGCAACGTCCCGCCGGCCAACGCCACGATCCCTTCAACCGCCAGCGCCAGGTCGCCCAGCACCGGCTGGTCCAACACCACGCGGACCTGACCGCCCTCGACATGCCAGGCGTGTACGCCGTTGCCGGACAGTCGCATCAGCCGCAGGTTCTCGGGGATTCGGAACGTCACGCGGTCGGTTTTACGCCGCGCGATATGGATGTGGGCCGTCCAACGGAACTCGGGCCGCGCCGGCAACAGGTGGTACGCGATCTGCTGCGCGGCCAATAGCAGCGGCGGGTTCTTCTCGATGTCGTGGCGCGTCTTCCAGCTCATCGTCAGCGCGTCGTTCCGGCCCAGGCCCGCCTGAAAGCGCGTGACGTTCGCTTCGGCATCGAAGCGTCCGTCCAGCGGCGCGTTGGCTTCGGCCTCCGACTGGCCCGGGACCGTCAAGCGAAGCGTGCTCGCCGCCGCGCGCGGCAGCGGCGTCTGCAGGCGCACCGTGTCCTCTTCGCGTTTCAGCGGCAACGTGAACGAAAAGGCGCCCTCGTGCGCTCCCGCGCCCTTCACGAGCAGATACGAGCGCCCGCCGTCGTTCACGATCCACGCCGGCTGGTCGTCCAACGTCACCTGCCCCAGCGAAGGGGGAAGGACGCCCAGTTCGCAGGCCATCCATTGCTCACCGGAAACGCTGACCTTGTAGCGTGCTTCGAAGCGCGCGGACGTCTCGCCCGCCTGCCCGTCATAGACCACTTCGGTCAACACGCCGCGCACCGGAGGGAGTTCGGGTTCTTTCTTCTGCCGGTTGGCCGTCGCCAGCAACACCAGCGTGCGATATTCGGCCAGCGTCATCACGGTGGCCTGCGGGTCCTTCGCGACGACCTTCAGGAACTCCTCATACGGGACGAAGATCTCGCGCTCGCGGATCTCGGGTTGAGGATCGACGGGCGGCGCGGGTTCGGCGGCGAGGAGGGGTAGGGCGAGCAGGAGGAACAACGAAATGATGAATGCCGAATTCTGAATGACGAATTCCGAATGACGCAATCGGCCATCGACCCGAAGGCACGGGCAGGCCTCCCGGCGATCGGTATCGGCCAAAGGATCGCCCGCCCGTGGCACCAGGTCCCAATCGGTAATCGGCAATCGGCCATCGACCATCGACAATCGGCCCTTCGGTGCGCTCCGCTTGCTCAGGGCTTTCGCTTCGCTCCAGCAATCCCCTGTTGTTTTCACAGATTGGTCTCCTTTTCCGGTTCCTGGGCCAATCTGCGGTTAATCTTTCTTCCGGCGGGGTTTGTCGGACGGGTCGGACTTCTGATCGCTGTCCTTCTGTCCCTCTGCCTCTCTGTCC
>CAYSBP010000129.1:0-8760 GCA_964429255.1 uncultured Planctomycetia bacterium
CTCCACGAGCTGGGTGCGTATCCATGGCACCACGTCTCCTGCATTCAGCGACGTGCACCCCCGGGGCTGTGCGGTCCAACTTCGCAAGCAACTGGCCCAATCCACGCTCAATAAAATGAAAGGCTCTGCGGCCGGTCGCCCAGCCCTTGACCGGGAACCGTACGGCGGAGAGGATGGCGGATGGGAGATTGAGCATGTACCGACGCTTCTTTCGCGTATGTGTCTGCGGTATCGCGGTTCAGTGCGTCCTGGCATCCGCGGAACCGCGACTCGCCGACGATCCCGATATACAGCTGGCCCAGCGTATCGAGAATGCCTTTCGCAAAGTCGCCGCGCGGGTGCAACCCAGCGTCGTGAACCTGACGGTGTATACCGGCAGCGCGGACTGGCGCGAAGAGATCTGGCGCGCGCAGGAAGGCGGGATGCTGTCACGCGAAGACCGCGTGACTGGCTCTGGTGTCCTGCTGGACCGTACCGGCACCATTCTGACCAACGAGCACGTCGTACGCCATGCCGAGGCCATTCGGGTGACGTTGTACGACGGCAACGTGTACCGGGCCAGGGTAGCCGGCTCGGATCCGCGGGCGGATCTGGCGGTGCTGGTGCCGACGCAGCCGCTCAAGTTCGAGGCCACTGCCGCGTCGCTGGCCGATTCGGGGTCCATTTCCGTAGGACAGTGGGCGCTGGCGGTGGGCAACCCGTTTGAGTTGTCCAATTCGTTCACGGTCGGTGTGGTCAGCGCGCATGGGCGTTCGTTGCCGTTGCGGTCCATCTATCCCGGCGCCTACTATACCAACCTGATCCAGACGGATGCCGCGATCAACCGTGGCAACTCGGGCGGGCCTCTCTTCAATCTGAATGGCGAGGTCATCGGCATCAACACCATGATCTTTTCGCGCAGCGGGCTGGCCGAAGGAGTTGGCTTCGCGATCCCGATCAACGACATCAAACTGCGTCTGGCAGCGCTGAAGGCGGGTCAACCGGTTCAGTACGGCTGGTTGGGCGTCCGGCTGAAGAGTCTGGAGCCTGATCAGGAAGCCTTCACCGAAAGGGAGCCGGGGGTGCTGGTGATCGAGGTGCTTCCGGACATGCCGGCCGATCGCGCCGGGTTGCGGCAGGGGAGCCGGATCATCCGGTACGATGGGCAGAATGTGTTGCGGTCCGAGGACCTGATCGCGCTGATCGGGCGCACCGAGGTTGGCCGCGTCGTGACGCTTGATTACTACGACCCCGCGGGAAACCTGCGGGACGTCCGGGTGCGGATTGGCATGTCGCCGCAGGATCTGGCGCGTCTGAGCCGGTTCCGGCCGGGGGAATGGGCGGCCGAGCCGCCGGTGGAAGGCGAGTTCCCCTGGCGCGGGATGTACATCCGTGAGTTGCCCGCGAAGGAAGCGTCGAAACTGGGCGCGGCGCTGCGCGTCTCGCGCGTCAGTAAGGGCTCGCCGGCCGATCGCGCGGGCTTCTACGAGGGCGCGCTGCTCGATGAGTTCAAGTCGAGCGAGCAGGACGGCATCGTTATGCTGAAGTCGCTGGATCAGTTCCGGCGTCTGACCGATCCGTCCCGGACCGCGGTCTATCTTCATTCGCCCCTGCTGGGCTACGTCCAGGTCAGCGCGGAGTAACGTCCGGTACCGCCCTCCATGCGCCCTGTCGGTAGGCGAGCACCCGATCGATCTCGCCGTCGCCAAAACGCAACGAACCTTCCCGGTTCGGCGCGAGGAACAGGAACCCTCGCGCGCGCGCCAGCGCCAGCAGATCGAGACCGTGACCCTCGTCCGGCCGCCGCGACCCCTCGCCGGCCACGACCGTCCGTGCTCCGCTTCTGCGGATGAGCGTCTCGGTTTCAGGAGGCCAGTGACCCTTCGTACTCCCATAGAGCCGCAGCACATCGCAGTACAGGTCGTCGCCGGCTCGATCGAGTACTCGCCGGATCGAAGCCGCGCTCCGGGCGGGTGCGAAGACGGCCGAAGCCCCCGCCCATCGTACGCGTACGCTCAGGGCCTCGCTTCCCGAACCGGGCCATTCGTCGTCGGCGGCGAGGTCGCCGAAGAAGGTCCACTGCAGATCTCCCGGCCCGGATAACGTTCGGGCCGGCGGTCCCAGGTCGTAGGGCGTCTCCCTTCGCGCCAGGGCCGCCATCAGCATCCGCATCGTGCGACTGGGAGCGGCGGTCCGGGGCAGTATGGCGCGCCGGATCCGGACACGTTCCGCCAATTCCACGGCCCCTCCCAGCGCGTCGGGGGTGTCTTCCGTGACCACCAGCAACGCCAACGAACGGTATCCTTCGCCGCGGAGGAACTCGGAGATCGTCCGACCCATCCCCTCGCCTCCGCCATCGATGAGCACGGCCTCACCCCCCGGCGATTCCATCAACGCCGAACGACCGCGTGCCAGATCCAGCACGGTCAGGCGTGACGTGGACACGCTTTCCCTAAAGAAAAGGCCCCCCAGGGCCATCGCCATAAGGGTGGCCGGCAGCATGAGCGCCAGTCGAGGCCAGGTCGCCGTACGTCCGCGACCCACCCAGGCCCACGTCCAGACGGCGGCGTAAGCCGCGATCAGCCAGACGGATGGCCGCGGCACATCCCAGCCGGTCCATGCGAATCCGGAGGCCCAGCGGTTGAGACCCAGCAGTATCGTCGGGAAGACCTGTCCGGCTTCGCCGATCCAGCCCGGACCGGCGAGGAGCGCGATCAGACATCCCAGCATGGCCACGCCGGTCAACGGCACGACGATCAGGTTCGCCAGAACCGCCATCAGGCTGAAATTCCCCATGTGCCAGGCCACCGCCGGGGTCGTACCCATCCAGGCGGACCACGAAACGAGGAAACACTGGCGGACCCAGCGTGCGATTCGGACGTGCACGCGTTCGTCCGGATCGCGCACCCATTCCTCGGGAAAACGACGCCAGGAACGCCAGGCTGCCTCCAGCGTCGGGTAGACGGCGATCAGCGAGAGCACGGCCGTGAACGAGAGCTGGAATCCCGGATCGAAGACCGCCCCAGGCCGATAGAGCAGGATCAGCGACGCCGTGGCGGCCACTACGCTCAAGGGGTCGATGGCCCGGTAGAGCCAATGCCCACCGAGATACAGAACGATCATCAGCGCGGAGCGAATGACTGGCGGTTGTGCGCCGGCCACGGCCGCGTAGGCCAGGGAGAAGAGAATCACGGCCCAACCCGCGCGTCGCCTCGAGCAGCCCAATCCCCCCAGCGCCGACCAGACCACCGCGGCCAGCATCTGGAGATGGAGCCCGCTGATGGAGAGCAGGTGCGCTGTTCCCAGGTTTTGAAACGCCCGGCGGTCAGCGGAATCGATGGCCTCTCTTCGCCCCAGGATCAGCGCGTTGGCGAGTGCCGCGCGCTCCGGCCCCCACTGCTCCGTGTTCCGGACGGCCCACTGGCCGCTCAAGCGGCGCAGCCAGAGATCGACACGCCACCAGCCGGCACAATCGAGCGGCTGGATCTCGCCTTGGATGGGGAAACCTACACGCCGCACGCCCTGTCCTTCCAACCATGCGGCGGCGTCGAAGCCGGAAGGCAGGGTGGCCGACGCCGGTTGCTCCAGTCGCGCGAACACCCGTACGCGCGATCCTTCGGCGATCTCGTCCGCCACGCCTTCCCTCGACACGCCCAACTGGACGCGACCCGTGGCGTGCGACATCGCTTCCGTGGAGGCGCCCAGTGCATCCAACTCCACGACCCACCACGCGCGGTCCCCGGACGCCGAACGACGCACGTCGTTTACGGTCCCCTCGACCCATACCGCCGCCGGTCCGGCTGGCGTGCGGAAGGCCACATCATCGAATGCGAAGAAACGGGATTCCTGGGCATGCCGCAGCAGACCGCCGGCCGCGACGACGACCAACGCCGCACCCAGCAGAAGACGGGCGGGGCGTTTCCCCTTCGGCCACAGCACAGCCGCGAGAGCGGCCAGCACGGCGGCCGAGCAGAAACCGCCGATGGCCGTGCGGGACGGTCGGAACACGTCATCAAAAACAATCCCGGCCACGAAGGCCAGTGTCAACCAGAAGAGCGGCCGGTGGCGATGGAAAGAGGAGGGGTCAAGCGCTGAACCGGGCACACGGCCCGACACGGCGGGAAGGTTGGCATCCTCGCGCATGAAACGTCAGGGCGAGTGTTCTGAAAGCAGATCGGAATACCATTTCTTCCACGCGACGGCCTCGGGCGGGAATGACTGGTGCGAAAGATGCTGCAACGCCCAATGCGCTTCCACACGCCCCATTTGATCCCGATCCTCCAGCACCCGGATGAGGGCCGGAATGGAACCCATTCCCCGCTGTACGAGCGCCAAGGCGGCCGCCGCGCGGAGATCTTCGTCCCTCTCCCGCAGCATCAACACCAGTTCGGCTTCCGACTCGGGTCCCGCGCGCAGAGCCAGCGTCTCCGCACGTTTTCGATAGCGCTGTAACACAGGGTCCTCTGCGCGATACCCCTTGCGCATCAAACGTTCCACGCGTTCCGTCACTTCTCCCGGGATCGGCGACGGGTACGGCAAACGTACACCCGCAGGCGTGTCCCTGGTTTCGGGCGCAGTGGCAACCGGCGGCGGAGACGACCGGGCGTTCTTCAACGTGCTCGCAGGAAAGACCGGGCCCAATCCGCCGCCCGCCGAGGCTCCGTAAACCTCATCCTCCTGCTCGGAGAAAGAGATCCGGTCCGGCGTGACGGACTCCTTGAGCACGGGATTTGGAAACTTCGCGTCCTTGGGTGGAGGCAGCAGAGCTCCTTCGCTGTCAGCCTTCCCGTCTGATCCTGCGTTCTCATCGGACGGGTTCTTATGGTTCATCTGGCCCTTGTCACCGGGGTGCTTCCGCCCTTCATGCTTCTCGGTGGACGGTCGGTCGGTGTTTTTCAGTGAAGGATCCTTGACCATCACCTCGATCAGGGCGGGACGGCTGGCGTACTGGCCATCGTTCACGATCAGCATGAAGCGGTACGGACCGGGGTGGTAGATGAGAAGGCCCACGCGCGGCTTAGCCAGCTTCTCAGGCTTGAGCAGGAGGTCCTCGCCACCGATCTGTTTCCAGATGTAGCGAAGTCCCTTGTCCCCCGTTATGGGCGCTTTATAGGTACTCATCTGCGCGTCGAGGATCAGGACCGGATCGCCAGGACCCATCAGGGTGTTCCTCTTAAAGACCTCGATCTCGATAACAGGCTGGGGCGGCGCTGCGGGGGGCGTTGCGTTGGGCGCGCTCACGTAGGCCCGTGGAATGGCCACCGGGAGTGTCTTGGCGTTGAGGATATTGAGGGTGACCCGGGCCGGCGCGCTGTCGCTCTTGCCGTCGAAGACCGTTACTTCGTAGACCATCGTTCCTGTTCCCAGCGCATCGAACCGCAACTGTGTGCCCTCCGACCGCGGATGGGCCGGCTGCGGGCCGGAAACGAGTTTCCACTTGCAGACCAGCGGCTGCGGACCGCCATCGGGATCCTTGGAACCCGAAGCGTCCAGGATCACCGGCCAACCTTCTTCGACGAGCAGCGTGTCGCCTCGCAGAATGTGGGGCAGTTTAAGCAGATCGACCTTCTGCTCCAGATCCCGGTCCGAGAATCCGGCGATCGCAACGAGAGAGGCTTGCGGCGCCTGATTGGGCGCACGGGTCTGTACCGTGGCACGAACCGGATCGCTCTCCTCGGCGTCTTCCGTCACCTTGAGTTCGAAGACATATTCGCCGGCTTTCGAGAGGCCAATCTCGACCTTGTTGCGCTTCGCCCCGCTCCAACCGAAACTGACCTTCCCATCCGGCGGATTCGAGACGCAGGACCATCGATAGCCCAACAACTTTCCACGCGCGCCCTGCGACGGCGTGGCATCCAACGTGATCTTGCCGCCGGGTTCACATGCCGTGATGGGTGCGATCACCGCGACGGGCTTCCGTTTCACCTCTTCCACCCGGAACGTTACGGAAACCGGCTCGCTTTCGGCTGAGCCGTTTCCGACACGCAGCTCGATCGTGTAGTCGCCTGCCTTCTCCGGCGTGACGGTCAGCCGTTCCCCTGCCTCCGCCGGAATCACGATCTGATCCGCATTCGCACCGGTGGCCTTCCAACGGAAGAGCAGCGGATGGCCCGCAGGATCCGAACTCTTGGCGCCGGAGAATTCGGCCGGTTTGCCAGCTTGGAAGGGTGGCGTGGAGATCATCTCGCACTTGGCCACAGGCGGTTGGGCAGCAGGAGGTGGGGGCGACGCTGCGCCTTGGATTTCCAACGTCATCACGGCCGGCGGGCTGTCCACCGAACCGTCATTCACCGTCAGCGCGATCTTCACCGGTCCAGGCGCGAGTCCGAGAATGCTGAGTCGCGGCTGATCGATGACTTCGAGCGCTACGCGATCGGATCCGTCCACCACCTTCCAGCGGTATGTGAGCTTGTCGCCGTCCTCGTCCGTACTCAACGTGCCATCGAGCTGCCCCATGCTCTTGACGGCGATGGGTTTCTCCACCGGTATGATAGCAGCCATCGGCGCACGGTTCGGCCGGGCGTTGGGCTTCGCGCCAGCCGGTTGGGTGGGTTTCGCCACGGCAATGACCGGTGCCGAACCGGAGACCTTGACCTCCACCTGCCTCGGCTCGCTCTTGCCCTGTCCATCCTGCGCCACCACACCAAAGACGAAAACGCCCTTCCTCTCGGGGGTGAAGACGAGTGTGCGCTGCACCAGGGCGGCGGGCGGAAGCTTCAGATCGACAGGATCGATCGGTGTCCAGATAACGTCCACCGGATCGTTCTCCGGATCCGAAACAGTCGCCTCGACGCGAACTTCCTGGCCCACCTTGCCCATGGCGAGGGCCGGCACGTCCAGTACCGGAGGACCGTTCAATCGTGCCCCCTTGTTGCCCTCTACGTTCCAAGTGACGCTGCCGAAAGCCTTGCGTTTTCCGCCCTTTCCAGCGCTCACTTCCAGGACGAACTCGTAGTCTCCTGGTTCGGTCGGCCGGCAACGCCAGATCGGACAGTAGTCCGGGCCTCGACGGCCGGGCTTGGCCGACGTCTGGTCGGGCAGAATCTCTCGCAGGATCGGGCCCCCGCCGGCCTTCTGTTCCCACCTGAACGTCAGTTCCTCGCCCTGCGGATCCTTGGAGCCCGACGCGTCCAGAACGATCTCTTCGCCCACTCTGACCGAGCCACTCTTGCCGGCGTCCGCGATGGGCATGGCTTGCGAGTTCGGTTTCGATTCGGTTGACTTGGGTTCCGGATGGGCGGGTTGAACGGACGGATCAGTCGCTGGCGCCTTGAGCGCCGGTTCGCTGGAGCCCGGGCCGGCCTTCTGGACTGGCATCTCCACTTCCTGCTTCGTCGTCTGGATGCTGATTCGCGGCTTGCGGTTCGGCTGCGCCACCGTGAAATTCGCACGCGCCGGCGTACTCCAGACCTTGCCGTCGAAGACTTTCAGCTCAAACCCGTAGTCGCCCGCTTCCGGCGGCGTGAACTCAAGGGCCATGCCGCCCCACTTGTCCTCCGCAACAAGGATCTTCGGCCCCGCCACCTGCGTCCAGCGGTACTGGACGATCTTCCCGTCGGGGTCTTTGCTGCCGATGCCGTCCAGGCGAACGACCTCGCCATAGGCTCTTTTCGACGGCGCGGTGATCAAGGCCACCGGCATCTGGTTGGTTGGCTTGACGATGAAGGTGACCCGCTCGCTGACCGATTCGTGACCGTCAGATACCTTGATCTCGAAGACGTATTCGCCGGGCTCCGAAGGAGTGAAGAAGGTACTCGCCTGGCCGGGCGCATCGATCCTGGCGCTGGGCCCGCTCACTTGGCGCCATTCGTAGTTGAGCGGGTCGCCATCCAAGTCCGATGCCGTAACCGACAAGGTCACGCGCCCGCGGTCCGGGTCGGCCTGCTGCGCCTGTACCGCATGGCACGACAGGCTGAGCAGGGCCAGAAGGACCCCCCGCCGGAACGAACTCGTAGATCGCACGCCCATGGAGCCTCTTTCTGCCCGGGATCAGGAGCCGGTCTGCTCCTCCGGCTGGCTCACCGGCGACGCTTCGGCATCCTCTGGAGCTTGGGGTGCCGTCTCCGCCGGAGTCAATCCCAGCAACCGGCCCAACTGCTCGCCCGCCGACGTCAACGACTGCTCGTCCATTTGGAGCGCGGACACTTCATGCCGCTCGCCGCCGCGCCGTTCGACGAAGACCAGCAGCTCCTCACCCGTCGCGTTGCGCGAAGAGCCGCCCAGTTTGAGGACCTTTTTCCGCGTCAGCATCAGCGCCAGTACGAAGCGGAATGCGCGTCGCTGAGGGTCCTGGTCGCTGCCCAACCGGCGGAAGAACTCGAGCACCGATTCGGCATCCAGCACGGGACGCTTCGGCTCGTCCTCGTCCTCGTCCGCCACATGCGTCAGCCAGTACGAGTACACGTTCTCCGGCCGATGTGTCTTGAAGCACTCTGCACAGTAATCGCGACGCTCAAAGGTTCTCTCTTTTTCAAACAGAGCTGAGAAATAGCCATGACCCGGTTTGAACGAACCCGAACAGAGCGTACAAGCCTGGCTCGGCTTGGCAATCTTCCACTCGTATTCCGCCACGAATTCACCTCGGTTGGTCGGTGGTCCCCCCCACCGGTCCTTGAAGGTGCACAGCACGCATGGTGCAGCGGCCCACCGGTCCATGTTATTGCAGATAGGCAGGTTAAGTCAAGAGTCATCACAGAGGTCCCCGTGGCGGGGTGCACGACCGGTGTTGCGTGAATGCCAGGATACTTGGTGCCATGGACAGCGCGGTCAATGCTGCGTCTT
>CAYSBP010000130.1:0-6463 GCA_964429255.1 uncultured Planctomycetia bacterium
ACTGCTGCGGCGAGTCGGTTCAGGTTCTGGTGGTTCGCAAGGCGTCCGGGTTGGCTCGCCAGGTTGAAGTGCTGGCCGCGTCTCCTGCGGCCGCCAAGATGAAATTGGCCACCCGCAGTGTCGGAGATATGCTTGCGTTTACGGTCAGCACCCATGGTGCTCGCGATCTTCTGGACCTCCTCGGCCCGCCGTTGGCCGGTTGAGGTGGCCGATTTTCCAGGTTTTTCGACTCTCTCCTATTCCTGTCGTGAATCTGGGTTGGGTAAGGCGGGAAGGGTTCCTGCCGAAGGAAAGAGATACAAGGAGAAGACCATCCGGATGGCCAGCACCTTCGCCTTCTGCAAACTCGTAAACACTTCCCTCTTCAGCAATCTCACGGCTCGGAATCATGGAAAAGGCCTTGCCCCTCGAAAGGAATTTCACTACGTTCTGATTTTGTAATCGGTAAAACGACGGGTGGCGACCGGATTGGAAGCCAAAGGGAGGACCAGCTATGCCCAGCGAGTTGCTCGGCGACTTTTCCGCGAATGAGAAGCTCTTCGCTATTTTTGCGTTTACGGGGACACTCTTTTTCCTCCTCCGTATCGCCTGGATGCTGCTGGGCGGGATGGGCGGCGCGGATATTCAGGACCTGGACCACAATGTCGACGGCGCGCATGTTTCGACGGATCATCATGATGGTATCGACAGTGCATTCAAGATGCTCTCGATCAACTCCGTGACGGCTTTTTTCATGATGTTTGGCTGGATCGGTCTGGCGGCCTCGCGGCAGTTCGGTCTCGGCACGGCGCTCTCGATGATTTGTGCGCTGCTGGCCGGGGTGGCCAGCATGGCGTTGATTGCGTGGATTTTTCAGCTCTTTGCCAAGCTGCAGCATTCGGGCCAGAAGTTCAGCGTAGAGGCTTGTGTGGGGCAGACCGCCAGCGTGTACCTGCGCATTCCGGCGGACGGCAAGGGCCGGGTGCAGATTCATGTGGGTGGCGCGCAACGCGAGTTGGACGCGGTTTCTGATGAAAAACAGGTCATCGATTCGTTCAAGAACGTCAAAATTGTGCGCGTGATTGACCCCCGGACGGTGGCGGTCACGCTTTTGAACTGAGAAAGAGGGGAATGCCATGTTGCAGAACCTGGTTCCACTAGCGGCTTCGTTGACGGATGCGGGACCATTGGCCGTTGCGATTGGTCTTCTGATCGTCTTTGTTTTTTTCCTCATGATATTCCTGGCCAGTCGCTACAAACGCTGCCCTTCGAACAAGGTGATGTGTGTCTATGGCCGGGTGGGCGATGGCCGCTCGGTGGATTGTTACCACGGTGGCGGCAAGCTGGTCTGGCCGGTCATCAACGCCTACCAGTTCCTGGACCTGACCCCGATGACACTCAGCATTCCGTTGAAGAATGCGCTCTCGATGCAGAACATTCGCGTAAATGTGCCCAGTACGTTCACCATCGCCGTCGGCACGGCGCCTGAACTGATGCATCAGGCGGCTATCCGCTTGCTGGATCTGGGGCCGCGTGAGATCGAGACGATGGTCTCGGAAATCATCTTCGGCCAACTGCGTCTCACCGTTGCTTCGCTCACGATCGAACAGATCAACCAGGACCGCGAGAAGTTCCTCGATGCCATCCGTTCGAATGTCGAGCCGGAACTGGGCAAGGTCGGTCTGCAACTCGTCAACGTGAACATCACCGATATCACGGACGAATCCGGGTACATCGAAGCCATCGGCCAGAAGGCCGCTGCGACCGCGATCCAGCAGGCGCGTGGCGACGTGGCCGATCAGGAGAAATTGGGCGAAATCCGCGTGGCCAGTGCCCAGAAGGAGAAGGACGTTGGCGTCGCCGACCTGAATAAGCTGCGCATGATCGGTACGCGCACGGCGCAGCGGGAGCAGGCCGTGAAGGTTGCGGAGTTGGACAAGGAACAGAAGGTCGGCGAGGCCAGTGCCTCCTTCCAGCGGGACTCGCAGATGAAGGAAGCCGAGCGTCAGATGCGTATCTCGGTGGCCGATGCGAACGCCAAGGCGGTCGTTGGCGAACAACAGGCCTTGTACCAGAAGGACGCCCTGGTCAAGCAGGCCGAACAGCAGATGCGTATTTCGGTGGCTGATGCGAACGCCAAGGCCATCTCGGGCGAAAACACCGCGCAGGCCGTCGTGGCGGCCTCGCATGCCGAACTGCAGGTCAAGCAGGCTGAGGCGTACCAGTTGGGCGAAACGCGGAAACGGGAAGCCGAGGCCGCCGTGCTGGAAGCCCAGAACCGCGCCATGGCCAAGGCGGCCATCGCCGAGGCCGAGCGGGCCGAGGCCGAACGGCGCGCCGAGTTGGAAGCGCCTGCCAAGGCCGAGAAGGCCAAGATGATCGTGGACGCCGAAGCGATCGCCGAACAGCGCCGCATCCATGCGATGGGTGAAGCGTCGGCCATCTTCGCCAAGTTGGACGCCGAGGCGCGCGGCAACTACGAGATCCTGGCCAAAAAGGCCGAAGGCTTGAAGCGGATCGTGGATGCCACGGGCGGCTCGGAGTCCGCCTTCAAACTGCTCATGCTCGAGCACCTCGACCACCTGGCCGAGACCAGTGCGAAGGCCATCGCGAACATCAAGTTCGACAAGGTGGTCGTCTGGGACGGCGGAAAGGGCGGTGGCGACGGCAAGGGCAGCGCCACCTCGAACTTCCTCCAGAGCCTCGCGCACACGCTGCCTCCGATGCTGCAGGTGATGAAGGATGTCGGCGGTGTGCAGTTCCCCGAATCGATCGCAAAGCTGATCCCGGACGCGGATGCGAAGGCGGACGCGAAGGATGCGAAGAAGGAGAAGTCCGGCGAGAAGGCGGACGCGCATCCGGCGAAGTAAGACCGTCAAGACCGCAAGCACTGAACGGGGTGGGTGGGTCAAACCATCCACCCCGTGTTTTGGGGAAAGACAGGGGATGGATGCTGTGAGCTATCGATGGGTGGGTGAACCGTCTGTCCGGTAGATGCTCTTACCTGGTCAACACGTCGAAAATCAATTCCGAGACCTGCCGGAGGCGGGCGGCATCCTGCAGTCGAGGGTATCCATTGCCGGACCGAGGGGACAACGCCTCTCCAGCAGTTTTTCGCCCGGAGTCCCATGAACCTTGGTGCGCTTGCCGCGTTAGGCGAAGTGGTTGGCGGCGATGCGCAGGGAGGGCAGGGCGATGATCAGGCGATCCGTGTGGCGCTGTACGAGCTGGTCCCCAAGAGCAACTCCAGGGCGGACGGCCTGCCGGGTGTGGGCACGATGAAGTACCAGACGGAGCGGCAGGAGAACGGCGCGGCGGGAAACGGGGAACTCCTCACCGTGTACCTGCGCCATAAGAAGCCGGACGCCGAGACGGCAACGGAGCGCGAGGTCTCGGTGCGGGACAGCGGCAAGGCCTGGCGGGAGGCGAGCAGTGATTTCCGCTGGGCCGCCGCCGTGGCGCTCTTCGGCATGGAACTCCGCGAGATCGCCGATCGCGGGAACGGCGGCTGGGCGCTGGTGGACGAACTCGCCCGCACGTCGCTCGGCCAGGACCGCTTCGGGTACCGCGCCGAGTTCCTGCAGTTGCTGACGAAGGCCAGGGCCATCAGACCCTCCAACGCGCCGGTGCCGCCGCCCGCGCCGGAGGAGCAGTTCTGAAAAGGGGAGGTGCGGGACACGCAGGGCGGGATCTTGGCGTGCGCTCTACAACGACAGCCATGGTGGGCCGAGCCGTGGAAGACCAAGAGGGTCGAACCCATCTGCATGACGCCGCGGGTGAATTGCCAAAGTGCCTGCCTGCCTCCATACTTTGCGGACATGACACGGACAGAGGTGGTCCCGAAACTCGTCGTCCTGCTGCACGGCTGGCTGAGTCGGCCCGGTACGTTCGGGCGGCTGCCGAAGATGCTGGCCGAACGCGGACATGCGGTGCTGCCGCTCTTTCATACGTTCGATTCGTTTTCGCGCGGAGTCACCATCGAGGAGCTGGCCGATCGGCTCGAAGCGGTCTTGAAACGCGAGCGTCGCGACCGTCCGACGGTGCTGATTGCGCACAGTATGGGCGGACTGGTTGCGATCGTGTGGATGTTGCGTTACCACGCGGAGAAAGGACATCGGCCTCCCGTCGAGCGGCTCGTGACGTTCGGCACGCCGCGTCACGGCGTCTGCCTGCGGCCCTTCGCGCGCGCCTTCATCCGCTGGGGCCTGGTGCCGGGCACAGCGCTCGCGCGCCAGATGCAGGCACCGAATCCGTTCCTGTGGGATCTGGCGTGGTCCGAACTGCAGCACGCGTCGTTGCTGCCGCCCATGGTGACGGGCGCCGGCCTGCTTCGCCGGGCGAATCCCATTTCGATGCTGATTGGCGGTCGCGAATCGGACGGCGTCGTCCCCACGATCTGCGCGCAACCTCATTCGCTCTTTGTCACTGCAGACGGGAGACGGCAGACGCTGCCACCCCGCAGCTTCCACGTCTTTGAAGGCCGTGCACACTCGGGGCCGCGCGGTCTGTATGCCGGACTGAAGGCTCCCGATCGTGACGCGCGAACCGCACTGTTACTGGCCGCCGTCGAGGAACGGTCCAAGAGAGCGTCCGACAACACGGATGACCCTGCGAACCACCTGACGCGGGCGATGCTGGTTGTACGTCATCCGCCACGGACCCGATTGGAGTTGACCGTTGAGCCGGTTTCGAGCGAAGAACGTCGCCTTCCGGATGCGCAGCATGAAGCAGGTCTGTCGCTATTCCTTATCGAGCCCGGGACCGTTTCTGTCTTCGTTTACGGACACGATATGCATGGAGCGAAAGGCCGGCACGCCATCTCGTCAAAGCGGATCGGGATTCCTGTTCGGCACGTGACCTACCTCGATCTCTCTTCGGAGAAGTAGCCTGAACGAGATGGTCCAGTTTCAACGAAAGTCATCCATAACTGGGATAGACCCCATCCCCGCGCAGGTTGCATCAGCGTCTGCGAGGGCTAGAGTACGGCCATGTCTGAACCGCAAACACCCCTCATCCCCGCACCGGGCAGAAAGCCGGGTGAGGTTGCGGTTGGAATGGCGACACCCGCTCCGAGCCCACCCATGCCGGTCCCCGCCTTGGTACCCAACGCCTTCCAAGCGGGCGTCTTCGTGTCTCCACTGAAGCGGTTGTCCGTCCCGGCGCAGGACCTCTCCGGTGACAAGTTGCTTCTGGCCGCCCCGCGGGTCGCGTTTGAAGGGCGCTCCGTCCCGGCGCTGGGTGGCATTCCCCTGCTCGCAAAAATAGGTCAGGGCGGAATGGGCGCCGTCTACTACGGCATCCATCCCCGGCTTTACCTTGAAGTGGCCGTGAAGATTCTGCCCTTCCACCTGGCCGAGGAGACGCCTGAACTGGTCTCGCGCTTCCTGCGTGAGGCGCGGATCGCGGCCCAGGTGAAGTCGCCACATCTAGTCGGCGTGCTGGACGTAGACGAGGACCAGGGGCTCCACTACCTGGTGATGGAATACGTACAGGGCATCTCAGCCGCAGGATACCTCCGCAATCTTCGGGCGGCGGGCCACGCCGGCATGCCGGAACCGATCGCACTCGACATCTGTCTTGCCGCAGCGGAGGGACTCAGGGCCGCGCACGCCAAGGGCATCGTCCACCGGGACGTGAAGCCCGAGAACATCCTGGTACCCCGCAGTGACGACGGGCGATGGCTTTTCAGCGATTCGAAACTGGCCGACCTGGGCCTGGCGCGCGGCGAGTCGCAAGGCCAGTCGCTTACCGGCACACAGGCTCACATGGGCACGCCCGGTTACATGGCGCCGGAACAGGCGCGCGATGCGAAGACGGCGGAAGCGCCTTCGGATGTCTTCGGTCTCGGCGCATCGCTCTATGCATTGCTCGCAGGCCAAGCCCCCTTCATCGGTTCGTCTGCCTTCCAAGTCCTGACCGATACCGTCCAGAAGCCGCACCGGCCGCTGCCGGAACTGCGCCTGGACGTCTCGCCCGCACTGGCCATGATCGTGGACCGGTGTCTTCAGAAGGACCCGGCGCAGCGCTACCCGAACGGTTCGGCTTTGGCGGAGGCCCTCCGAAGCGTCCGCGCGGCTCTTGTGGATCCCGGCCCAGCGCTCACGCCCGGAGAGGAACCGACGCTCCGGTTTGCTCCACCGCCGCCGCCAGTTCCTTTCGCGGCGGCAGCCTCCACGGTGGCGCCGGCGACGACACCGCAACCTCGGCCGCCGGCCGCTTCGCACGCGGGACGCTACATTGCGGCCGTGGCGATCATCGCAATCCTGGCACTTGGCGGCTTCTTCCTCTGGTCCCGTACCGGCTTGGAGAGCGGCTCCGGAAGCCGGAAGGACCACCCACCCGTCGTTGCCGTAAAGACCACGGAACCGGCGAAGCCCGTGTCGCCGCCATCCCAACCTGGCGAGTCCGACCAGGCGTTCGCGGCGGCAAAGGAAGAGGCGGCCTGGAAGGAGCAGGAGGCGGCAGCTCTGGCCACGTTCACCCA
>CAYSBP010000130.1:6563-8696 GCA_964429255.1 uncultured Planctomycetia bacterium
AGGAAGAGGCGGCCTGGAAGGAGCAGGAGGCGGCAGCTCTGGCCACGTTCACCCAGGAATGGAATGCGGGCAGACAGGCTGCGGAATTGCAGGACTGGAAGGGCGCGGAAGAACGGATCGCCGCCGCACTGAAAGGACTGGGTGAACTGGCGCACCCCGACCAAGCGGCCGCCGAGGCGCTTCTGCAGGAGGTCGTCGCCGTGCGGAAGCGGCGAGAGGACTTCGCGGCACAGATCAAGTCCGGTGAGCGCGCTCTGACGGAAGGCGACTGCGTCGCGGCGGAAAAGGCCTTCGATGCCGCGGTCAAGCTGGCACCGGACGTTGCAGGAACCAACGAGGCGGAAAAGGGTCTGCAGTCCTCCCGCGAGGTGAGGCTGAAGCAGCGCTATCAAACAGAAATGGACGCGGGGCGCGCAGCCGCAGAGAGAAAGGCCTGGACGGAAGCCGAGCGGTCTTTTGGCAGAGCGCTGGAACTGCGGCCCGGCGACGAGGCTGCGGACAAGGGCATCAAGGCGTGCCGTGCCGGCGCGCGAGACGAGTCCTTCCGCCAGGCGTTAGCGGAAGCCGAAGCATCACGCGCCCAGCAGAAATGGGCCGAAGCACTGGTGGCCTGCCAACGGGCGCTTGAAGTCAAGCCGGGCGACGCCGTGGCGACGCAACTGGCCGCCGGGATACGCTATGGCGCGGCAATGAGCGAAGGCCGCGAGCGCCTGACCGCCTCGGACCGCCTGGGTGCCGAGGCAGCCTTCCTGCGCGCGCTCCGGGAGCAACCCGGGGACGCCGCCGCGACGAAGGCCCTGGCCCTGGCACGCGAGCGCCCGGCGCCTCCCCCTCCGCCGCCCCCGGTGACCAACGTGGAACCGGCGAAACCGGCCCCCCCGGCACGGCCCGCTGAAACTGCGTTCGGTCCGCCGATCGTCATCGGGACGTTTGCCGTCTATGCGAACCGGCCGAGCCAGGGCATCCCGCTCGACAAGAACGGCCGGCTGATCCGGATCGGCACCAACCTCGACAAGGAGCTTTACGAGGAGGCGACGAAGACGCTCAAGAGCTTCCTTCAGGTCGAAAAGGGAACGAAGGTCCGCATCGAGGCGACGGGGACGTGGTTCTCGGGACCTGGTGGAAGCTGGGTCGGTCCGAACGGAATGCGCGAAGACGGCACGAACACGCTGAAGAGGTTCCGCGCCTTCGAGGGCCCGGAGAACGCATACGGGATCGCCAAACTGATCGTCTTCATCAGCGAGAAGAACAGCGTCAAGACGGCGGAGTTCAGCGAGATCGAGAAGAAGGGCTGGCGCTGGGGCTGCGAGGGGCCGCCACTGGAGTTTGTCATGCCTGAGACCGGCACGTTGCGTTTTCAGCAGAACCGCGACGGGTTCTACGACGTGACCCAAGGCGCCGTCGAAGTGACGATCACGCTTTTCAAACCGGCGAAGTGAGCGCGGGTTGGGGTGTCACTTCGCCTTAACATCGGAATTCCCGTGTAATGGTAATTGATCCTTCGCGTCGCGTCACTATATCGCACGAGACCCCTTGACGGCATGCCTTGGCTGGCGGTAGCATCCTGTTCTCGGAACGCATCCGCCGTCAAATGGAGATTTGTGTAGAATAACTCGTTGGCCCGAAAGATGATGATCCAGATAATTGCAGGAACATCCCTCGTGCTTGGCGGTTACATTGCCGCCATGAACTGGTACTCGATCTGCGCGTCCCACCGATCGCACCGGAACGTCTCTCCCGTACCGCTTTTTGGAGCGTTGCTCCTCGTTCTGGGCTTGCTCGGATTCGAGCAAACCAAACCGTATGCGTGGGTTGGCGTTTTAGCCGACTACGGCACGCTGGCTCTGTTCATCGCGCTCCCCATGCTGGCGTGGGAGTCGTGGACGACATCAAGATTCAACCTGCTGCACAGGTTCCTTTCGGACGCTGGCGGCAGGCGCGACGACATCCGACTGTTCAAAAGGGGACGATTCACGATCAAGACCGAGTACGATCCTCCAGTGCCGTGTAATGAGCACGGCGCTCTAGCCGTCTCTCAAGGTCGTGTCGGTACGTGGAGAAGAGACGGAGATAGCTTTTGTCTCGAGGGATAAGGAGGGGACAGAGTCATGCGGATCACGGAGAATGACGATG
>CAYSBP010000131.1:0-8616 GCA_964429255.1 uncultured Planctomycetia bacterium
TAGGTTGCACATTTTCGGCTCGATGATCTGGGTGCGTATCCATGGCACCATTTTTGAGGTCCGCAGCACCGGTCGTGCACCCGGGAACCCCTCAACCCGAACCCGCACGAATCTCCGTTTGACGACGCCCCCCGCCGCCGATATGTACGGTCCTCCTTTCGAGTTGCACTTACAGGAGTGAAGGACGATGCCAAAGAACCAAAAAAAGACCAAACTGCCCAAACCGCAGGATGTCCCCGAAGTCGCCCCGCTGCTGCCGCAGGTCGCCAAGCGGAAAGAGGTGGTCGCCAAGGCCCGCGCCAAGGCCACAAAGGACGGCAAGTTCAACCGGTACGATCCCAAGTACCGCCAGGCCATCAGGTTGCTCAAGAAGGCGCAGCGCTTTGTGGTGAAAGAGATCAAACGTCACCCGGCGCCCAAGCCTGTGGAAGCCAAGGCCGAAGAGTCTGCCGCTCCCGAACAGTAGCCGCACATACCACCGAATCCTGTCAATACCCATCCTCTCCTCCTGTCAGGTTGCACAGCAAACCGACAGCACATGGAGCACGGCTGTACATCACGGCCGGGGCTCCAAGGGACCTCACGCCAACGATCATGTTTCCCGTTTGTAGACAACAGGTTACACGTGCTATATTGACTCGAGAATTGGGGCCTCTGGTCCGGGATTCTCATGTAGGCCGAGCGGCGACGGTTTGGCAGACGGGAGCGTCAGCCCTGCGCAACGGGTCGGCCTCCATTAGGGGTGAGAACGAGACATGAAGAGTGCATGGGTGTGGGTGGCCTTCTTGCTGGTCGCTCGAGTCCTGAGCGGGGAGCAACCGGACGTGGGTTGCCCGGTAGCTAAGCCCGACTCGGTGCCACCGGAGCTTCAGAACACCCTTTCAGCCGATCCGGCCGGGAAGCTCGAAGCCTGCCAGGGGGAGATGACGAAACTGATGGAAGGCCGGCGTGATGCCGAGTGCGCCAACGCGCTGCGCTGGTTCATCTATCAGTTGGACAAACCCGTCGTGTTGCGTGAAGCGGCGATCAAGGTGCTGGCCGACTGGAGCATCAACTGGCTCTTCGACGACGTCGATTTCCTGGCCGATTCGGAAGTGCAGTCCCCCGAGTACCGGGCGGTCGCGGTGAACATGCTGGGTCTGATCCACCGCAACTATCCGGCGCTCGACAGGAAGACCCGCGACGCGCTGTTCAAGAAGGCTGGCTCCGACCAGCCTTTCATTCGCAACACAGCGCTGCTGGTGCTGGCAGAGATCTGTTCGGAGTACCTCTGGCGGGTCAACTATCCCGAGCGGATGCAGTTGCTGCTGAACCACTGGCGTCTGGCCGCGAAGAACACTGCGGTGGAAGACTGGGGGATGCTCATCAAGGCGGCCGCGGCGGGCGAGTTATTGGACCTGGTGCCCGAGATCGAGCGATGCGCCGCGGATACGAAACAGGCGGCGGCGTTGCGCGTGGAGGCGCTGAGGGCCTTGTGTGTGCTCGCGCGACCGGAGTCAGTGGCGGTGCTGGACGGGTTGGCGAAGGAAGCGGACGCGGCGTTGGCGGAAGCGCTCAAGACAACACGGCCCTTCGCCCTGGTCGCCGGTCTAGCCAGCACGGACGCCGCGCAGCGCGGTGCGGCCTTCAAGGAACTACGGATGATGGGCCCGGCCGGCGAACCGGCACTGATCAAGGCGCTGGGGGGCGAGAAAGACGGTCGTCAGGAACTGGTAAAGAGCATCCTGACCGAAGCGGTAGTGGCCCAATTCGGGTTGAAGCCCGTGCAGCGCGAAGGGCTCAAGCGTTTCGGTGAAAATGTCGAGAAGAAGCAGCCCGGACTCGATGCGCTCCTGATCGACAAGTCCTCCAAGCTGATCCTGGTCCGCGGCGAGTTTGCCCTCGAACAGGGCCCGTTGGAGTACATGATCGTCGGCAAGGGCGAGAACGCCAAACTGCACGAGACCCTCCTGGCCGTCCATCCCTCTCCGACCAACCTCTGTCTCGCCATGCTCCTCTGCGGGTACGAGTATGTCGGCGAGGTGCGCAAGAACGGCAAAGTGAACCTGCCCAAGGGCGGCGGCGTGATGCTCTCGGTCGAATTCGAGATGACCTTCCACACACCGGAAGGGCAGCGCAAGCAGATGGTGCGGTTGCCCATCGAGGAGTTCGCCTGGAACAACACAACTGACCGCGCGATGAAGCGCTGCCCCTGGGCCTTCACCGGTTCGCGATGGGACACGACAGAGGACGGGAAGAAGTTCCTGCGCGCGGAACTCGAAAAGTCCATCGCGGCGATCATGGTCGATCCCGATGCGATCCTGAACACACCCTTGGATGCGGCCGAGGAAGCCAATGTCGGCGGTGATCGATGGGGGTTTTATTGCGTCAACCGGCGAATTGTTCCCAACCGGGGAACAACCTGCTGGCTGGTGCTCGAACCGTGGACCGGCGACGCATTGACGGCGGAGGATCTGCATGACAAAGGCGAGCGGGCACGCGTGAAACCTGCCGCGGATCCCAAGCCTGACGACGGGCCGCCGGCACCCCAAGAAACAGTTCCTTCGGTGCGCGAAGAGAACGAATGATTGCACAAGCCCGGACCAACAGGCGTATGGCGCTTCACACACTGGGCGGCGAAGTGCGGGATGCGATCCTCGCACGACGATTCCTGCTGCTCCTCGGCATCGCCTTCGCCGGCAGTTTCCTGTTGACTTGGCTGCTATCCGTGCCGCTCCAGATGGCCGAACCCCTTCCGGGGGCGACTCCGGTCGCCTCGCCGGCCGCCGTGGCCGCCTCGTATGCCGTGCTCTTGGGCCTGCTCTGCCTCTATTTCTCCCTGCTGCCCGACGGACGCACGGTCGAAGGGAACTGGAGCCACGTCTGCGCCTGGTTGCGGACGGTGGACCTGACCCTCGTGGGCTTTCTGGGGATCTGGCTGGCGCCCGGAAGCGGATTGCCGTTCAGCTCGGTCCTGGCCCTGACGGCCCTGGCTTGTTCCTATGCGGCCGCGCTGTGCGGTGCGCATGCACTGCTGTGCGTGCTGCGGGGCCACTCTTCAGGCGTGTTACGTGCTGTATTGGCAGTGCTACTGGCACTGAGCATCACAGCCCTGCTCTGGACGAAGGCGCCGTTGCACGCACTGCAAAGCCGGGGCGAGCGCGGCGTGGCGCTCTACAACGCCGGCACGCAGACGGTGGCCTGCCTGAGCCCCGTCATGGGGCTCACGGCCTACTGGTGCGCGAATGAGGCCGGATTCAACCTGACCAAGACGACGCACACCTACCAACTCTGGATGGGTCCGAGCTTCATCAGTTTCCCGCCGCTGTGGCCGGGCCGCCAGGGGGTGAGCGGAGTGGACCAGGCGCCCCTGGGGTTGGGGCTGGTGCTGAGCCTTCTGCTGTGGGGAACAGTCCTCTGTGTCGCGGGAGATAAGGTGCGGGGCACGTCCATGACTTCTCCACCGGGTGGGCCCGGGCAGGAGAAAGCCTCCGTGCCTGTCCCGCCGAAGCGTTGTTGCGAATGCGGATGCGGAGCAAACGAGGGATGAGGGGCTGACCGCTGACTTCTGACCGCTGATTGTGCTGGGATGGACAGCGGCAAGGATTTCCGAAGGCGGGCTGTCTGTGGCGCTGCCGTTCGGCGGCTCACCGGACTGGAGGATCGAGCGATGCGATTCATTCTCTGCTGCGTGACGATGGTTGCAGGACATCTGTTGGCGGCCGAAGGCGTTTCGGTGCCCACGGCCTTTCGCGTCCAGACACTGCTGATCAACCAGCAGGAAACGAGGATGGGCGCGGCCCAGTGGGCAACACCCGAGAAGAACTGGCGGACGGTTGGCGAGTTGCTGAAGACGGCGCTCCCGCCGGCCGACGCGAAGGGTGTGCGTTCCGGTGTGACCCTGACGGTTGCGCTCGCGGACGAGCAGACGCCGTGGGGCGGATTGAAATGTCTGCTGATGGCCGCCTCGGCGCTGGGCGTGGAACAGGCCACGGTCGAACTGCCGGACCAAAAGGTCGTGGCCCTCGCGCTGCCGGGGGGCGATCCGAAGGCTGGGAACGTGGTCGAGTTGCCGCTCTTTGCCGGACAGGGCGTGGCGCAGACCGAGAACAGCGGGCGGAAGATGAACTGTACGGCGGAGCTGTTGAAGGGTCTGGTGGGGCAGCTTCCCAATGCCACGGTGAGTGTGCAGGCCGACCCTGCCATCCCTGCGCTCCAAGTGGTGGGCGTGTTGCGGGAGCTTCAGGCAGCCAGGGCTGCTTCGATCGCGTATCTGCCCGTCAAGGAGATCACGGCGCAGGAGCGGTCGGAGCTCAAGGAGGCCAAGGACGCGGTGGATCGGTCCTTCGGCGGCCTGGACCGCGCCTTGGGGGGGAAGAGGGAGTAGACGCGTGGAGCGGGGATAGCCGGTCTTGGGTGCTGGATACTTTTGGCGGGCGACGGAGACGGGTCCCCTTCGAAGAGGGGGAAAACACTCCGCCCAACGTGTCCCGCACCCCGGTTACTTTCCTGCGTCTTCGTTCACCAGCACAGCCACACGCGGGTTTCCCGCGATCTCGCGGACGCGGACCAGGTTTTCAGGCTTGAACCAGGCCTGAAACTTCGCCCGGTGCGCAAAGAGCAGCACCGTCCCGGGCGGGTGCTCGTCCAGCGCCTTCTGCAGCGACTCGGTCCGCGTCTCCTTCGGATCGCGGTCCTTCTTCAACACTCCGTGCACCCCGCGCCGCGTGTACCAGACCAGGCTCTCCTCGGGCCATCCGATGGAGTAGACCGCGTTGGCCTTGCGCGCATACGCCTGGACCTCGGGCACCGCCGACAGGTTGCGCGACGTGTTCAGGAATTCGGAACGATCGAACACCAAGGGCACGGCCACCGCCACCAGCAGCAGGATAAAGGCCGGCAGCGCGACCAGCACCACCCGGCTGCGCCGCGTCACACCCGTCACGATCCAGGGCACGCCGGTCATCAGACCCACCGCCAGCCCTAGCACCCAGAGCGGCACCGGCAGGTTCTGGAGGGTCTCCTGCGCATCCCGCTTGAAGTGTTTCTCGAACAGGGAGATCGAGGCCAGCCCCAGGAGGATGAGGCCACCCAGCAGCGAGGTCAGCACGACCCAGCCGCGTGAGACGGGTTCTTTGTCACTGCGCAATCGAACCAGGAAGCGGGCCGTCAACAGCGCCGCGGCGGGAAACGCCGGCAACACATACGTAGCCAGCTTGGCCACCGGCACCGAGAAGAAGAGCACCACGGCGACCAGCCATGCGAGCAGGAACGCATCCGAGACCTTGCGGCGCGCGTCCACCGTCCGCGGTTCGGTGTCGGCTGCAAGCGGCAGCGGAACGTTCACGCTCCGCCAGGCGCAACCCACCGCGGAGACCAGCGCGATGGACCACGGGAAGAAGACCGCGGGGAAGATGTACAGATAAAACACGTGCGGTTCATCGTGAACATCGCCGCTCAGGCGGCCCAGGATTTCGAAGCGCAGCAGGTCGACGAACCTGGCACTGCCGATGTGCCCCCACAGCGCCAGATACCACCATGCACTGAGGCCCAACGCCAGGACCAGCGCCAGCAGCCACGTCGGGAAAGCGAAGAGTTTCCGCAATCCGTAGTGGAGCACCGAGGCCGCCGCCATCACCACGCCCGCCATCGCCCAGGGCGGCATCTTCGCGTTGAGCGTGCCCATCCCTTTCTGCACGGCCAGCCAGGCCAGTCCGGCCAGCGCCACGATCAGCCACATCCCCGCCCACAGCACGCCAGGACTGCGCAGGAACGGTGTTCGGGCAAAGAGCAGCACGAAGACCAATGGTACGATCAGGATCAGCGCTGCCGCAGGCCCTTTGGCCATGAAGGCCAATCCCATCAGCGCGCCGATCGGCAACAACGGATCCCACGCCAGCCGTCCCGCTAGACGCAACAGGAAGAGGAAGAGCCCCGCCACGAGGATCGTGGAGAGCGTCTGATCGATGACGCAGGTGCGACTCAGGGCCATGAAGAGCGGCGAGGTGCAGAGGATCAGGCCGGCGATATACGCCGTGGCCGGATCGTAGAGCCTGCGCCCCGCGCACACCGTCAGCACCAGCATCAGCAGGCCCATCAGGATGGATGGCACGCGCGCCGAGACTTCGCTGGGCCCGAGCAGCTTGAAGCTGCTTGCGACGAGCCAGTAGAAAAGCGGCGGCTTGTTGTAGCGCGGTGCATCGTTGAACTCGGGCATCAGCCATGAACCGCCTTCGGCCATGGTGCGCGCGGCGGTGGCGTAACGTGGTTCGTCCGGGTCCAGCAGGGGCACGCGGAGAAGATGGTGGGTCGCGAAGAAGAGGTAGAGCAGCAGCAGTCCGGCCGAGGCCCACAGGTGTCGACGGCCCGTCCAGCCGTCGGGGGTCGCGGCCTCCGGTTGCGGGAGGGGTGCGGCGTCGGGAGCGGAATGTTTCGACACGGACTTCAGGCGTCCACTTTACCGGGGAACTCACCGCGACCGCCGCGGTTCCATTGCCCTTGGAACGAGCCGTCCACGTTCATCCGAATGGACTTGTGGTCCGAAGGCGATTGCAGGACGATCTCGCGCACACCCTCCAGCGAGACCTGCAACCGGGAGACCATCGTCGAGGCGCGCTGGCGTGCTTCCAGATCGTCGCGCGCCTCCAGGTCCATCAGAATCTTCACCACGTACCGCGGCATTATGTGTACTCCGTGCTGAATGGTCCGGGTTAGCGGCGGAAGCGGCGCCGGCGTCGAGCGATGCGCCCGCGGTGCCCTGTGGTCGCTATCGGCGGACGGCTTCGTACGGTCCCGGGACGTGGGGGCGGTGCGAAGCGGACTCGTTTGATCGCCTCAACCAACTCGCCCGGCGTGGAGAAGCGCGCGCCGGGATCGGGGTCCATCATCTTCCGACAGATGGCCGCCAGGTCGTGCGGAACGGAGGGGTTGACCTCGAGCAGGTTCTTCGGTTCTTCCATCAGGCGTTGGGCCAGCACATCCCTGGGGCTTTTACCCATGAACGGCGGCTCGCCCGCCATGGCATGGAAGAGGCAGCATCCGAGGCTGTAGATGTCCGAGCGCGTGTCGGGGTCGAGACCCTTGACTTGTTCGGGCGAGACGTAGTGCGCATGCTCACCCATCAGGAACCGGGTGACTTCGTCCTTCACCAGGCCCAACCCGTCGAGTTTGGCCCGGTCGCCTTCCGTGATCATGATCGCATTGGGCCGGATCTCGCGGTGGATGATGCCGAGACGCGAACCGTGGTCGAGGGCCGCGGCGATCTGCTGGAAGATGTTCACAGCGCGCTTCGGGTCCAGGCGGCCGCCCTCGAACTCGTCCATCAGTTCGCTCAGCGGCAGGCCGTCCACCAACTCCATCGAGTAGTAATACAGGTCGCCGGAACGGCCGACCTCGTGGACGCGGATCAGGTTGGGGTGATTCAGGCGCCCCGCGTTTCGCGCTTCCGTCAGGAACTGCTCGACGAAGGTCTGATTCTTGGATTGCATCAGCACTTTCAGCGCGACGATGCGGTCCATCGAGACCTGGTGTGCCTTGTAGACCGTCCCCATGGACCCTTCGCCGATGACGCTGAGGATCGTGTAGCCCTTGATCTCGAAGCGCAACACGGTGGCGCCCAGGCCACTGATCATCAGCTGCCGCTCGCGATCGACCTGGGACACTTGCGCTGCTTTCGTCGGGACCGGTTGCGGCGATGGAGCCAGTTGTGCCTTGATGCCCGAATCGATGGATGAGGCCGTGATGACCAGTGGGTCGGGCAACGGCTCACCGCGAATGACGTGGCGCAGCAGCATCTCCGCCAATTCCCGGGTCAGGACGCCCTTCTGCACCAGAATCCGCGCCAGCGAGGGTACCTCGCCACCCGCAGCTTCGTAACGCCGATAGAGATGCACAGAGGCACGCACCTGTTCTTTAGTCGACAGGTTGTATTTTACGGCCAATTGTGCGACTTTGGCGTCATGCGAGGTAATCGATGTCGCCATCAGAAAAGCGCTGCTCCATCCGTTGCCTGGCGCCCAAGGTGCGTACAAGACCCGGACCTTAGTTCTTATCCGTTTCGGACGGTCGGCGCAACTTCAAGAAGGTCGGATCAGAGAAGCGTTGGGTGCACCGTTCCGAAATCGGCAATTGCCCACGCTTCGCCGTCGCTCCATACTCCGCCTGTTTGCCCGAACACCCCATTCACCGTACGGAGCGTCTTTACATGGCCCAATTCATCTTCACCATGCGTGGCTTGACCAAGTACTACGACAAGAAGGCCGTGTTGAAGGACATCTGGCTCTCCTTCCTCCCTGGCGCCAAGATCGGCGTGCTGGGCATCAACGGCGCGGGCAAGTCCACCATCCTGCGCATCATGGCCGGCGTGGATACCGAGTTCGACGGCGAGGCCGCCCCCGCAGCCGGCGCCACCATCGGCTTCGTGCCGCAGGAACCGCAACTCACACCTGGCAAGAATGTCCTTGAGAATGTCGAAGAGGCCGTCGCACCGACCAAAGCGCTGCTCAAGCGTTTTGACGAGATTAACGAGCAACTGGGCACCGACCTCTCGCCCGAGAAGATGGAGAAGGTCCTCGAAGAGCAAGCCTCCGTGCAGGAGAAGATCGACGCCTGCAACGCGTGGGAGATCGACCGGCAGCT
>CAYSBP010000132.1:0-8397 GCA_964429255.1 uncultured Planctomycetia bacterium
CCGCTGCCGGCGCGGCCGGTCTGATTCGAACGCCCGACGCCCCCCACCCCGCCCACGCCACTGCTCATCCCCGAAGCCGCCTGCGCGCTGACCAGACCATGGTGAATCGGGTAGACCTTCGGGTACATGATCTTCTTCAAATCCGCCGCCGACGTGGCGGTGATCCAGAGCGCCTGGTCGGTCACCGAGTACTGGATGCCGTCGTTGTTGCGGACAATGAACTCAAGCACCTCCTTCAGCGGCACCTTTTCGACGTGCAGCGTCAAGGCCTTCCCTTCCAGCGCGGCCGGATCGGCGATGATGTTTACGCCCGTGATGATGAAGAGCGTGTTCAAAACCCATTCCAGGTCGGCCTGCACGAAATCCACCGTGATCGGCTCTTCCAGAACCTTCTTCATGTCGATTCGGCGTTGCGTCACCGGCTCGTCGCTGCGGCGCGCCCAGTAGGGGCGCTCCTCCGGAACGCGGACCGGCGGACGTATGGCATGCTGTTGGGCTTCCAGCAGCATCTCCTCTCCCTTTTGTACGCCGGCCAGTTCGGTCATTCGCCGGTCGGCGGCCACTTCGCCCAGACGTGCCTGTGCCATCAGGTCCGCCGCACCTTTGTGCCGCGAGTCGGCCGTCAGGACGTTCCGGCAAATCGAAATGCAGCGTCCATAGTCCTTCGTCTTGAACGCATTCTTGGCCCGCTTCAGCATCTGGTCGAAGAGTTCCTGCATGTTGGCCCGACGGTCCTCGATGGTCTTCGACGCGACCGTCGATTCCACCGCGACCGGGATGGGCGCGACGGGCACAACCGACTGCGGCGGAAGCTCTTCGGGGCTCGCCGGATCACGCAGCCAATACCGCACATGCGGTCGCTCGCCCACAGCCACCGGGTGAAGGTCCTCTTCAGATGGGAGCATCGGGCCCGTCTCGCCCGCTGCCAAATGCCATGGCGTGAAGCCCCCGGCCACCCATAAACCAAGCAACGAACAGATCCCAATTCTGACAGGTAACATGCAGGTATCCTCCGGCCCGGACATCGGTTCGATCCCTCACCCCGCCACCGGTAACGTCAGACGTTACAAACAGTTAACACCCCGGTAGAACGTGAGGTCACCATCTTTAAAAAGGGCTGAAGAAGATTATCAGGCCGTCCGTCATTTCGTAGTGCAATTCCGGCGAGGATGCCCGTGTCTGCCAGCAGGCGGACGGTTGAAGAAACGGCCCGTCCGTATACTTCTTCGAACGACCTTGCCGTCTGCGCGGCAAGCAGTAGCATGGGTTTTGCGTTACGCGATCACCAAGGAGATCTCCCATGAAGATCGGTCAGTTGGCCAGCCTGACAGGGGCTGCGGTATGTTTTTTTGCCTGTCAACTCATCGCCGCTGAACCCGCAGGTGCACCGGAGGAGATCATCAAGGTGGCTCCGGTCGAGGCCGCAGAAACCGTGGTGATGGAAGCGGGCGACATCAAGATCCTCGCCAAGGATGTCTGGGCGCTCGAGAAGAGCATCCTCGATACGCTCAAGAAGACCGATGCCTCGATCAACCCCACGCCGCAGGATCGGGCGATGCTGCGCCAACAACTCGCCAAGGCCCGACTGGGTATCGCATTGATCCAGAAACTGGCCAAGGAACATCCGGCCGAACTGCCCAAGGACGCCGTGGACCAACGCATGGCGCAGCTGGAGGAGACGCTGAAAACCAACAAGGTCAGCATGAGCGAGTTCGCTATGAGCAAGGGCTGCCTATCGCTTGATGAGTTTCGCCTCGTCACGAATGCCCATATGACCCTTGAGCAGGTTTTTTCGAAAGACGTCGCCGAGGACGAAGTCAACAAGGCCTTCGAGCAGCGCTCCGCCAGCCTTAAACTCCGGCGCTGTTCGCACGTGCTCTACACCTACCAGGGCGTGCCGAACATGACGGCCACTCGGAGCAAAGAAGAAGCCAAGAAACTCGCCATGGATGTGCTGGCTAAGGTGAACGCCGATCCGAAGTTCGATTTTGCGCAACTGGCCCGCGAGAGCAGCGACTGTCCTTCAGGCAAGAGCGGAGGCGGCGATCTGGACTTCAGCCCGCGCAAAGGCGAAGGACAGATGGTCGACGCCTTTGCGGAGGCCCTCTACAAATTGCCCGAAGTCGGCGCCTGCTCCGATGTCGTCGAGACCCAGTTTGGCTTCCACATCATCAAACTTACCGAGCTGCGCAAGGACGAGGAGTTCCGGCCGGTCATTCGCCAGCAGATGACCCAGCAGAAGATCGGCAAGTTGCTCCAGCAGAGCATGGGCGAGAACCAGCAGAACCTGAAGACCAATCAGGAGCTGCTGGCCATGATGCCTCCAGGCGAAGCGCCGCCGGCCACCGAGCCGAAAGAAGCGCCCAAGAAAGACGCGACCCAGTAGCGAGTCCCGCACACAAAACGAGGAGGCGTGCGTCAAAACGCACGCCTCCTTTGCGTTCACGCCTTCACGAACCGTTTTCCCGGCAGCTGGCGGCAGAGGCGGCGAACCTCCAGCACCATGAGGGTTGCGAGGACCTCGCGCGCCAGGAGGCCGCTCTTCGCAATCAGGTGATCGATCCCGCGCGACTCCACGGCGTCCAGGAGCGCGTAGACTTGTGCTTCCCGCGGATTCAGCCGCAAGGCGCGCAGATCAGCCAAGACCGGCCGGTCATCGGGCTCGGGCGCGACCCCGGTCGCCTCCAGCAAAGGCGCTTCGTCCTCGGTAACGGTCTTGCGTGGTTTGGGCCTGCGCAGGCGCTCGTCGGGACGAGGTAACCGCACCAGTGATGCGGAAATTTCGCGAACTTCGTCGAGAATATCCTCAACGTCCTCCACCAGCTTCGCCCCCTGTTTGATGAGCCGATGCGGCCCGCGCGTATTGGGACTTCCCGCGGGGCCCGGCACGGCGAAGACCTCCCGGTCCATATCCACCGCATAGCGCGCGGTAATCAATGCGCCGCTGCTCTCCTGCCCTTCAACCACCACGACGCCCAGACTGACCCCCGCGATGATCCGGTTGCGGCGTGGAAAATGTTCGGCCGCCGGCGGCGTGTCGAGCGGCAGCTCGCTGAAGACCGCCCCGCGACCGGCCACGATCCGATCGAGCAACCGGCGGTTTTCCGTGGGATAGCAATGCTCCAGCCCGTTACCCAGCACGGCGATGGTTCGGCCGTCTTCGGGTATCAGCGCTCCCTGGTGGGCCGCTGTGTCGATGCCCCGGGCCAGTCCGCTGATCACGGTGAAACCGGCACGCGCCAGCCCGCCCGCCAGTATCTCCGCCTGACCGCGACCATAGTGCGTGCATCGACGAGAACCGACGATCGCGATGGCCAGCGCATCGGTCGCCTGCAACTCGCCTTTCACGTACAGCACCGGCGGCGGATCGTAGGTATTCAGAAGCCCCTTGGGATACCGGGGATCGCCCAGCCCGAGCAACTGCACGCCTTGCCGGGCCGCCTTCTCGATCTCGCGTTCCGCCCAGCCGTCCGCAGTGGCCGAAGGGAGCCCCTCGATCACCCGGTGGTCCAAGTCAGGAACCTCCCGTAAACGTGAAGCCGGCGCGGCCAGCGCCGCAGCAGGTGAACCGAAGATGCGCACCAGCCGGCGATAGGTCACAGGACCCACCCCCGGCACATGCGTCAAACGCAATGTCGACAAGAGTTCTGAATGCAGTTCAGTCATAGCGCCATTCTGCCGCCGGACGGGTCCGCATGCAATGGCCAACACCAAGACCTGTTCAGCTTTCCAGAAGATGACTGACCAGGATCTTCGCCCCAATCCCAATCAGGATCAGCCCGCCCAACCGTTCGATCCGCTTGCCGAAGCGCGTCCCGATCCGGCTGCCCAGCAGCATCCCGACCAGCGTCAGGCTGGCCGTCACCAGGCCAATCACCGCGGCCGGAAGCCAGATGGTCACCTGCATCGCCGCCAGCGCTATGCCGACCGCCAGCGCATCGATGCTCGTGGCCACCGAGAAGATCACCAGCGACCAGCCGCGGGTGGGATCGCCCTTCAGCGCACGATCGCCCTCCGGTTCGGTGTGCCTCAGCGAACCCAAGAACGACTTGCCGCCGACCAGACCCAGTAACAGGAAAGCGACCCAGTGGTCCCACCCCCCGATGAACTCCGCCGCTACGCTACCCATGATCCATCCGATCATCGGCATCAGCGCCTGGAAAAGCCCGAAGTGGAAGCTGAACCGAAAGAGCTGCCGACGATTCACCTGGCCCATGGCGATACTGCTCGCTACGGCCACGGCAAAGGCATCCATCGACAGGCCGACGGCAATCAGCAGTACGGAGGGCAGGTCGAGGTTCATGCACTGGCCTCGCAAGCCATAGGCCTGCGACACCTAACCCGAGGCCCGACCCGCGCCGCCCCCGTGGCTGGGGCCGGATCGTGAAGACGGCAGCACAGAGGTCCCGGCGTGGGTCCCAACATCATCCTTACCCACCGTCGGCACGGGCAACTTCGGATCGAACTCGCCCACGGTAACGAAGGCCAGTTTCTCCTTGTTCTCTGATACGACCAGGTCCACTTTGGTGTTGGGCTTGATCAGGCCACGCAACAATTCCTCGGAAAGGGGATCCTCGATGTAGTGTTCCACCGCCCGGCGCATCGGACGCGCACCGAACTCGCGGCTGTAGCCCTTCTCGACCAGAAACTCCTTGGCCTCCGGCGTCATCACCATCTGGACCTGCTTCGCGTACAGTCGCCGCGCCACCGCCGCAACTTCCAGATGCACGATCTGACCGATGTCTTCCCGATTCAGCGGGTGGAAGACGATCACCTCGTCCAACCGGTTGATGAACTCCGGCCGGAACTCCTTCTCCATTTCCTCGTTCAGCTTGCGCTTCAGATCCGCATACGTTGCATCCTCGGACTTCTTGCCGAAACCCAGCGACCCCTGGTCCTTGATCACGCGAGCACCCACGTTGGAGGTCATGATGACGAGCGTGTTGCGGAAATCCACGTTCCGGCCGTAGCTGTCCGTGAGGCGGCCCTCTTCCATGATCTGCAGCAGGATGTTGAAAATGTCCGGGTGGGCCTTCTCGATCTCGTCCAGCAGCACCACACTGTACGGACGGCGGCGGATCTTCTCGGTCAGCTGCCCGCCTTCCTCGTAGCCCACATAGCCGGGCGGCGCACCCACCAGACGCGAGACGGCGTGCTTCTCCATGTACTCCGACATGTCGATCTGTACCAACGCCTCTTCATTGCCAAACAGGAACATCGCCAGCGCACGCGCCAGCAGCGTCTTGCCGACACCGGTGGGCCCCAGGAACAGGAAACTGCCGATCGGCCGCCGGGGATCCTTCAAACCCGCCCGCGAACGCCGCACCGCCCGCGCGATCGCGCTGATCGCCTCCTGCTGGCTGATCACGCGTTTGTGCAACTCCTCCTCCATCCGGAGCAACCGTTGCGTCTCTTCGCCGGCCATGCGTCTGAGCGGAATGCCGGTCATCCTGCTAACGACCTCGCGCACGATCTCCTCGTCCACCGTCCCGACCGCCTCGCGGGAATTCTCGCGCCACTCCTCCTGAATCTTGCGGAGTTGGTTCTTGAGGATTTCGGCCCGGTCGCGCAAGTCCGCCGCCGTTTCGAAATCCTGCCCGACCACCGCGGATTCCTTCTCGGACTCCAGATCCTGGATCTCGCGTTCCAGCTCGCGCAGGTTCGGCGGGCGGGTCATTTTGGACAGGCGGACGCGCGAACCAGCTTCGTCGATCACGTCGATCGCCTTATCCGGCAGGAAGCGTCCGGAAATGTACCGATCGCTCAGGCTGGTCGCCTCCGCAATGGCCTCGTCCGTGATCTGTACGCGGTGGTGCGCCTCGTAACGCTCGCGCAGGCCCTTCAGGATCTCGATGGTCTCTTCCGTGCTCGGCGGATTCACCATGATCGTCTGGAATCGCCGCTCCAGCGCAGCGTCCTTTTCGATGTACTTGCGGTACTCGTCCATCGTCGTCGCACCGATGCACTGCACTTCGCCGCGAGCGAGCGCGGGCTTGAGCACGTTGCTCGCGTCGATCGACCCCTCCGCGCCGCCGGCGCCGACCAGGGTGTGCAACTCGTCGATAAACAGGATCACGTTCTTCGCGCGGCGGACCTCGTTCATCACCGCCTTGATGCGCTCCTCAAACTGACCGCGGTACTTGGTGCCGGCCACCATCATGGCCAGGTCCAGGACCACGATCCGCTTGTTGCGCAGCAAATCCGGCACGTCATGCACGATGACCTTCTGCGCAAAGCCCTCCACAATCGCCGTCTTGCCCACACCTGCCTCGCCGATCAGCACGGGATTGTTCTTCGTACGGCGAACCAGGATCTGCAGCACGCGCTCGATCTCGGCGGCACGGCCGATCACGGGATCCAGCTTGCCCTCGCGCGCCAGTTCGGTCAGGTCGCGCCCGAAACTGTCCAGCGCCGGCGTCTTGCTCTCGCTCTGCGGCGGCGGCGGCGCGGACGGCTCGCCACGCGGTTGCTGCCCTTCCCCCTGCGGTGCGGCATCCTTGTTCTCGGCACCCAGGAACTCCAGCACCTCGGTGCGCACGTCATCGAGCTTCAGACTCAGATTTTGAAGAACCTGCGCCGCCAGACCCTCATGCTCGCGCAACAGCCCCAACAGGAGATGCTCTGTACCCACGTAGTTGTGGTCCAGCGCGCGGGCCTCCTCCATCGCGAACTCGAGGACCTTCTTGGCGCGCGGGGTGAACGGCAGCTGCCCCATCGTCACCACGTCGGGCGACGGCTTGACGAGCTTCTCGACTTCCATGCGAACCTTCTCCAGGTCCACGTCGAGCGCCTCCAACACGTTGGCGGCAACGCCCGAGCCTTCCTTCACAAGTCCCAGAAGGATGTGCTCGGTCCCGATGTAATCGTGGTTCAGACGTTCGGCTTCCTGCCGGGCCAGCGTCATCACCTTGCGGGCGCGATCGGTAAAACGGTCGAACATGCGTGCGCATCTCCCTAAATCATCCGGCAGACAAGACGTCTTCCGTACGCAATGCGGACGTCCCCGTCCGCATCGCCGGCGGAGCCACCCTCCGCCTTTCCGCACCGTATTCCTTGCGGCCAGAGATTCTAGACACTTTACGCCAAATGCACAGGGACAAACGCACCCAAACGGTCACTTACGGGGGAACCGGCGTGCTGGCGGGGCGCGCGGAATCGGCCGGTTTAAAGGGTTCCTCGAGGATCTTCCGCGTCTGCGTTCGTTGCGCACGCCAGGCCTCGGCCACCGTACCTGTCACGTCGATCCGGTACAGGCGCACGGCACTCGCCGGATCGGAGATGACCGCCAGGAACCCGGCTTGCGGTGGATGCCGGAAGTCGGCCACCAGACTTCGCCCGATCTGCGATGGATGGTAACGCCGGTCCTCTCCCCATTCCGGCGCGAAGTCGGCCCGCGTCACCTCGCGCCCGCCATCAAACGCCGCACAGCGGAACCCGGCACGCAACGGAAACTCCCGAAGCACAATACGTACCGTCTGCCGAACACCGGGCGTCAGCGCCAGCTTCCCCGATATGCCGCGTGGCTCGTCGAAGGCCAATTCGCGCCGGTATCGCACGAATTGCGCTTCGCCCTCCGGCGAAATCACCAGCGCCGTGCCGGTCACTTCGTAGTCGTAGATGCAGTGGAAGAAGAACCACATCTGCACCGGCTTCGTAGCCTCAACGTCCACCGAAAACTCGAGGTCGCCATCGAAGGAGACCGCCGACAGCAGCGGGGTCAGCGGCAGGCCCTTCTCACTCCACTGGATCCGATCGTGCTCCCGGCCCGTGGTACGGACACGGTCCAGATCATTTCTCGCACCACGCCAATCCTTGAGCAGTTGATCCATACGATGCCGATCGCCACCTGCCTGCTCGAAACGGTATCCGATCTCCGCCTTGCCGCCGCCCTCATCCAGCAGTTGGATGTGGTCGGCACTCAGCAGCTTGGTCACCGGATACATCTCCGGCTTGAGCTTCACCACCACGGTCTTGACCAGCCTGGAGGAAGTCCAGTAGGTGTAAATGTAGTAACCGAACATGAACGCAAGGAAGACGAAGATACCCACCAATACCATCGGCGTCCGGTCCATCGCGGGCCTGGGTGGGTTCCATCTGGCAAGCACCTCGGGGTTGAGCCTGCGGGGAGAAGCGGGCTTCGCCGGCTCGGATGGAGACGCAACGTCAGGCGCGGATTCTGGTTGGGATGCGACGGGTTCCTCGTTCATTTCGTGCTCTTCGCTCATCCGGTAGGCCAAACCTGTCTGACCTCACATCCCTGTAACGTCCACCTCCACCGTCCCGTTCACCGAAAAATGCGGTGCGGATTGGCGGTTGAGGCCGTGGCCCATGAATAAGCCGGGCTAGCGCGCGAAGGCGCGCCGGAGCGACTGCGTCAGGTCGCTGAAGATCGACAGG
>CAYSBP010000133.1:0-8365 GCA_964429255.1 uncultured Planctomycetia bacterium
TACTCAAGATGGCCAAGGTCCACTCGATACAGACGTTACATGCCCGTGGCTGGTCGCAGCGGCGGATCGCACGCGAACTGGGCGTGCATCGCGAGACCGTTGCCCGCTATCTGCGGATCGCGGAGCACAGGCCGCGAGCCGGTCCGGATTCCCCAATCTCGCCGTGGCAAAACCGGCCAAACCCGCCCACCGGGTCCGAGACATGCCCGGCGAACGACGCCGCGGCTGTTGATCCCGGCGGGCCGGACGGGATCGAGGCGTGTGAGGCCGGCTCGGCTGCAGGTCAAAACCGGCCAAACCTGCCCGCCGGGTCCAGCGGGCCGGCGAGCCGGTGTGAGCCCTTCCGGGAAGTCATTCTCGCGGCGCTGGAACACGGCCTATCCTGTCAACGCATCTGGCAGGATCTGAAGGCCGAGCGTGGCTTCGGCGGCGGCTACGACAGCGTCAAGCGTTTCTGCCGGCGGCTCAAGCACACCACGCCATTGCCCTTCCGACGCATGGAGTGTGAGCCGGGGGCCGAGGCCCAGGTTGACTTCGGGACCGCCGCGCCGGTGATCACGCGGGATGGCAAGCGGCGGCGGCCGCACCTGTTCCGCATCGTGCTCAGCCATTCTCGCAAGGCCTACAGCGAGGCCGTTTTCCGCCAGACGACGGATGATTTTCTCCGTTGCATGGAGAACGCCTTCCATCACTTCGGCGGCGTGCCAAAGACGCTGGTCGTCGACAATCTCAAAGCCGCGGTGATCAAAGCTGACTGGTTCGATCCGGAGCTGAACCCGAAGATCCTGGCCTTCGGCGAACACTACGGCACGGTTGTGCTGCCGACCAAGGTGCGAACGCCGCGGCACAAGGGCAAGGTCGAACGCGGCGTGGGCTACGCCCAGGATAACGCCCTCAAGGGTCGCACGTTCCCCAGTCTGTCCGACCAGAACCGCCATCTATTGGACTGGGAGACGAGTGTTGCTGACACGCGGATCCACGGCACGACGCGGAAGCAGGCCGGTAAGGTCTTCGCCGAAGTCGAACGGGCGGCACTGTCGCCGCTGCCGCTCGACCGCTTCCCGTGCTTTCAGGAAGCCCAGCGGATCGTCAGCCGGGACGGGCACGTCGAGGTCGCCAAGGCGTACTACTCGGCGCCGCCGGAGTATGTCGGCCGCCGGGTATGGGCGCGCTGGGACGGACACGTCGTCCGCATCTTCAATAAGGAGCTGCAGCAGATCGCCATCCACGCCCAGCGCGAGCCGGGACGCTTCGCCACCGACGATCGCCACATCGTCGCAGAGAAGCGTGGCGGGATCGAACGCGGAACGGCGTGGTGGCTGCGCAAGGCCCGCAGTATCGGCGCCGACACCGGCCGCTGGGCCGAAGCCATGCTCCAGCAGCGCGGCATCCCCGGCGTGCGCGTGTTGATGGGACTGGTCAGCCTGACGAACAAGCACACAGATACGGCCGTCGATCAGGCCTGTCGTGTGGCACAGTCCCACGGCGTCTATCGTCTGCGAATCATCCGTGAACTGCTCAAACGACAAGCACCAGAGCAGGAGCAGTTCGAGTTCATCCAGGAGCACCCGTTGATCCGTTCGCTGGCCGACTACGGGCAACTCGTGCACAACGCATTTGAGGAGACCCACGCATGAACACGACACGAGCACCTCACGCGGCTACGCGCCGCCCTTGGGGTCGCTGCCCCCAAACCCCCGGCTTCTTTCGCCCCGACCGGAGAGCACTGGGGGTGTTCCGATGAATGATGCATTGCAAACGGCGTTGACCAAGCTGCGCCTCTCCGGCCTGGCCGCGGCGTTGGACGTCCGGCTCCAGGAGGCCCAGGGCAACAGCCTTAACCACGTCGAGTTCCTGGAACTGATCCTGCAAGACGAGCTGGCGGTGCGGAACGAACGCCTGATTGCCCGCCGCATCAAGGCCGCGGCCTTCCGGGAGCCGAAGACGTTGGAGGACTTCGACTGGCAGTTCAACCCGTCTGTCAAGAAGAAGGTGATCTATGATCTGGCCACCGGCCGCTTCATCCGCGAAGCGCGCCCGATCCTCTTTTTGGGACCGCCGGGAACGGGCAAAAGCCATCTCGTCCAGGCCCTCGGTTACCAGGCGATCAAGAGCGGCTTCACCGTGCTGTATCGCTCGATCTTCGACGTGGTCCGCGACTTCCTGCACGACGAGGCTCTGGCCGGACAGGAGAAGGTGCTGCTGAAGTATCTCAAGCCCGATCTGCTGGCGATCGACGACATGGGCATGAAGCAACTGCCCAAACGCTCCGGCGAGTACTTGTTCGAGATCATCATGCGGCGCTATCAGCTGCGTTCGACGATCATGACCAGCAATCGTCCGCTGGAGGACTGGGGCAAACTGATCGGCGACGTCCCGGCTGCCACCGCGATCCTCGACCGCTTCCTGCACAACGCCGACGTGATCTCGATCAAGGGCAAGAGCTATCGCATGAAGGACCGCGCCGCGAGGAAGCCGGAAGTCCCTGCGCCGAAGAATCAGACTTGCAAAGGGCAGGCGAAATGATGTATACGATCACTTACACGACTGGCCGGTTCTAACCCGCCCACCACTGGCCGGTTTTGACCTGCCCGGTGACAATGGGCAGGCGTTTGTTCGTGTCGCCCTTGGTGCGGTAGCCCAGTTCGTCGATGCAGCGGTACTCGATCCAGGAGCCTGCCCGATCCACGAATTCGATCATGACCCAGCACGGTTCCGCGACACGGGCGCCATGGAAGATGTGGAAGGAGAACAGAGCCAGTTGATACAGATCGGCCTGCTGAACTGGTGGTGCTCGGGCTGAGGCGGATCGGTCAGCGGAGGAAGGTCTTCGGCGACTTGGCCCTTCGTGTCGCCCGTGAGACGAACTGCGGGATTATCATGATCAGCCGCCGCGGGTAGCCACGGCAGTTTCGCAGAGCTGGAAGTTCAGCGGGTCAGTCGCGCGCGGCATGGTCAGGTATGACCCGAGCGGTGCGCATCCCCGACGAAGCAATGCGGGCAAAACCCCTCTGATACGGATTCCAGATAGAGGTTGCGCCAGCGAGAGTAGCGGTCGACCTCCGAGTCGGCCGTAGGATACCAGCAACGCTGCCGCGCCAACGCAAGGCATGGCGCGAAGTCAAATCGGGATCCGTATGAGATCTTCCTGACCGATGATGATCGCGGCGACAGCCGAAAAGGCCGCTCCAAGTTGGAATTGCCCCGCCGTCATGTACATGTCGTTGGTCACGAAGCCGATCTCACGCAGCCCGAGGAATAACGGCAACCTCAGCACGCGGCGCTGTCCGGACACTCACGATCCTGGTGATTGAATCGGCCCGAAAGGCGCCTCCGGATCCATTTGCAGCACCAACTTGCCGCCGGAGAACACCCGGACGAATCCGTCCGTCGCGGACACGACTACGGCGGTTGCGTTACTGCGGGCGGTGGTGGCCGCGGCGGCAATGTGACGCGCGCCCAGACCGGCGGGCATGTCAACCGCGATTTCAGGCGTCGCCAGATACGCCGCAGCCGTTCGGATATATCCATCTCCACGGAGTATGAACGCCCCGTCAAGCTTGGCCAATTCGATCAGCATGTCATGGATCTTGGGGTTCGTGAGCATTCGATCTTGGTCTTTATGCCCGAGGAACGGATTTAAGACCATCTGCCGCGAGTCCTCAATTACCTTATCCGAATCCCCAATCGTCAGGAGGGCGCCGACGCGTTTTCCCCTCCGCGCGACCAGACCGATCTTGCACGCGACATGCACCGCGACCTCCATCACGCTGGGCCGAATGCCGTTCGTCAACTTGACCATCTCTGAAAGAGCTATTTGTGCAACGTCGACCTCGACGTCGGTGACCAGGACGAGGTCGCCGCCGCCCTGACAGAGATCGTGTCCGACGGCGCACACGACAATATCGCCGACTGCGACTTTCCCCGCTTGTAACGCGGTTGAAACCGAATGTTGCGCCTGCCGGTACTTGTTCGCGACGCGCAGCGATAGTCGCAACGTGTCAACTCCCTCCCGAGTCAGCTTAGCATGCGTATCAGCATTGGGCGTGGCGGCAATCACGGAAAGGTCGGCGGCGTTATCCCGCACGCGCCGGTAAAGCGCCCCCGTTTCGGTCCCGCAGATCACTCGGTCGGGGCCAACGGCGCGCGCAACTTTCACAATCACCCGCGCCAGATCGGCGTCTGACCGGACCGTCTTGCTCTCGCCGCTCTTTCTGCCCATGGCTCATCCTCGGATAGCAGCCGACGGCGGTTCACAGCGTGCTGAGTTCGACATTGCCGAAGTTGCCTCCGTAGTAGTTCAGGTACTGCACCTTGCGGTCGATGGCGTCGATAACGTAGCGTGCAAAGTTGATGTTGGTGAACTTCTGCGCGCTGCCCAGTCCCCCGGGGCTGAACACGTTGATCTCCATCAGCTTGTCGCCCACGATGTCGAGTCCGACCAGGAACATCCCGTCCTGGACCAGCTTGGGCCGCACGATCTCAGCGATGCGCAGCGCCGCGGCGTCAATCTCGGCTTCACGGAGCTTGCCGCCCGCGTGGATGTTCGAGCGCATGTCGCCGCCGGAGCGCACCCGACGGAACGCCGCGTACCTTCCCTTAACTTGCAATGGGCGGCCGTTCATGATGAACAGCCGCGTGTCGCCCTCCTCCGCGGCCGGCAGGTATTCTTGAGCGATGACGTACCCGTCCCGGCTGACCGCATCGATCATCTGGTTGAGGTTCGGAATATCCTCTGGTCGGACCAGGAAGACGCTGGATCCACCCGATCCCTGTAGCGGCTTGAGCACGCACTTCCCCTGGTCCTTTACGAAGGCCTTGATGTCGTCACGATTTCGGGTGATCAACGTGTGGGGGCGCACTTCGGCCGGAAACAGCTGAAAATACATCTTGCTGTTCGCCTTCGCGAGGCCGTTGGGATCGTTCACCACGACGACTCCGCGACGCATGGCCAGTCGCCCAAACTCGATTGCGATCGTGGCCGCCCAGGGGCGTTGGATCACGTCATCCGACGGAACATTCCTCAGCATCAGGGCGTCCAGCTCGTCCACGGTGATGCGCTCGTTGATCGCCTTCTTCTTGTTCTGCAGATCAGCGAGGTACGACTCATGGCTTCCGTATTTATTCTTGGGCGCCGCACGCGCGCGGGCCCGAATGCTCTCGTCGCCGTCGTAGGCCAGGTCACCGACGCCGATCGTCCAGGCTTCGTGGCCTCGGTTGAGAGCCGCGTGAGCGAGGCGCGTCGTGGTAAAACTGGGCTCCTCGGTCATGACGTCGTTGACTATGAATCCGATCTTCATCGGGATCTCCCATTAACCAGGTCCAGCGCCGTCATTCCCTTGCGCACATCCCGCAGTCTTGACAGCGCGTCAGGCATCTCCAGGTAACGCGGTGACAACGGCGGTTCGCGCAGCACGTTGCGCCACTGCAACTCGCGCACAATCGAAACGTGCTCAGAAGCAATCTTACCGACCAGCAGCGGTTCAAATTCACCCTTATTACCCAAATACTCTAGTATCTGGCACAAACCACGCAAGTACACCGCGTCTTTGGTCAGCCCGCCGCCGCGGTAGATCCGCATCGTAACCGTGAAGGCCGTCCGGCGATCGAAGCCGTACAGGCCGTCCAGTTGACGGAAGGTGTCCACGAAGGTGGCCCCGTCGATCATATGCCGCGTCGCCAGGACGCGCGCGGCCAGCAGGCGCAACCGCGGCCGGCTCAAGCCTCCCACCAGGTGCTCGGACAGCACGGCTAGGCCTTCTTGAAAGGCCTCGTATCCGGCCAGTCCCGCGCAAAGCTGTCGAAACGGCTGGGCGCGCCCGTTGTAGTAGGTCAAGACGTGCGTCCCGATCTCGTGCTGCAACAGCGGCTCTACGCGCGACGCGGGAATTCGCGTGTGTTCTCCGATCAACAGCGAGCCGCGCGAGACCATCAGGCCGTTGGCGATGTCTGCACGCACCTCGACGCCCGCATCGACCTCCGGCCAGCGCTCTCGGTAATACGCGATCTCCTCCTTCGCCCGTCGGGCAAACGCCGCCGCATCGAGATGACCGCTCCGGGAATCCTCGCGCGTGCGCGGGGGCAGACGGTACAGAAGCTGATCGGCCAGGCGTTTGAGCTCGTCCTCCACGCCGCCATAGAGCTGCAGGCTCCCGTACACGAAACGCGGCGTATTAACGTCGCTCAGCATGGTAATCTGCCGATCGAGCTCATCCTGCTTCTGCCTTAGCAGCAGGGACAACGCCGGATCCTCGATCCGTTCAATCGGAGTGCTGTACAGACGACGTTTGAGCACTACCGGATCCGCCGGAAGCGGCCGGTACTGAAACACCGGCGCCGCTTCGAACCGGTTTCTTTCGAAATCGCGCCACGCCTGCTCGGCGTTGGCGGGCGTCACCTGCAGCAGAAAATCGAAGCTGTCCGACACTTCCGCTAGTTGTCGGTCGACCTCCCACACCGCCTTGACTACCGCACGCCGACCCAACACCTGGTAGTGCCCGGGCCGCTGTGTCGTCTGCCTGCGCGTGAACTCGTAGAAAGTCTGCCGCAGGGCCTGGCTCAGCCCGCGCCGCAACTCGCGCAGGATCAACGGATAGAACTCCCCGCCGGCCGACCTGTACACGGGGCGGATCTCCAGCCCCAGCGTCCGGCAGCCCAGTTGGCGCGCCGCCTCGGCCGACAGAATGGGAGCGTACTGCCGTGGACAACAACGCGGCGCTCGGCGGACGTGGGTCTCCGCGGCCTGCTTTCGCAGCGAGATTCGCGCCAGCGCTTCTTCAAACGTGCTGATGAGCGCCCGCATGTCCTCGTCCTTCGGGGCGATGATTCGAAAGCTCGGTCTCAGGTTTTCTTGAGCGTCGAGGGTCTCGCTCTCCCTCGTTTCGCCGGACCATAGCTCCAGAATCAGAAAAGCCCCGAACTTCGCCGCCATCGTTTGGGCAATCCCCTGCACCAGCTCGGTCAGTCCGGCTTGCAGCCTGCCGGCGCCCGAGGCGATCAAGTATGCAGCTTCGCCGGTCGCCAGCCGGTCGGTGCCCGCGTCGCCGCCGCGGACTGGACGGCGATACACGCACAAGAACGGCAGTTGGCGGTCGATGTGCACGCGGCCCCAAACGGGCAAGTTGCGGCGAACCCGCTTGTTTTCCTCAAGGCGCGCCTGCACCGTGCGGATGAACCGTTCCGTGATCACCTGCGGTTTGGACGCCTTGCTGGTCTTCATAAGCTCCGCAACTGCTCCAATACGCCTTGCGTCGTGCTGCGCAGGGCGTCGCCGATCGCCCGGAGGAGGTGCCGGTCTGCTTCGCCGGTCCATTCGTCCATGAAGAACTTCTTGAACTCGAGCGCCAATGCACACCCGGTATGCGGAAACGTCTCGTTCACCCAGCGCGAAAAATGTCCGCCGCGAAACTTGACGTTCTCGCGCACGTCGAGCCGCCCGCCCGGAAAGTCATACGCTCGCAGATCGGACGCCAAGCGCTCCACGACCGGCGCCCAAAGCGCACAGTTCATCGTCCCCGTACCGATGTTAACTTGTGGATTGTTGGACTCTTCAGCCGCGGGAACATCCTGTCCGTCGCGCCGATGATTGTAGCTGTGCAAGTCGAAAACAAAGAAGCGACCGCTGTCATGCTCGACCTGTTTCAGCAAGTCGCGCATGGCTGCGTAGAAGGCGTCGTATTCGGCCAGCGACTCGGCGATCACCGTCTCGGGCAGTTCGCTCGTCCAGACCTTCAGCCCCCAGGCGTCTTCCGGCCGTCGATACACCGCCTTCTCGCGCGGCCGGTTGAGATCGACCTCGAAACGCGATCGCAGAGCCACGACTCGCGTCGGGGCAATCTCCGTCCACGCGTCGGTGAACGGATCCTCCTCCCGCAACCGCCCGCCCTCTTCCAGGGCCAGATGCGCCGCCGCCTCGTCCCGAATCGCGTGGCCGGCGTGGATGGCCGCGGCAACGAGCGGCCCCTCTCCGCGCGCAAACTGCCACATCGGTTCGGCCATCGTCGAACTCCTTGTTGGAAGTGATCCAGACACCATATGATAGGCGTCTGTTGAGGCGTTCACAAGCCGACAGGCATCGACACAGCCTTATCCGAAACAACCCAGGGCACATATGGCGGTAAGAAACCGGACAGATGAGGGAGTGAGACAGCTCGGCACATTCGGCGGCGTTTTCGTGCCGAACGTGCTCACTATCCTCGGCGTTGTCCTGTTCCTGCGCACGGGCTGGATCGTGGGCAACGCCGGGCTCGCCGGCGCATTGTGCATCTTGCTGATCGCGAATTCCATCACGTTGCTGACCACCTTGTCGCTATCAGCCGTGGCCACCAATACGCGCGTCGGCGTCGGCGGAGCTTACTTTCTCGTG
>CAYSBP010000134.1:0-8320 GCA_964429255.1 uncultured Planctomycetia bacterium
CCAGTACCGCAGCCATGAGGAACTGGAACGCATCGTGCAGCGCGATCCGGTCCGAACGTATACCGACCGGCTTCTGACCGACGGAACCCTTACCGCGGGCGAACTGGACAAACTCCGCCGGGATATCGCGATGGAAGTGGAGGAGGCGCTGCAACGCGCACAGGCGGCCACCGACCCCGTTCCAGCGCAGTCACGGGATGGGCTCTTCGCGCCGCTGCCCATCGATCTACCCACTCAGGAAGTTCGCAGACCGGCCATCAAGACCACTGCCGAGGGCGGACTGACCATGGGACAGTGCCTTAACCGCGTCCTGGCACAGGAGCTGGCGCGTAACCCACGCCTGCACCTGACCGGAGAGGACGTGGAAGACCCGAAAGGCGACGTGTTCGGCGTGACGAGAGGCCTCTCGACGCAATTCCCCGGCAAGGTCGTCAATTCGCCACTGGCCGAAGCCACGATCTTGGGCGTCTCGGCCGGTCACGCTTTGGCCGGCGACACCGCGGTGGCCGCGATCCAATTCGTAGACTTCATCGGACCGGGGCTGAATCAGCTCTTCAACGAAATCCCAACCATGTACTGGCGTTCGAAGGGTGAGTGGAACTGCCCGGTCGTGGTCTTTTCACCCTGTGGCGCGTACCTGCCTGGACTGGGCCCTTGGCACGCACAGACCGGGGAGGGGGTCTTCGCTCACATTCCCGGGCTCCATGTCGTCATGCCTTCGACGCCGGCCGATGGTGCCGGGCTGTTGCGCTTCGCCCTGCGCTGCAACCGCCCGGTCGTGTTTCTGTATCCGAAGGCTCTGCTCTTCTCGCTGGAAGAGACCGTAGAGGTACCCTCGCCCGACTACGTCGTACCGTTCGGCCTGGCGCGGACCGCGCGCCCGGGACGGGACGTCACCGTCGTCGCCTGGGGCAATGGTGTCCCGTTGGCGCTGAGAGCCGCCCAGTCCCTCGCAGCCCAGGGCACGGAAGCGGAGGTGTTGGACCTGCGCAGCCTCTCGCCATGGGACCTGCCGGCCGTGCAGGCCTCGGTAAGACGAACGGGGCGCCTGCTGGTGGTTCACGAGGACAACCGGACCTGTGGACTGGGGGGAGAGATTGTGGCCGAGGTCTGTGAGCGGGAGATGTCATCCCTTCGGGCCGCACCTCGTCGCCTGACCCGACCCGACCGGCACCTGCCGTACCATTACGCTCTCGAACAGGACGTACTGCCACAGGAGGCCGACATTGTAGGATCGGTGCTGCAGATGCTGGCCGATCACCGGAGCGTTTCCTCCCCTTCGATCTCGAAAACACAAATCCCGCCGGCGCATTCGCCCGCGCCTGCGCGTTCAGTTCAGGTCCCTTCTACATCTGCGTCCGCCACGGCATCGCGCCGCTTGGCAGTGGTGGTACCCAAGCAGTCGCCGACGGATGAGGAAGCCACGGTCATCCGGTTCCATGTGCGCGAAGGCCAGGAGGTCCAGACGGGAACGATCCTAATCGAGATGGAGGCCAACAAAGGATCCTTCGAGATCGAGTCGCCACATCCCGGCAAAGTAATCGAACTGCGCGCCAACGAAGGCGAACGCGTCCGTATCGGAAGCACCGTCCTCTATCTTGAAGTCTCGAAAAGCGTAGGGCTCGAGGAGTTGGACCGACTCGGCGAGCCTGGCGTGCCGGCCATCAAGGAAATCCGGCTCACGCCCCCGCAACTTCAAGTGGGGGCGCTGGCCGTCAAGAGCCTTCACGAGATACCCTCCGTCTCCGTCGAGTGCGAAGTGGATCTGACGAACGTTGCCCACGCGCGCGAGCAATTGCGGACCGAGTTCGTGAAGCACTGGGGGGTCCAGGTCTCCTACACCCATCTGATCCTCTGGGCCATGGCGCAGGCGATTAAGGAAGAGCGCAACGAAGGTTTCCGTGGTCGTCTGGACGAGAAGGCAGAGCGGTTGCTTATTTCCCCCAATGTGACGCTTGGGCTGGCCATCGTCGGACGGAACGAGGACCTGTATTCGCCGGTCCTGCGGCGGGCCGACCATATGAGTCTTCATGACATCGTGCGCCGCGTGAAGGATCTGACCACGGCAGTGAGGGAGGGCCAGGTGAATGTCACGGACCTGTATGGCGCCACCATCACCTTGACCAACATCGGACCGCTTCAGGGTGAGCGCGGAACGCCCTTCGTCCTGCCGGGACAGGTGGCCATGATGGCGGCGGGTTCGTTGATCAAGAGGCCTCGTTACGTGACCCAGGGCGGAACGCTCGTGTTGGAGCCCCGTGATGTCATGTGTCTGAAGGTGGTCTTCGATCATCGGCCGTTCAACGGAACGCATGCCATGTCTTTGCTTCGATCGGTACGTGACCACCTCGAATCCATGGATCTGAGAAAACACCTTTCTACCTAAACATAAGACGAGTAAAATAAATGCGTTATGAATATTCTCCGTTCGTTTGGAGAAGGCATCTGGCGGGCGGGCGGAGGAAGACGTCTGCCGATTGAAAGGATTTGCGCAAGTCCTTCCTTGACAAGCCTGTGAGAATTCATAGAGTATTGTCTAGCTTCTGGTTACACAGTTGTGGGCCGCCGAGCTTGCTCGGCCACGAAAGGGAGATTCCCTATGCGGGATGTAGGTCCCTTGGTTGCTCTCATTGTCTTCATTGTGCTGACGGCCTTGTTTGGTTTCATGGCCTTCGATGCGTCCGGCAAGATTACCGGACAGGACCCCAGGAATGAGCAAGGGGAAGGGAGTTCGCATCTGGACTCCAAGATCCAAGAGATGCAATTGGCGATCGAGCTGGTCGATAGCGAGATCAAGACGAAGCGCCAGGACATCGCCAACAGGAGAGAGCAGATCGATCGTCTCTTGGCACGGCAGTACTATGCCACGTACTTGGCCAACGGAACGAACGGCCTGTTGGAGCAGGCATACAACGGTCGGCTCGCATTGACGCAATTCGCCGACCAGCAGCTCACGTATGCGGGCGAGCTACGCGGCTATCTGACCGAGGAAAAGGGCAGGATAAAGAATGCTTTGCGCACGGAGGAGTCGGATCTGCGCACGAAGACGGATAACGATGTCACCAACTTGCAGGAACAGAAGGAGTCGTCCATCCGTCGCGTGGCGACTGGCAAGCAGGCGGTTGATCGGGACGAGAAGGAGTATCGGGTTCAGCGGAACTATCAGCAATCCACGCTGGACGAGACCAAGCGCCAGTTAGACTACCTGACCTCCCGTGAGCCTGAACGCGCAGACGTGCAGTCGACACCGGACGGTCAGGTGATCGAAGCGGACGTGGTCAACAACACCATCGTGATCAACCGCGGGACCGCTCAGGGCGTGCGAAATGGATACCGGTTTGAAGTCTTCGAACTGAAGTCTGGAAACAAGAAACTGCACAAGGCTTTCATCGAGGTTCGCCGTGCCACGGTCAATGTCTCCGAGTGTCTCATCTTGACCAAGCCGATGGAGTTCCCCAGGGACCCGCTTTCGAGTTACACCGGCAGCAGCTCCGAGGAGCAGTACAGTCCGTATCAGGAGTCGGGCAGGGCGGGGGCCATGCTCCAGCGCCTGAGTGCTGTGCCGAAGAAGGGCATGTTGGGTATGGATGTGATGGTGCCGATCGTGGTGGGCGATCACATCCAGAATCCATTCTTCAGCCCGGACAAGAAATTCGTCTTCTATATTGCGGGCGACAAGGAGATTGTTCAAGGGCAGCAGAAGAGCTCTATTTCCTATCAGTGGCCTCTCATCAAGCGGATTATAGAGGAATACGGCGGCAGCGTACTGAACAAGGTCGACCTAAGCGTAAATTATATGGTCGCACAGAAGGACCCGCAGGAAGATCCGGAGTTCCGCAAAGGCGTCACGTACGGCACTCCAGTGATCTACGAGTGGGAGATTTTTCGGTTCCTGGACCAGTAGTCGTAACGGGGGTTTTCACGGCCGGAACGGTCGAAAAAGCGGAAAAGGAACTTGAACATGTCAACGAAACAAGCGGTGATTTTCGCGTTCATGCTCGTCTTCCTGATCACCACGGTGGTTACGGTGTCCCTGTGGTTCCACTTCGCACTTGAGTTTGACGTGAAAGATCGTGCGCTCAAGGTGCTGGAATCGCGCAAGTCCGAACTGGCCACGCAACGCGACAAACTGCACGGCCAACTCGTCGATATGCCGTCGGGACTTGACGCCAAGGTCGGCACCTTGACCGAGGCCACGAATCAACACATCCAAATGTATTTACGCGACCCCGCCAACTCCCGCTGGAAGATGTATGTGGACCAGGGTGGCGATTTCAAAGAACCGGGTGGCGAGATCGCGGTAAAATGGGGGCCGAAAGGTACAGTGGTCAAGGAATGGCAGGCCGTCTCGGTCGATTGGCAGAAGGAAAATCAAGAAATTGCCGACTCGCGCACGAAATTGGCCAATGCCGAGAAGACCAGCGTAACGCAGACAGAGACCAGCCATAACGAACTGCGCGATCAACTGGATGAGGAAGAGCGCCGGAAGCGGGAGGAAGTCCTCAAGCGCAAGGAGTGGGTGCAGGAAGTGAGCCTGATTCGCGACCAGTCGGAAGAGACTCAGGAGCGCGTGAATGAAGTCACCCGTGAACTGGAACGGGTTGAAGGCGATGATAAGGACGCCGATGTCATCTTCGCGTCCAAGAGCACCTGCACCATCGATCTGGGCTACGTTCACGGTGCAAAGGAAGGCCTGAAGTTTGCGGTCTTCGGAAACAAGGGGTCGGTCCCCTTCCGCAAAGGCACCATTCGCCTGGTGGACATCCGTTCGACATCTTCGGATGCGATCATTCTCCCCGAGACGGGCGTCCAGTTATATGATTCCATCACGGGCTGGGTGGCTCCTGACTCCAGGATGCGCTACTCCGTCTTTTCGTCTGGGGGCGCGGATGGTACGGAACCGCAGCAACTGGAACGGGTGAAGTCCAAGCGCGAGCAGATCCGCGAGCAGCGCGCCGAACTGCTGCGCAGGGAACGTGAAGTTGAAGGGGGCGTCGGAACCGATGTTCTTTCCAATGAAAATTCTTCCGAAGAGCCTCAGTTCATCCTTGGCAAGGGCATGGAACCCATTGCGGAGGGAGACTGGGTATCCAACACAGAATTCCACCGCATCGTTCCCCACAAGCAGTTCGAAAAGGTACTGATTGCCGAGGTGATCGAAATGGGGGACATCAGTCTCAACCCGCAGACCTTCTGTTTCTCCCCGCTTGTCAAACCCTATCGGCAGGAGTATCTGAAACGCCTCTGCGAACGCAACCTCTGTAGGGCCGCATCCCAGATGTCGGCCGAGGTGGATTTCCTGGTCACCAGCCCAGACACCACCCGCATCGACCTACTGAAGCAGCGTCTGGGCGACCTCAACCCGGAGGCCATGGAGGCCATGGAGGCCGATGCCAACCTACCTCCGGACCGCCTTGCGCTAGTTCACACCTACAAGATGCTCACGGAAGGTCGCAAGCATGGTGCGAAGGCCATCAGCGAATCGCAACTGGAGGAGTACTTCCTGGATCGCGGCCGCAAGAAGGAGATGCTGTCGGGACGAGCCAAACAGCCCGGCCAGTCCGTCTTCTTTGTCGTGGGTGAAACCAGGAATCGCTCTGTTCGCGAGACGAACCTGTACATCGAGGAACTCGGCGGCGTCCTTGCGGCGAACATGGACGAAAAGGTGGACATCCTCGTAGCCGGTGAAGGGCTGGATGACGCCAAGTGGGACAAGGAAACTCGCCGTCTGTACTACGCAGGGCAGCCCGCGCCAGCGACGGCTATTCCTTTTGCCGACGCCGTCAAGTTGCTGGGACTCCGCCTGCTGCGCGAAGACGACCTTCAGAAGTTCTTTGGCCGCTGAAGTCGCTAAAAGGAACGCGTGCTCATCAGGAGGGCTGCCGAGACCCGGCAGCCCTCCTTTCTTTGGGGCATCTTTCTGCTTCACCGATGTCCCCGTATTTCCCGATACTTCTTGCAGGGATTTTCTACGCCCTGGCACTGCGGCACCATTGGGATGCGTCCGTGAAACGAGGGTGGCTAGCCAAATGGCCGGAACGATCGTTCGTCCGATCAACTGGATGGAAACCTCGGCACCCTTCCTTTCGGGCGTGCTGCTTTTCTCCGCCGGCGCATGGGGTGCCTGCCGCATCCTTGACCTCGGCAACCTCCCCCCTCACCCACTGGGTGAGATACCTTTGATTCCCGCATTGCTTCTGGGTGGCGCAGGGGTAGCTGTGATGTTGGCCAGTTGGGAATTTTATTCTCTTCGCCGAGCGGTCTTTGCCGCGCAGAATGGTGCTCAACAGGCGTCGGCTGAACGGGATCTGGCCTTTCTGCAGGCACGCCGCATGCGCGCACAGGCCGAGGGACTGGCGCTGATGCGCGAAATCCATCGCTCGACAGTCATTCCCGAACGACACGACCGCCTGCATCGTATCCTTACGCTGGTCGGCGATCTGTTCGATGCCCGTGAGGTGGCGCTCTTTGGAGCTGCGCCCCTCAATGCACCGTTGCCCGTTCTACCCGTGGCCTACCTGCGCTTCAGTCATCAGCAGGAGGTCTTCGTCTCGTTCGATCCCGACGGAGTCCATCGCGCGCTGGAGGAAGCCCCGAAAGGAGTCATGCGGAGGCCGTGGGTCAAGGATGCAAAGCTGACCTGCGTGGGTTCCTGGCTATACATTGAGGGACTGGTCGTCTCTGGAACCCAGCCCATCGCGCGAGCCCAAGGGCGCCGAACCTTGGCCGGCCAGGAGGAGGACGTGGAGCGCCACGATCCGGCACAGATACTGGACGAACTGCTTTCCCGCCTGGATTACGGCCCCACGGTCTGCAAAGATGCGGCCCGTGCGCTCGAACAGCGACGCCCGCTTCGCCATCAGGAATCGTTCACCGTCTACCGGCAGGAAGGTGGAGAAGAGGCGCTGGTCCTCTGCGTTCCGTTAATGGCCGACCAACGCCCTGTGGGTGTCCTTCGAATCCGCAGACAAGTGGAAGGCTTCGACGGGCCGGCGGCCGAGGCGCTGGAAGAGATGCTGATCGAATCGGCCAAGCATATTGCCCTCGCCATGAAGAAGGATGAAGACGACCGCAAGGCCATCACGGATCAGCTGACGGGCCTCTTCATCAAGCGGCACTTCCTCGATGTGCTGGAACAACTGCGGGCCACGGCCACGCACGACAACAAGAGTTTCGCGCTGGTTCTCTGTGATATTGACCACTTCAAGAAGGTGAATGACTCACACGGCCATCTCTCAGGCGACCTGATTCTCAAAGGCGTCGCGGCCGTCCTGCGCTCCGGCCTGCGCACGGGTGACCTGGCCTTCCGATATGGCGGTGAGGAACTGACCATCCTGATGCCGGGAGCCACGCACGCCGCGGCTCAGCAGATTGCCGAACGTCTTCGAAAAGCGATCGAGAAGAGCGCCTTCCTAGGGGAAAAGGGCCAAGTGGTGCCGATCACCATCTCCATGGGACTGGCCCTCTACAAAGCCGGCCTGACGGGCGAGGAACTGATCTCGCGGGCTGACCGAGCGCTCTATGCCAGCAAGCACGGAGGTCGTAACCAGATCACGGTCTGGTCGCCCGAACTTCCCGACCCGCTCATCGACAAGACGCCCAAAATCAAGCCCAGTCAGCGCACGGCCGTCCACAACTGATCCCGCGCATCTTTTTTACGCGGGGAGCCTGATGTTGTTCCTGCCGCCGGACTGAATACCATCTGGGATACAGATACCCTTCAAGGAGAGACAGATGACGGTGCTCATTTGTGTAGCCATTGGTTCGGCCATGGGGCTCTTGTCCGGCCTCCTTGGGGTCGGCGGAGGCATCATCGCTATTCCTGCCATGATCTACTTTCTGGGCATGGACCCCAAAGCAGCTATGGCCACCTCGCTGGTCATCATCATTCCGGTCTCGTTGTCTGGAGCCATCACGCACCTTATTGCGGGGAAAATCGACCTGAAAGTGGTTGCGGCCATCGCCGTGGGAGGCGTGGTCTTCGCGTTCCTTGGTGCGCGGATCCACCAGCAGGACTGGATGAACGAGAATTACCTGAAGAAGGGCTTCGCCATCTTCCTTCTCTGCATCAGTCTGAAGATGCTTCTGGAGAAGCCCAAGGCACCCGAGAAGGGCGAAACCGAAACCAGAGCGGTTGCGGCACAGGCCAAGTCTTAGTAACGCGCCGTGGAAGTTCCTGAGCCTTGTGGCGCATGCCTCCGGCTTGCGGCCCACCATCCGGAGGATGGTGCCACTCAGTACGTCTCGCGCAGGCTACGCAGGCGCAGACGGCTTCGGATCTGCTCCAGCGTTTCGCCGGGGCACTTGGTCAGCGTCACGG
>CAYSBP010000135.1:0-8233 GCA_964429255.1 uncultured Planctomycetia bacterium
GGTTCAAATCCTGGAGGGCGTACCACTCAGAGCGAGCGCTCGTCGGTTCTCTTCGGCCTCCCCTGAATGTGCGAGGAGTGTGAATCATGCCAGGTGTGTGCGAGATTTGCGATCGGAAACCTTCGACGGGCAATAGTTACGTACGCCGCGGTCTGGCCAAGGCCAAGGGCGGCGTGGGCCGCAAGGTAACGGGCAAGACGGGACGCTGGTTCCGCCCGAATCTGCAACACCTCAAGATTCAGGACAAAGACGGTACCATCCGTCGGGCTTGGGTCTGCACCAAGTGCCTCCGCGGCGGCAAGATCACCAAGGCACCCAAGCAGAAGGTCCTCGCCCAGGAACGCGCCGAGAAGGCCGAAGCCAAGACCAAGAAGAAGTAGCTGGGTCGATGGTATAGCGCAGCCCGCGCCCGGACCAGACGCTCTATCCCAACCTGGCCGAGCAGGGGCCAGACAGGACCATCGCGACGAAGAACCCCTCTCCCGGCACTTCTGCCCGCCGAAGTTGCAGACGCTGCACACCGTGCTACACTCCGTGCGTTCCACCCGCTGTTCCATTGCGGTCAGTGCCGAACCGTTTGAACGGCTCGTCCGTACTTAGGGAAAAGCTGGACGCCTGACGTCCGCAGCCCCCCGCAGCGCAGAGCAGAGGACGATGGCTCACGAACCGACACGTAGTGTTGTCACCGAGGAAACCCAGCGCGCTGCCACGCAGATCGTCATCACGCTGGTCGGCGGCGTGCTCCTGGTCAATTCCATCCTGGCGCGCTGGATCTTTGAGCACTCTTTCTATGCCGCAACCCTCGCCGTCAGCGCCGCGATCTTCCTGGGCATCCCGTTGGTCGTGCAGGCCGTCAAAGACCTGATCGACGGTCGCACCCGGATGAACGAACTGGTGGCGCTGGCCTTCCTGGCCGCACTCGCGCAGGGAACGGCGGGGCATATGTCGGATGCCAGCGATCCCGTGGGCCAATACCAGGTCGCCGCCGCGATCGCCTTCTTCATGCTCCTCTCCACGCTCATCGAAAACCGAACCGCACTGGGTGCCCGGGCCAGCATCGAGTCGCTGATCCGAATCACACCCACGCGCGCCTTCCGCATCGGCACGGACGGCACCGAACAGGAGGTCGAAGCCAAGGACCTGCAACCGGGCGACGTGGTCCGCGTCCGACCGGGCGACAACATCCCCGGCGACGGCATCGTCCTCAGCGGTGCGAGTACGGTCAACCAGGCCACGATCACCGGCGAATCGCTGCCCGTCGATAAGGCGGAGAACGACGAGGTCTTCGGTGGCACCATCAACATGACCGGCGCGCTGGAGGTCCGCATCACCAAGGCCGGCACCGATACGACGTTAGGTCGCGTACAGGACCTGATCCTCCGTGCCGAGCTGTCCCGCATTCCGCTGGCGCGTCTCGTGGACCAGTACGCCAAGTGGTACACGCCGACGGTGCTGATGCTGGCCGGGGTGGTTCTCTTCTTTACGCGCAATCTCGATACGGCCATCGGCGTCCTGGTCGCGGCCTGCCCCTACGCGCTGGTGCTGGCCACGCCGACCGCGATGGTCGCCGCACTGAGCGCCGCCGCGCGCCTGGGCGTGCTGATCAAGAACGTCATCGACCTGGAAACGGCCCGCAATCTGACGGCCATCGTCTTCGACAAGACCGGTACGCTGACCACGGGCACGCTGAGCGTCACGCGCCTGGGTCCCGCGCCCGGCGTCGATGGCGCTGAACTGCTTCGCACCGCCGCGCAGGCCGAACAGAACTCGCGGCACCCCGTTGCCCGCGCGGTGATCGAGGTCGCACGCCGGGCACGCGTCGATCTGGGCCATGTCACCGACTTCGAGGAAGTCTCCGGCCGTGGCGTGCGTGCCAAGGCCGACGGAGTCGAAGTTTTGGTGGGCCGCGCCACATGGATGGAAGAACGCGGCATCTGCCTGACGGGACTTACCACCGAAGACGCTGAAGGACTCAGCCTGCTCTATGTCTGCAGGGGCGGCAAGCCGCTCGGCTGGATCGGCCTCGAAGACAAGACCCGTCCGGAAGCGGCCAAGGCCATGGACCATCTGCGCGAGCTGGGCATCAAGCAACTCATCATGGTCACGGGCGACCGGGCTTCGGTGGCCAAACGCGTGGCGGCCGAAATGCACTGCACGGACCTGCGCGCCGAAGTGCTCCCCGCACAGAAGCTGGAACTGGTGAATGAACTCAAGCAGCGCGGACACCTGGTCTGCGTTGTCGGTGACGGTGTCAACGACGCGCCCGCGCTCGCCGCCGGCCACATCTCCGTCGCCATGGGCGCGGCGGGCAGCGATGTGGCCATCCATTCGGCGCGCATCGCCCTGATGAACGACCGACTGAACCGGATCCCCTTCCTGATCCGCCTCTCGCGCCGGACCATGCGCGTACTGGGGCAGAATCTCGGTTTCGGCATCCTGTTCATCGTCCTGCTCGAACTGGCCATCATCCTCGGCTGGGTGGGCGCGCTGGGAGCGGCTTTCCTGCAGATGGTCGGTTCGATCGTCGTCGTCTTCAACTCAGCCCGCTTGGTGCGGGAAGGGGAAGACCTGGAGGAACCGGTGACCGCGACGCCCGTGCGCTCGCACGATCCGGTAACGGCCTAGCCGATCGAAGATGGAGAACGGCGTGAGCGGGCAAGAGACACCCAACCTAGCCGACTTCGCGCGTCTGGAAGAGCGCCACGGCCACACCCAGCACAGCCGCCGTGTAGAACGCGGCGTAGCCCGTAGCGAACATCACATAGTCCAGCCCGATCGGATGGTTCTGCGTCAACGCATCGGCCATCCAGAAGAGCTGCAGATTCGGAAGAAGGGCCTGCGCGCACATGGCCAGCCAGCTGCCGTCCGCGAAGCGCCCAAACAGGTAGTCGCTGCTCAACCCCAGAAAGAAGAAGGCCGTCGAGATGGTCAGCGTCATGGTCTGGCCCAGACGCACCGAAGTCGCCAAGGCGACGGCAGAGAGTATGGCTACCGCTTGGGAGAGCAGGAACAGCGTGATCAGCAACTGACCCTTCAAGTCCGTCATGGGGGACTGCAACGACCAGTCCTTACCCACACAGAGCACCAGCAGGTATGCCAGGACCATCAGCGGGCATTCGACCAGCGTCAGGGTCGAGGCGAAGACCCAGCCGTAGAAGTAGTTCGTCCAGAGCGCCACGCCCAGCGCAATCAGCAAAGCCAGCGAACCAAAGAGCACCACCGGCAGGTCGATCTCCATCCAGGCCGCCACCAGCACCTGGTGGCGGATGGTCAGCAGGAAAACAGCGGCCCAGACGATGTAGGCCACCGTCAGGGCCAGCAGGACGCCCAGGTACTTACCGAGCACGAAGATCGTCCGGCTGACCGGTTTGCTGATGACCGTCAACACCGTCTTGTTCTGGATCTCGCGAGAGAATACGCCGGTCGCCGTGAAGGCGGCCATGAACAGGCCCGCCAGGAGCATCGTGCTCAGGCCCAGGTCCGTCAGCAGCTTGTCGTCGTCCAAAAACGTGAACGCCGCAATGCAGACATTGAAGACCAGCAGGGCCTGGATACCGAGCAGCAACACCACGTAGATGGGCTGGCGGATCGATTCCGTGAAGGCATTCCTGGCAATGCAGAAGAGTGCGGTCGGCATGCAGTTCCTTTTTCCTCGTGCCTCGATACTAGCGGCGTTTCCACAGGATACTACGTCAGGCAGGCCAAAAGTGTTCGGGAAAGGTAGATGATGCAGGACCGGCAGAACTTCGAACGCGCGGTGACCGGCTCGCTGATCGGGCTGGCACTGCAGCTACTGGTGGGGCTTACCCTTCTGGGTCTGGCCATCTGGCTGAGACACCCGGCCGTGGTTGCGGCCGCCTGGCACGCCGGCGGCGGCCTGGCCATCTGGACCATCCTGTTGGTCACCTTCCAGCAGCACCGCCTGGAGCGCGCCGAAGCGCTGGAGGCCGAGAAACTCAGCCAGCTATCCGGCACCGATGGACGATTGTTCGAGCAGGCCGAAGAGGATCTCTCGGTGGCCAGGCGCCGGTTGCGCCAACTGAACCGTTTCGGGCTTCCGATCGTCGCCCTGCTCACCTCCCTCTACCTGCTCGCCACCGGTGTCTGGCTGCTGATCGGGTGCGCGGAGCACGTCCGACCCGACGCGCCCCAGGTGCCGGTCGCGGATCCGCTTTTTGCCCTGATCCTCTGTGTCGGTGTAGCCTTCCTGGGTTTCATCTCCAGCCGTTACCTGTCGGGCATGGCCCGGCAGGGCGTCTGGCAGCTGCTTCGCAGCGGCGCCTCCTACCTGATGGGCAGCGTACTCGCGGCCTTGTTGCTGGGCACGGCCTTCGCGCTGGCCCACTTCGAGTCCCTGACCTTCCTGCGCATACTGATCCCGGTGATCCCGTCGTGCATGGTCCTGCTGGGCGTCGAGACGGGACTGAACCTGCTGCTGGACATGTACCGCCCGCGGAAAAAAGGTGAATTCGCCCGGCCGGCCTTCGATTCCCGGTTGCTGGGGCTCTTGACCAGCCCGGAAAACCTTGCCATCACCGTGCGCGAGGCGATCAACTATCAATTCGGTTTCGAGATCACGCGCAGTTGGTTCTGGCGACTGCTGGGACGGGCCATCCTGCCGCTGGCGGGCATGGGCGTCCTTGCCTTCGTCCTCCTTTCCTGCATCGTGGTGGTCGAGTCGCCTCAGCAGGCCCTGGTCCTGCGGATGGGTTCCCTGGCTCGCGCGGTCCCGCTTTCATCCGGCCTGCATTTCAAACTGCCCTGGCCGATCGAGACGGCGGAGTTCTACGACGTGAGCATCGTCCGGGAGTTGCGGCTCGGCATCTCGAAGGCCGACGAGAAGCGTGCGCCCGGTTCGGAGGACGAGCACGAGCATGCCGACGACCCTAAGCATCACGATCACGAGGCCGCCACCAGCCAGTCCATTCTCTGGGGCATCCAGCACTCACACGGCGTGGAACCCTTATGGCTGGTGGGCGGTTTGGAGAACGCCATCGGCAAGGATTCGGATTCGGCCATTTCAGTCTCCGTGCTGAATGCCTATGTACCCGTGCAGTGGCGCATCAAAGAGCAGGAACTGATCCGCTTCGCGAAAACGTCCGTCGATCCCGAACGGCGTCTGCGGCTTCTGGCCGAGCACGTCCTGAACCGGTACCTCTTCGGCTGCGACGTGGACAGCATCCTGGGTCCGCAGCGGTCGGAGGCCGGACGCGTGGTCCGCGATCTCCTCCAGCGCGCCATCGACGACGCCGGCCTGGGCATCGAGGTCGTCTTCGTCGGCATGTCAGGGCTGCATCCCACAGCCGAAGGTGAAGTGGCCACAAGTTTCCACGACGCGATCAAGGCCGACCAGGAACGCCACATCGCCATCACCTCGGCCCAGCAGGAGCGTACGCGCATCCTGACGGAAACGGCCGGCAGCGTCGCGCAAGCCGAAGCCCTGCTCGCCGCCATCCGTACACTGGACAAGGTCGCTGCGGACCAGCCGGCGCGGCAGCAGGCAGACGAATCCGTCTTCGCGCTCCTCCAGACAGCCGGCGGTGCCGTGGCCGACACCATGGCCGATGCGCGTTCGTTCCGCTGGACGCACGAGAACACCGAACGCGCCAAGGCCACCCGCTTCGCGCAGGAAGTCATGCCCTACGAACAGGCACCCAACGTGTACCGCATGCGCCGCTACCTGGAGGTCCTGAGCGAAGGGTTGCTCAACGCGCGCAAGTACATGGTGCTGGGCGACCGCGAGAAGCTGACCGTCCGTCTGGATCTCAAGGACACCGACATCGGACTGCTCGATACCGATCTCGGCAAGGAAACGAAGTAAGAGGGAGTGGACATGGAACCGAATGATCCGGCCGGCCGCAAGTTCACGTTCAGTCCGTCGCTGATCCTGGGCGCGGCCGTTGCGTTGATGCTGCTGCTTTACTTCTTCACCTTCACTGTGCGCTTCGACACGATCTGCGTACTGACGACCTTCGACCGCGCCGACAACGAGACGGCCGTCGTTACCGCGCCGGGCCTGCACGCCAAGTGGCCCTACCCCATCCAGGACGTCAAGATCTACCCGACCTCCGTCCACACGCAGGAGACCCTGCTTGAGGAACTGATGACCAAGGACGGCAAGGCCATCGTCGTACGCACCTTCGTGGCCTGGCGTGTCGAGGACCCGCTGGCCCTTTTCCGCACGCTCAGGAACCTCCCCGACGTTCAGAGCCAGTTGAACAACCGTCTGCGCGATGCCCAGTCGATCCTGGGGCGCTACAACTTCGACGAATTGGTGAGTCCGGTGGCCGGAAAGAGCAAGCTGAATGAAGTCGAACAGGCCATTCAAGAAAAGCTGGTCCACGACATGAAGAATCCCCAGAGTTACGGCGTCGAGATCGTAACGGTCGGCATCCACCGTCTCGAACTGCACAAGCAGGTCACGCCCAAGGTCTTCGATCACATGCGCACCATCCGCGAACGCCTCGCGCAGAACGCCCGCTCGGAAGGAAGCGCCAAGGCCCAGGAGATCCGTTCGGCCGCTGAACGCGATCGCGACATCATCCTCGCCTTCGCCACCCGGCATGCCGAGAACATTCGGGGCGAGGCCATTCAGAACACCGCCCAATACCTGCGCGGCCTCGAACAGAACGAAGCCTTCGCCATCTACCTGAACCAACTGGAAGCGCTGAAGAAGACCCTCCAGCGCAACACCACGTTCATTCTCGATACGCAAACAGCGCCGTTTGACCTGTTCAACAAGGCGGCTAAAGAAGCGCCGCTGCCCACGAGGCGGGACCCATAGACATGGCCGATTTCGAACCGACACGCCCGCCAGCCGCCGGCGACGAGCTTCCCGCGCCGGACGCGGCGCAGCGTTCCCTCTCGGACGCCTTGCGCGTCAGCTTCGCGTTACTCCGGTTGCTCCTGCTGGTACTCGTCGCCGTCTTTTTGCTCAGCGGCATGTTCAAGGTGAAGACCGGGGAAGTGGCGGTCCGTCTGCAGCTCGGACAGCTGGTCGCGCGGGAAGGCCGCGAAACCTTCTACACGCCCGGCGGTCCTTACTTCGCCTGGCCCGAACCCATCGACACGGTCATCCGCGTCCCCGTGACTCCGCACGAGCTTAACCTCTCGCACACCTTCTGGTTCCAGGTCAAGCCTGAGGATCAAGGCAAGCCGTTGGACCAACTGCCGGTAGCCAAGGATGGCCTGGATCCTGATCGGGACGGATTCCTGCTCACGGCCGACAAGAACATCATGCACGGCCGCTGGACCATCACCTGGCAGGTCGATGAACAGCATGCCGCGGACTTCATCCGCACGATCAGCGCCAGCAGCAGCCCTCGTGAGATGGCGGCCAAGGCCGAAACGATGCTGCGCCGCGTCGCCGAACAGGCCATCGTCGCCACGACGGCCGAACATACCGCCGATCAGTTCTACCTGGGCAACGTCAATTGGGATGGCACCCGCAGCCGCATGCAGAACGTGCTGCGGAAGATGGAAAGTGGAATCCTGATCGCCAACGTGAGCCTGACCGAATACACCGCGCCGTTGGCTGTCCGCGGCGCCTTCCTCGCCGTCGACCAGGCACAGTCCGCGAGAAACCAAGCCATCATCGCCGCCGAGACCGAACGGGCTCGCATCCTGGGCGAAGCCGCCGGCGAAGCGCATCCCGTCATCCTGACCGCCGTCGAGCATTACGAACGCCTGCTGCGCCGCAACGACACCAAGCAAGCCACGCAACTCGAGAAGGCCCTCACCGCCTTCTTCGAAGGCGCCCCGGCCAGCGAGTGCTTCAAGGCCGTCGTCGATCAGGAACCCGATGCGGCGCTGCGTCAGAAACTGGCGGATTTGAGCCTGCCCGTACGGGTCTCCGGCAAGGCCTATGACACCATCGAGAAGGCCCGCGGTGCCGCGGCCAGCACTCTGCAGGCCGTGCAGAGCGAGTCCCAGACCTTCGAAAGCCGGTTGCGGCAGTATCGGGAGAACCCGGCCGTCGTCCGGGACCGCCTCTGGCAGGAGACCATGAACGAACTCTTTGCCGGGGACGCCGAACGCTTCTACCTGCCGCCCGGAGGCAAAGAGGTCTACCTCGAACTCAACCGCGACCCGAGCATCAAGAAGCGCAAGGAGCGCGAGTTGTACGAAGAGCAGCAGAAGAAGGCCAGAGAGAAGAAGTAGGCCAAGCCTTCCAGCGTAGGCCTCGGCAGCACGTCATCGCCCTTATAGACTCGACGCGACGCCATCCAAAGCG
>CAYSBP010000136.1:0-6214 GCA_964429255.1 uncultured Planctomycetia bacterium
AGCACGGGGTGACTCAGTTGCGGGGCGATTTCGGCGAGCGGTTGCAGGACAAAACGCCGTTGGTGCAGCCGGGGGTGGGGGATGCAGAGGTCCGCTTCCCGGATGATCCGGTCGTCATAGAGGAGGATATCGAGGTCGATGGTGCGAGGCATATTGCGTTCGCCCGGTTGGCGTATGCGTCCGAGTTCGATCTCGGTTTCCAGGAGCAGCTGCAGCAGTGCCTGTGGCGAAAGCGAGGTATGAACACAGGCGGCGCCGTTCAGGTAACGGCCCTGTCCCGATGGGCCACCCACCGGATCGGTTTCGAGGAACGTGGAGACGGCGACCACTTCAACGCCGGCTGTACGCAGACGATGCAGCGCTTCGTTCATCCGACGCTCCCGGTCACCCAGATTGGATCCGAGGGCCAGATAGGCCGTTGCGCGCGTGGCGGGATTCATGGCCTGCGACAGTCCCCCTGGAGAAGGCCCCAACAGGAGCGAGTGCCCTGGAATGATGCAGGATGGAGGCGATGCAGGCTACGTTTTTTTTCTGCGGCGTTTGGGATGATACACGAAGGTTTCGTCGAGTCGTTCTTTCTTCAGGGCTTCCCTAAGTCGCTGAAGCGCTTCAGGCGTCAACGCCACGATGACGTAGCCACAGTGGGAACAGGCCGCCCGCATGCACGAAAGCCGCTCGATGCGCCAGCCCATCGGACGAAAGGCCAATGGATCGACAGAAAAGGGGCTGACCGCGCCGCCGGTCAGTGGGCTGAAGGCCCCAAGTACCAAGCTCTTGTGTCGGCAGGCCGGGCAGCGTCCACCGATGACGTGCAGTGACATATCCCCTCCACACTCCCTATCCTCTCCCACCATGGGGAGAGAGCGAACCACATCCCCTTATCCACCGGGCTGCCCAACCAGGTCGGTCTGGAGAGGCCGACGTACGCTTAACGGACCAATAGCCAAAGGCAGGCGCAATTCCTTGTATGGTGGTCGGTCGGATGGGCATCCCCAAAAGGAATTTCACTCCTGAACGGCGTGCACTAAGATCCTGCGACCGTCGGGTCCGAGGACTTTCCCTGCCTTTGTTACCGCTCAAAGGAGCTGTCCATGAACTGCCAGCAACCGAACGCGAACGATGCGACCGAGACCCGTAACCGCTCGAGGGACGTTTCACCGCAGTCGGGTATCTGCACCCGCTGCATGGACAGTTGCCAGGGGTATTGCGAAGTCTTCCGCTCCGCTTTTCGCGGACGCGAGGTGATCTACCCGGGTCCCTTCGGCGAGATCACGGCCGGCGGTGACAAGAAGTACCCCGTGGACTATTCGCACCTCAACATCATGGGTTACGCGATGGGTGCCGAAGCCATCGACGAAGCCAATCCGGACAAGGCCATTTTCCCGGTCGTCGACACGACCACGGTTTACGGACACCTGCATCCGATCCGGATGAAGCTGCCCGTTTTCACCGGCGCGTTGGGTTCGACCGACGTGGCGCGTCGTCACTGGGATAGCTTGGCCATCGGTGCGGCCATCAGCGGCATCTCGCTGGTGGTCGGCGAGAACGTCTGTGGCAACGACCCAAGGCTGGACGTGACCGAGAAGGGCAAGGTGAAACGCAGCCCCGAGATGGAGCGCCGCGTAAAGGTCTACCGTGACTGGCAGGAAGAGTACGGTGACCTCGTCGTGCAGCTCAACGTGGAAGACACGCGCTTGGGCGTAGCCGAATACGCGGTCGAGAAGCTGGGTGTACAGACGATCGAACTGAAGTGGGGGCAGGGCGCAAAGAGCATTGGCGGAGAGATCAAGATCCGCGAGCTGGACCGGGCTCTCGAGCTGCAGCGTCGAGGGTTTATCGTCATTCCCGACCCGTCGAGCCCGTCGGTTCAGGCGGCCTACAAGACCGGCGCGTTAAGGGAATTCGAGCGCCATTCGCGGCTGGGCTTTGTCGACGAGGAAGGCTTCCTGCGTCACGTCGAGTACCTGCGGCGCAGTGTCGGCGCGAAGCGCATTACGCTGAAGACCGGCGCCTTCGGCTTCCGCGAACTGGCCATGGCCGTGAAATGGTCCAGCAAGGCGCGCGTGGACCTGCTGACGATCGACGGTTCCGGCGGCGGCACGGGCATGAGCCCATGGCGCATGATGGAGGAGTGGGGCGTCCCGACCTTTTACCTGCAGTGCATGGCTTACGAATGTGCCAAGACGCTGGCCGGCCGCGGCGAGTGGGTACCGGACCTGGCGATGGCCGGCGGCTTCTCGACGGAAGACCACGTCGTCAAGATCCTCGCGATGGGCGCACCGTACTTCAAAGCCGTCTGCATGGGTCGCGCCTCCATGATCCCCGCCTTCGTCGGCGACAACATCGATGGCGTGCTTAACGGCAGCCATGCCACGCAGTGGGAGAAACTGCCCGCGACGATTTCGCAGTTCGGCCAGACGCCCGAACAGATCTTCATCACCTACTCGACGCTCCAGAAGAAGTTCGGCAAACGGATGAAGGAGATCCCGCTGGGTGCCGTGGCCATGTATACCTTCAACGACAAACTTCAGACGGGCCTGACGCAGCTCATGGCCGGCGCGCGTTCCTTCCGCCTCGATACGCTCGGACGGAACGATCTGATGGCGCTGACCGAGGAGTGCGCAAAGGTCTCCGGCATTCCCTATGTCATGGAGGCCTACCGCGAGGAGGCCATGAAGATCCTGAACGATAACGGGCGCCTCTGAAGCCTGTTGAAAAGAGGGGTTGTGGTCCACCCCCTCCCCTCTGTGGGAGAGGGCAGGGGACGGGGTTCCTCAACGGACGGCTGAGGACCTCTTGGCCTGTGCGCCGTTTCGTATAACCTGTGTCGGGGAGACCTGCCGAACGCAACATGCTGATCTTGAGCGAAGACACCGAGCACCGACTTGTGCTGCGCACCCCTCGCACCGGAGAACTTATGGGGCTAATGTTTGTCTTTGCAGGTCTCCTTCTGGTCGGCGGGGGTCTGGCCATCCTGTTCGAGATGAACCTGGCCAAGATCGCGTGGATCATTTCCGGTATCGGCGCCGTCCTGGCGGCCATCGGTTTGCTGAGGATCTTCGCACGCGAAGTCTGGGTCTTCGACCGTCTGGCCTGGTCGCTGACGCACGGTTTCGTCTGGACTCGACAGCGCTACAACCTGCGTAACATCGAAGCGGTCGAGCTCTGGAAGGCGTATCTCGGTTACCGCCGCCTGGCGCTGCGCCTGGAGAACGGACACCGCGTCGTGCTGACGTCCGTTCCATTCAACCGCGATGAACACGAGATTCGACATGTAGGCCGCCGCATCGCCGTCTTCCTGTCCGTGCACATGGAGGAACGAAGGATCGTTTAACGCCCGTTGAGAAATGGGCTCTTGTTGGATCTCTCCTCCCCGCGGGCGAGGGTCGGGCGTGGGGGACTCTACAACGGACTGCTATGGCCAACGAGAAGCACACAGGTTTCATGAAACGCGTTCGTTACGCCGTGCTGCGTTCATGGATCTTCTACGCGCCGATCAGTGTGGCCGTCTGGCTCCTCGGGCATCTTCCGCTGTCCCTGGCTCGATCCATCGGCCGGTTCGGTGGCTGGGTGGGGTACGTTCTGGATGTGCGTAATCGCGCGATCTCGAAAGCGAATCTGCAGCTGGCCTTTCCCGAAAAGTCCCCGGTGGAGCGTCGGGCCATTCTGCGCGCCAGCTACATTCATCTGGGCCTCTGTCTGGCCGAGTTCTGCCGTTTCACGCGATTGACGGCCGAGGACGTGCGCGAACACTGGGTGGTCGACGAGGACGGCTCGTTCGACCGTCTTCGCCAGGCACTGGCGTCGGGCAAGGGCGCGATCCTGAACGCTGGGCACCTGGGCGCGTGGGAACTGAGCGCCCTGGCTTTTCCGGCACACGGCCTGATCCTGAACACGGTCGCCCGCCGCGTCGAGGCCGAGCGAATCGATACGCTCATCATGCGCACCCGTCAGCACCTGGGCACGGTCCTGCACTACCAGGAAAACGGTCTCTTCCATATGTATCGGGCTTTGCGCAAGGGCAAGCTGGTGGGCCTGCACGTGGACCAGTACGCCGGGCGGAAGGGCCTGTATGTGCCGTTCTTCGGGCGCGATGCATCCAGTGTCGACACCTGCGCGCGCTTGCACGTGATGACCGGCGCGCCAATTTTCTGCGGCGCGATCCAGCGTCGAACCGACGGGCGGTACGTCTGCCGCGTCCGCCCGGTCGAGATCCCACCGGCACGCGAGGGACAGAACGAGGACGAACGCATTCGCGAAGTCCTGTGCCTCTGCCATCGCGGGATCGAGGATCTGATCCGCCTGGCGCCCGAGCAGTGGCTCTGGTTCCATCCCCGCTGGCGCGATCACCGGCGATCCTATAGCCGTACGCGCCACGCAGTTCATTCATGAGAATGCCCGCCGACGCCGCGGGAACAGAAGCACGCTTTCAAGACCTTCGTACCGCCCTTCCGCGACGCGCCCGAGTATCTGCCGCCGCTGTTCAATATCCCAGCCGGGGTTCAGCGCAAGCCAGCAGCTTTCTGAAGGTGCTGGTAGGCGCCGACGAGAAACACGCTGAGGCTCTCCAGGCCCTCCGCAGTCAACGCGGCTTTGGCGAACGGCAGCGTCACTCCTTTGAGCACAAAGCCTTGATCCGCGTGTGGCACGTTCAACTCTTCGCAAAGTCTGGTGACCGCTTGGTTGTACTCGATCAGCTTCCGGTCGGATCCGCCAGCAGCGGGTAGCCCGATGAGCGGCAGGCAGTTCACGGCGAGCAGTCGTTCCAGGATCACGCGGAGATGCATGGGCTCCCCGCCGTCGAGACGCGCATCCTCTTTCGAGAGCAACACCATGATGGCACGGGGATCCCTCCTGGACACCAGGTAGGGAACGAAGGCGCGGAAGTCCTCCAGCTTCGTCATCAGCGCTGTTCGGGGATCGCGCGCCATCTCGAAGGCCCCCGTGCGCAGATGGGCTTCCCGCGCAGCGTTGCCGATCCGGGTGGCCAGGTTTTCGTCAGCGCAGGGCGAGGACTGGAAGACCAGCACCGGGCCCCGATGCCGGTTCTTCAGGACCAGTTTCCGCATGGCCACGTGTGTCTGCTGGCTGTACGCGAAGCCGTCGTTGGCCAGATTTCTCTGCAGCCGGCTCATCCTCGCATGCCAAGCCGTCAACATCATGGCGGCATCGTCCGGTGGAATGCTCGCGCAGATCATGACTTTGTCGATACACGCCACCGGCAGGTCCTTGCCTTCCCCGGAAGGTTCGAAGGTAATCCGGATCTCCTGTGTCAGCGCATCCGGCCGCATCCGGTCGTCCGCGCCTTCAAGCGAACCGAAGGAGACCCTGAGCGGAGACCATTGACGGGGTCGCGGCACTTTAAGCCGCGCCGTCACCTTGGTCCCCGCCCTCACCATGACCGTAACTTCGCCCGGCTCGCTGGCCCAGAGGCAGAACCGCAGGAAGACGTTCTTCGGATCGAACTTTCCGTCCGGAACGCGAACGCGGGTCTTCATCAAGTCGATCGTGAAACAGACCCTTCGCGTCCTGTCCCTGCTTCGAGGCATCTTGCGCAGGACCATATACCGGTCCTTTTGCCACGGCGGCCCAGCCGGCATCCCATCACCCGCGCCATCCGGGCGCAGTGTGTCTCCGCTGACGATGTCTCCGTTCCGGAAAAGCCGCTGGGCTTCTTCGGGACTCTCGTCCAGTTCCGTGTACCAGAGAATCGCAGGAACCTCGGGAATGGGCCGCCACGGAGGAGCCTTGGGACCGAAAACATCCTGTGCCGGGCAGGCCACTGACCAGAGGCACGCCAGGATCAAGAGCGTATGTAGGCTGGAACGAAGGCATCGCACAGGTCTTTCCCTTCCTCCACCTCCAAACTTACGGCGGAGCGCCGTTCAATATGGACACCCGCCAACGTATATGGCTTAGCAAAAGTATATTCATAGTATAACCAAAGACAACATCTTTTTATATGGTTTATCATGCTGCTGGAGTTGAGCCTGCAACTCGACCTTGGCCTCCGGTGCGAGTGCTGGATGGCTCAGGGCCTGTCGGCACAAGGCCTGTCCAGCGGTGGCGAGGTCGCCCTTCCCGGCCATCGGGAGACGGTCGTTGAACGCAGAGACGGGTCCATGTAACGCTCGGGGCAACGCCGCGAACCGGCGAGTTCGGAAGCCGGGTGGGCTTTCGGCGACCTGTGGGCCTGCGTGGCCGGGCGCCGGAT
>CAYSBP010000136.1:6314-8229 GCA_964429255.1 uncultured Planctomycetia bacterium
TGGACAAGCGGAAGCGGATGGAGCCTGCGACGGCAAAGATCAGAACGACAACCAGAAGAATCCAACGCGTGCTCGCGCGGCAATTCTTTCCTAACAACGCCGACGATGCGCCGCCAGGATGCGTTCCTGATGTGCCGTCATGCTCTTCCGCTCGCGGGGCGTGTCGTCGCAATAGCCGATCAAGTGAAGAAAACCATGCAGTGCGTAGCGGGACCGTTCTTCGTCAAGGGGCAGCGAACGGGCCACCGACTCGCGCCGGGCGGTATCCACACTGACGGCGATCTCGCCCAGGAGAAAGGAACGTGCTTCCGGGTCGAAGTCCAGCATCGGGAAGGAGACGACATCGGTGGTTTCGCGCTTACCGAAATGACGCCGGTGTAACTCGGCGATCTCTACGTCCGTGACCCAGCAGAGATCGACCGTGAGGTTCAGACCGCGCGGGACCTTCGGACGGACGCGGGCTGGCGTGGCCTTCCAAGCGCGCCGAAAGAGGCGCTCCAATTCGTTACGTCCCGGATGGCGGGGCGCATCTGGAGAACCGGAGAGCCGGACCCATACGTTTCCTGCCATGCGGAGTCTCAACGCCCTTTCGGATCCAGGACATCCTGGACGTGGTTATAGGATGCGGCCAGGTCAACTTCCATGCCCAGCCGGATGCCATCTTCCTTGGTCACTACAGCCAGCGCGTCCTGGCCGGGAGCCCGCGCGATCCACGCGTACGACAAACCCACAGCCACCAGTACCCAGCACGCTCTGGATTTCATGGCAACGCGCCTCACAGGAAATCGCTCGACCACCCTACTCCTCTTCGTCCGGCATTCCCGTCGTGGGCCCTTTGATCGTTTCTTCCTCGCCCGACTTCGGCTCAGTCAGATCCCGTTTGAGGACGTGCTTTTCGATCAGAAAGAGCATCTTGGCCAGACGATTGGAGGTCGTGGCGAAAGGAGACTGCTCCATCATCGGCACGCCGCACTGGCCGCCGACGGCGGTCAGGATCCGGCGCAACGATTCCAGAGCCGCGTTGTCTTCCAGATCCCCCTCCTTCTTGGGCTCGCTGACCAGTGCCGCTGCGCCGCCGCCGCCCGCAAACAGGACATCGCCTTTCGGGAGGATCACGACCGGAACCGCGCCCATCCGCAGACAGATCGTGAGGACGTCCTCCCAATCGGATTTCTCGCTCGGTTTCGTAGTGCGCTTGCCTTCCGCATCGCTCCACAACAGCACGACCTCGGGCTTCTTCTCCGCCAAGAGTTCCGGCAGTCTGAGCACCAGCACGTCGGGTGATGCCTTGATGCCGCCCAGTTCTTTGGGCGTTTCGGCCAGCTTCCAATGCGCTGGATACTTCACGGCGCGCGTCACGGGCGCACCGTCCGAACCGGGAGCGCCCGGTCCGACGGAAAGGAGCGTCGAGGCCACGGCGTCGGGCTTGAACCGTCTACCCCGAAGTTGCTCGGCCATCGTCGCGTTGAACTCGATGCCCACGTCCCCAAGTTTCTGCGGCTGTATGCTGGCCTGCGAAGCCGCGCCCGAACCGGACTGGGATGCCGCGGCCGCGGCACCCACCAAGGTCAGCGCCGATGCCCAACCCAAGCGACTCAGCCATTTCATGCGCGCAACTCCGAATCCCCGGTTCAACGTCCCACCAAGTCCTTCTCCTATCCGATGCGGGAACCCATTCCCGCATCCTAACCAGCTTCTGCTGCATTCGCAAACCTTCACGGCAGGAAGACCCGATTTCGGGTGCGGGACACGTTGGGCGCGAGTGTTTTCTCCCTCTTCGAAGAGGGGGAACCGTCTCCGTCGCCCGCCTGACGTGTCCCGCCCTGTGCAGGATAATGGCCTGCTTGCCTTTTGCCATTTTATGGCGGATTGTTAGCTTGGGGGCTGGTATCCAAGCGCCTTTGGGGTGGCCTAT
>CAYSBP010000137.1:0-8227 GCA_964429255.1 uncultured Planctomycetia bacterium
TAACTTACAAAACGCCACGCAAAGCAAGCCGTTAGGCGCAGCTTTGCGGGGGGGGTTTTGCAAGAGCCTCACCTATTAAAAGATAGGACCCCTACGCGAACTATCGGATACCGAAGCCGCTGGGCAGGATCTGGCCCAGCGATGTGCGCAGGAAATCCAGGATCGCTTCGGTCTCTTCCATTGACATGACCGTGGCCGCCACCTGCCGGCAGTGTTCCTGGCTTACGGAACGGATCACCCGCTTGAGTTCGGGTATCGTCGGAGGCGACACAGAGAACTCCGTCAACCCCAACCCCAACAAGGGTTGCGTGAAAATGGGATCGCCGGCCATCTCGCCGCACATGCTGACACCGATGTGGGCTTCCTGCGCCGCCAGAATGATTTGTCGAATCAGCTTCCAGTGCGCCGGGTGCGCGGCATTGTAGAGATGCGCAACGTGCTCGTTTCCCCGGTCCACGGCCAGCGTGTACTGGACCAGGTCATTCGTGCCGATGGAGAAGAAGTCGCATTCCTTGGCCAGCGCCTGCGCTTCCAGTGCCGCCGAAGGCACTTCGATCATAATGCCCAACTGGATGCGGGCATCGAAGGGCTGCTTTTCGGCCGTCAACTCATCCTTGATCTCCTCGATAATGCCCTTCGCCCAACGAAGCTCTTCGATGCAGGAGATCATGGGCAGGAGCAGTTTGACTTTGCCCAGGACGGAGGCGCGCAGAACGGCACGCAACTGCAGCCGAAAGTTCTCGGGCCGCTTCATCGAAAGCCGGATGGACCGCAACCCAAGGAACGGGTTGTGCTCATAGAAAGAATCCGTCGGGTAGACCTTGTCGGCCCCCAGATCCAGCGACCGGATCACCAGCGGGTGGCCCTCCAGTTGCCGGGCGCTGCGAAGATAGACGCCGTAATGGTCATCTTCGCCCGGCATCACGCCGCTCTTCAGATACAGGAACTCGGTACGGAATAGGCCCACGCCCTGCGCCCCATGCTGCAGCGCTCCGTCGATCTCCTCCGGAAACTCGATGTTGGCCATCACGTGCACTTCTGTGCCGTCCTGCGTAACGGCCGGCAAATCCTTGTCTTTAATCAGTGCCGCTTCGAACGCCGCATGCTCCAACTGCAACTTGCGATAGCGCTTGAGCGTGCGTTCATCGGGCGAGACGATGACGATGCCGCGGTTGCCGTCGATCACGACGTTCTCGCCGCCGATCACATCCCTGGAAACGGTCTCCAGACCGACGACGGCGGGAATCTCAAGCGCGCGCGCCAGGATCGCCGTGTGACTGGTTCGCCCGCCCACGTCGATGGCGAACGCCTTGACCTTCTCGCGGTCCAACGCGGCCGTCTGCGAGGGCCCGAGGTCATGCGCAATCAACGCAACAACACGTTGCAGGTGATCCAAGTCCTCACGCTTCGCCCCCAGCAACACGTTCAGCAATCGCTTCTGCAGATCATCGATGTCCGAGGCGCGATGCGCGATCATCTGGTTTTCGCTGGCCGACATCAGCTTGGCCAGATCCCCCAGCGTGCGGGCGACAGCGTATTCAGCCGAATACAACTGCTGCTGGATACGGTTCAGGATGCGCTGCTTGAGCGATGGGTCCCTAAACAGTTGGACCTGCACCGAAAGAATGGCCGCCAGGTTGGCGCCCAACTGCTGTTCGGTGACCCCGCGAATAGCGGTCAGTTCGGAGATGACCCGTTCGCAGGCATCCTCGTAACGTGCCGTCTCCTCCGCCACCTGCGCGGCGGTGATGTGGCGTTCCGGTATGCGCGCTTCGACGCCTACCAGCAGGAACGCCTCGCCGATAAACACACCCGGCGAAACAGGAATGCCCTTCAGAATCTCCATGCGTATTTGTGCGCTTCCAAAGACAGTTAAAGAAACACGATCCCAGTCCGTAAGTCACATGGTACGTTCGCCTTCCGAAATTACAAATCAAGGTTTACCAGACGTTCGCTGGGGCACTTGAAAAAATGCCGACATGAAGTATCCGAAATGGCCGAATAGGAGAGCCCGCACCGAACATAAAGAAGGTACGTCAGGAGGATGAACAGACCATGCGGTTCGCGCAAAGCACAGAACTGGCCGTGGACAGTCTCATGTTCATGGCTGCGCACAGCGGACGGCAGGAGTTTTCAGCCGAAGAGGTGGCCAAGGCCCAGAACCTCTCGGTTTCCTACTTGGCCAAGATACTGCAGCAACTGGCCCGTGCGGGCCTGCTGCGGTCACAGCGTGGTCCCAAGGGTGGTTACGCGCTTGCACGTGCCCCCCATGAAATCACGCTGCTTGACATTGCGCTGATCTTTGAAGGGTCGGGACCGCTATACTCGTGCAACGCGGACAGCAAACGCTGCAGTCTTGGAAGCCACTGCCTGATTGTGAGCACCTTCCGCGAAGCCGAGGAGCGCATGCACGGCGTACTTCGGAATGTAACCCTGGCCAACCTGCTGGCCAGGCTTCAGGAACACGCATCGAAAGCCTCGTGGGTGAATCCAGGGGCCGATTCGTAAGGGAAAGGGCAAGGAACCGATGAGCAACGCATCCAGTCCGCTGCTGAAGGTTGAAGACCTCCGCGTGAAGATTGCGGGCAAGGAGGTTCTCAAAGGCATCAGCCTCGCGTTGAATGCGGGCGAAGTCCACGTGGTCCTGGGCCAGAACGGCATTGGAAAGAGCACGCTCGCCTATGCGATCATGGGTCACCCGAACTACGAGGTGACCGGCGGGCGCATCCTGTACGAGGGCGAGGACCTCCTGGCCCTGGAACCGGACGCGCGGGCCCGCAAAGGCGTTTTCCTTGCCTTCCAGAACCCCATATCAGTCCCCGGCGTGACGGTCGCGAACTTTCTGCGCACCGCGTACCAGGCGCGATTCCACGGCGGGCCCGTAAAGGCCACCGACAAGCGTGGAGGAGCCGGCAGCGGATTTTCCGTGATGGAGTTCCAGAAGAAACTCCGCGCCGCGATGACCGGCCTCAAGATCGACCCGACGCTGGCCACCCGCTACTTGAACGAAGGCTTTTCGGGCGGCGAAAAGAAACAGATGGAAATCCTGCAGATGGTGCTGCTACAACCCCGACTCGCGCTGATGGACGAGACCGACAGCGGACTCGACGTCGACAAACTGGCCACGGTAGGTCAAGCCGCCTACACGCAGGCACGCGAGAACAACATGGGGGTTTTGGTCATCACCCACTACAAACGCATGCTCAACTACGTTCAGCCCACGCACGCGCACCTGCTCATGGACGGACGCTTGGTGGTCAGCAAGGGCCCCGAACTGGTGGATGAGATCGATCAACAGGGCTACGAGAAGGCCCGCGCAAAGTACGCGGCGGCGTAGCGAGGAGAAGAGACGATGTCCGACCGGACGAGTCCCATCCTGAAACCTCCCGAACCGGCACCGGCCAACGAAGCGGCCGGGATCGTTTCGGACTACAAGTTCGGGTTTCACGAACCCGAGAAGCACGCCTTTCGCACGCAGAAGGGCCTGAGCCGTGAGGTGGTCGAGCAGATCAGCGAGCAGAAGAGCGAGCCCAAATGGATGCGCGACTTCCGCCTGAAATCGCTCGACATCTACCTTAAGAAACCGATGCCGAACTTCGGCGGCGACCTGGGCGGAATCGACTTCGACAACATCACCTACTACCTCAAGCCCACCGGCCAGGATTTCAACAACTGGGACATGGTGCCCGAGGAGATCAAGCGCACGTACGACAAACTCGGCATCCCCGAAGACGAGCGAAAGTTCCTCGGCGGCGTTGGCGCCCAGTACGACAGCGAAGTCGTCTACCACAACCTGAAAAAAGAATGGGACGACAAGGGCGTGGTCTTCCTCTCCCCTGAGGAGGCCCTGCGCCAGCACGAGGACCTCTTTAAGGAGTACTGGGGCACCATCATTCCGCCCGCTGACAACAAGTTTTCGGCGCTCAACAGCGCAGTCTGGTCCGGAGGATCATTCATTTACGTTCCCAAGGGCGTCAAGGTGGAGATCCCCTTGCAGGCGTACTTCCGGATCAACGCAAAACAGATGGGCCAGTTCGAGCGGACGATGATCATCGTCGACGAAGGCGCCTTTGTGCACTACGTCGAAGGCTGTACCGCACCGGTCTACAGCGCCGATAGCCTGCACAGCGCCGTGGTCGAGATCGTTGTCAAGCGCGGCGGGCGTTGCCGCTACACCACAATCCAGAACTGGTCCACCAACGTGTACAACCTGGTCACCAAACGGGCCATGGCGTACGGCGACGCGACGATGGAGTGGGTCGACGGCAACCTGGGAAGCAAGCTCACCATGAAGTACCCGGCCGTCTACATGATGGAACCGGGTGCCCGGGGAGAGATCCTCTCCATCGCCTTTGCAGGCAAAGGGCAGCATCAGGATGCCGGCGCCAAGGTGGTCCACTGCGCACCGCACACCAGTTCGTTGATCACCAGCAAGTCGATCAGCAAGGACGGCGGCCGCACCAGCTACCGCGGCTTGTGCAAAGTCATGGACGGCGCCGAGCACTGCAGGTCGCGCGTCAACTGTGATGCGCTGCTGCTCGACGACACGTCCCGCTCGGACACCTACCCCACCATCGAGGTGGATGCCGAACGCGTCAGCATCGAGCATGAGGCCAGTGTCAGCAAGATTTCCGAGGAACAGCTCTTCTACCTGATGAGCCGCGGCCTGCCGGAAGCCGAAGCGGCCAAGATGATCGTCACCGGCTTTATCGAGCCGCTGATCAAGGAACTTCCAATGGAGTACGCGGTCGAGATGAACCGGTTGATCGAGCTGGAGATGGAAGGCAGCGTTGGTTGATGGGCCATTCATCATTGCGTCATGCTTCATTGGCGTTGGTGTGCGTGGGTGATGGAGTAGCTGAACAGCAAGGACAACGACATGGCGACTGCGAGCAAAACAAACACCACACGACTGACGGCGCAGGAATTGGACGTCGCGTCGAAACGGGCCGGCGAACCGAAGTTTCTCCGAGAGCGACGGCTGGTCGCGCTCGATACGTGGAACCAGACGCCCATGCCGGACCGCAATGACGACATCTGGAAGCGCGTGAAACTGGACGTCGCAAAGATCCACCAGGCGATCGAGGAGTTCGGAAGGTCGTCCATACTGGAACTGAACCCTTTCACCTTACCCGGCGTATTTTGGGGTGAATTGGATCGCGCGATCCAGGAGGTTCCGGAGGTGCTCCACGCGCATTGGGCCACCACGGTATACCCCGCAGGCGACTCCGGTCGGGCGGGGCGACGCGGCGGCAAGTTCCACGCACTGAACCAGGCGCTCTTCGATAGCGGTTACGTCCTGCACGTTGCTCAGAACCAGAAAGTGCCTACACCCTTCCGTGTGCGTTTCAGCTCATCCGACAGTGATGGCGGAGCGTTCCCGCATAACCTGGTGGTGCTCGATGCGAATGCCGAGGCCACGCTGGTCGAGCACTACACGTCCGCCGGTGAGAGCCTCTGCAACCCGCAGACCGAAGTAGTCCTCGGCCCCGGAGCAAAGCTGAACTACGTTCTTCTTCAGCGGGACGGTGCGAACATGACGCATCTGGCCGCCCATCGCGTACGACTGATGAAGGACGCCAAGGTGAACATCTTCACGGCGCACCTCGGCGCTGCACTCTCGAAGACATTCCTCGACGTGGAACTGGCCGAACCGGGCGCCGAAGCGCTCCTGCGCGGCCTCTACTTCGGCCGTGGCGAGCAGAACATCCACATCGACACATGGCAGCATCACGTGGCCCCCAACTGCAAGAGCGACCTGCTGATCAAGGGCGTGCTCGACGGCAATTCGTACGGTGTCTACCGTGGCATGATTCGGCTTGAGGAGTGCGCGCAGAAAACCGATGCGTACCAGCAGAACCGGACGTTGCTCCTGAACAGCGATGCCTGTATGCACTCCATTCCGGGCCTGGAGATCAATGCCGACGACGTGCGCTGCACGCACGGCGCGACGGTCGGGCAACTGGATCCCGAGATGCTGTTCTACCTGCGCAGTCGCGGACTGACGCTCGGCCAGGCGCGGCACGCGATTCTGGAAGGTTTCTTCGAGGAGGTTCTGGTCAAGTTTGGCGTGCCGGATGTGACGCAGGTCCTCCGCGATGAACTGCACCGGCTGATTGGCGGAGACGAGCATTGAGACCGTGGCCCGTGCTGGGTGGCGGATGGTTACAAGGAGCGAGGTGTGGCTGAGTTTCACAGGGTGATCGCAGCGTCCGAATTAAGTGAAAGCCAGGTGAAGGTGGTGGGCGTAGCTGGAAAACGGATTGCGGTGGCTTTATCCGGTGGAACGTTTTACGCCTTCGACGACGGTTGCACGCACGCGGAGGCCTCGCTGGCAGGGGGAACATTCGACCCGGCTAGCCTCGAGATTGAATGTCCACTGCATGGGGCGCGATTTGACGTCACGACCGGCAAGCCGCGCTGTCTGCCGGCGGTAAAGATGCTCAAAACATACGCCGTTCGGGTTACGGATGGGGACGTGGAGGTGCAGATCGGATGAGCCAGCCATCGCTGATCGAAACACCCGATACCAGACCGGATTTTCAGCGCGCTCACGCCACGGAATCGAAGGCGCACGACCGCTGCCCCGTCCAGTCACTGCTGGTGGACGCCGACCTCCACGCTGAATTCCCGATTCTGGCCCAGCGGGTTCACGGCCAGCGCCTGGTCTATTTGGATTCCGCGGCGACTTCGCAGAAACCAGCGTCCGTTCTCCATGCGATGGATCAGTACTACAAAACATCGAACGCCAACGTGCACCGCGGCCTGCACACGCTGGCGGAACGGGCCACCGAGATTTACGAGTGCGCCCGAACGCGCGTGGCGCTCTTCATCAACGCGGCCCGGGCCGATGAGATCGTCTGGACGCGCGGCGCCACCGAGGCACTGAACCTGGTCACGCACGGCTATGCGCGCGCGCACCTCAAGGCCGGCGACGAGGTGGTGATCTCGCGGATGGAACACCACGCCAACATCGTCCCGTGGCATCAACTGGCGAAGGACAAGGGCGTGGTTGTCCGTGCGATCGAACTGAATCCCGATGGCACGCTGCGGATGGAGGACCTCGACCGGTTCCTGGCCTCAGGCAAGGTGAAGATCGTCTCACTGACGTACGTTTCAAACGTGCTGGGGACGATCAACCCGATCTTGGAAATCGGACGGAAGGTCCACGACGCCGGGGCCGTCTTCGTCGTCGACGGATGCCAGGCCGTGCCCCACCTGCCGGTTGACGTGCGCGCGCTGGACGTGGATTTCCTCGCCTTCAGCGCTCACAAGATGCTCGGGCCCACGGGGTTGGGAGTGCTCTACGGAAAGTACGCACTGCTCGACAAAATGGACCCGTTCATGGGCGGCGGCGAGATGATCGAGGAGGTCACGCTGCAGGGCGCGACGTACAAGGAACCACCGCTGCGCTTCGAAGCCGGCACGCCGCCGATCGCCGAGACGGCGGGCATGATCGCCGCGCTGGATTATCTGACCAAGCTCAAAATGAAGGAGATTCGTGCGCACGAGGTTCAGTTGCTGCGTTATGCACTCCATCGGCTGAAGGACGTCCCGAACCTGAAGATCTTTGGACCGCTTGAAGTTGAACGACGCGCCGGAGTCATCTCCTTTGAGATGACCGATGTCCACGCGCACGACGTCGCGCAGATTCTGGACATGGAGGGCGTGGCCGTCCGTGCCGGGCACCACTGCGCGCAACCGCTGCACGAATGGCTCGGTTCGCCATCGACGTCACGGGCCAGTTTCTACGTCTACAACACGGAAGCGGATGTCGACGCGCTGGTGAAGGCGTTGCGCAAAGTACGGAAGTGCTTCGGCTGCGAAGACCGGCCGGCCGACGGCACCTCATGCTGCGAGAAGTGCCCCTCGGGGCCGCCTTGTCCGGAATGCTGACTGATCTTCAGCACCATGAACGCTGTGCCATCGGCAACCGATCACGCACTACCGCCGCTCAACAATCCGCTTCTTCTTCACCGCGCCCCACAGCAGGACCTTCCGCTGACCGTCCACCAGGACCGCTACGTCATCCAAGCTGACCTTGGGCATGGAAGGCATTCCTTTCGTGGAGGCATATCCGTTAACATCATGACGGCGTGGAGGAGCGGATGCAAAGAACGAGGTGGACCGGTCGGGGCCCTTCAATGCTCGGCAGATTGCATCGAAAAGTGGGCTAGCAGCCCGTTGAAAAAGGCCTGGGGTCGCGTTGCGAACAGGTTTCGTGCTG
>CAYSBP010000138.1:0-4290 GCA_964429255.1 uncultured Planctomycetia bacterium
GCGCGGGGCGGAGTATAGTGTGCTTCGCCTCAATGAACGGACGCCTGAAACGTAAACGGGGAATCGCTCATGCAGCTGCTGGACAAAGAAGGCCTGAGTTATCTGACCGAAAAGGGCGACGGCCCCTTCTACCTGATGAACGGCGAGTCCTTCGCCATCGAAAACGTTCCGGTCGGCACGCGCATGCTTTACGCCCGCCCGCCGCTGCCCAGCGTCGGCGACCTGCGGACCGCCGTCCGTAATGCGCTCGACCACCCCATCGGCATGGACCCGCTCCGCGCGTACTTGAAGCCCGGCATGAAGGTCACCATCGCCTTCGACGACATTTCGCTCGCCCTGCCGCTGATGAAGGCGCCCGACTGCCGGCAGATCGCGCTGGAAGTGGTGCTCGACTACCTCGCCGAAGCCGGCGTCGACGATTTCCATCTGGTCGTCGCCGTAGCGCTGCACCGCCACATGCACGACCACGAAGTCCGATACCAGTGCGGCCGGAAGATCTTCGACGCGTACTGGCACAAGAAAAGGCTCTACAACTACGACGCCGAGGACAAGGAAAACAACATCGTCCTGGGTCACACGGAAAGCGGGCACATCGTCGAGATCCAGAAGCGCGCGGCCACCTCGGACCTGGTGATCTACGTGAATCTGAACCTCATTGCGCTGAACGGCGGGCACAAATCCGTCGGCGTCGGCCTGGCCACCTACCGCTGCATCCGTACGAACCACCATGTCGACTGCAACCTGGGCGCGCGGAGTTTCAACGACCCGCCTCGCAGCCGACTGCACCAGAATTTCAATGAAATGGGCCGCTATGTCGAGAAACAGGTCAAGGTCTTCCACCTCGAAATGACCGTCGATACGGACACGTTCCCCTGGTACCTCGGCTACCTGCAGAAGCAGGAACACACGTGGAACGCCTTCGAGTGGATCTCGTCGCGGGTCAATAAGCACTTCCTCGACTGCACGCCGCTTGCGCTCAACCGCGCAATCTTCTTCGCCAACAAGGCGCCCTACCACGTGACCAGCGTGCAGGGCGGCGAGTGCGAGGCCGTCCATCAGATCACGCTGGAGAACGTCTACCGACAGCAGAAGATCGACGTTCAGGGCCAGAGCGACATCCTGGTCGTGCCCGTGCCGTACGTGATGCCCTACAGCGTCCACTCGGTGATGAACCCGATTTTGGTCTACGCGATGGGCCTGGGCTACATGTTCAACTTCTACAAGGACAAGCCGCTGGTGAAGGAAGGCGGCACGATCATCCTGATGCACCCGCTGGAGGAAAAGTTCAACGCGGTTCACCACCCCAGCTACATCGACTTGTGGGAGAAGCTGAAGATCACGAACAACAACCACGAAGTCGACCGCCGCTGGGCCGACGAACTGGCGATGAACCCGAAGTACATCGATCTGTACCGCTTCCACAACGCGTACCACGGCTTCCACCCGGTCAGCATGTGGAACTGGGGCGCCCACGGGCGCACGCACTGCGGCCAGGTGATCATCGTCAACCCGCGCAGTCACAACGCCGCCGCGCGCCTGGACTGGGAGGTCGCGCCGAACCTGACGGAAGCGATCGAGATGGCGAAAACCAAACAGGGCGCCAACGCGTCGATCAGCCTGACACATAGCCCGCCGATCGCAATGTGGGAAGTAAAATGAGGAGCGAGGAGCGGAAAGGCGAAGGGATCAGAAGGTCTGTACGGGTCGTGGCAGGCGATCACGCACGGTTCGGATTCGGCGAGAAGATGCACGACGCGGTTGTCGCCCGCGTCGGTCCGTGTCAGTCCACGGTCAGCGCCGCGTCCAACCGCCCGCTGGCCTCGCGCAGACGCACCTCGGCCGCTTCGCGGCCGATGCCCAACCGGTGCATGACCACCGCCGTCTTCACCGTACCGCCGGCGCGTTCCAACAGTTCGAAACTGGCTCCGCGCGAAAGGCCCGTCAGCGTCGCCACGATCCGTGCGGCCCGGTCGCGCAGTTTGGCGTTGGTTGCGCGCAGGTCCACCATCAGGTTCTCGAAGACGCGCCCGCTGCGGACCATCAGCGTCGTGGAGATCGTGTTGAGCGCCAGCTTGGTCGCCGTGCCGGCCTTCAGGCGCGTCGATCCCGTCAGCACTTCAGGCCCCACCGCCAACACCAGAAGATGATCGACACCCGGCGGACGCTCGATGGGTGAACAGACCAGCATCCCCGTCAGGACTTGGGGCTGAACGCTCTTGGCGTACCCCACCCCGCCCACCACGTACGGCGTCGTTCCGCCGGCCGCGATGCCAAGGACCGTGTCGTTGGGCGTCAGGTGCAGCGCGTCCAGTTCATCCGCAGCGCCCCGCAGGTCGTCTTCCTTGCCTTCGCTGGAACGCCGCAGTGCCCCATCGCCGCCGGCGATGATGCCGACGATTCGGCCGGGGTCGACCTGGAACGTAGGAGGGGCTTCGCTCGCATCCAACACCCCCAATCGTCCGCTCGTGCCTGCGCCCAGATAAATCAACCGACCGTCTGCGGAGAAACGCGGCTCGACCGCCTCGATGAACGCCGCCAACGCCGGCCGCGCCGCCTCCAGCGCGGCAAGCACCGCACGGTCCTCTTCCTGAATGGTCCGCACACAATCGGCAACGCTCAACCCGTGAAGTGCCAGCGTGCGGGGGTTGCGCTGTTCGGTCAGCAGAAACGAACGATCGGGGGGCCATGGCGATTCCATTCTGTGAAGGCTCCTCGCGAGTCCTATCGACAACGCTCTCGTAACGCGCCCTCGTTGCGCCGTCCGAGCGGAAAGCGACCTACACCCACTCCAACACCTCGGGCCGCGGATGTGGCTGATCGTACGTGCGGCCGTGCTCCCTGGCCTTCTCCAGCAACTCTTCATCCACCAGCGCAGGATTCCCGGGAATGGCAAAGGGAGAACCGGCGACCATCCGCCGTGCCACCTCGTCGGGGTCCTTACCGCACGCCACCATGTTGACCAGATGCGTCACGCCGGCCGCACGCAAGGAAGCGAAGTCCTCGTCCAGAGGAAACCCGCCCTGAGCAATGGCTTTGGTCATCCAGAAAAGTGAGCGTTTCTCAAACATGTCGATCGAGCAATCCATGCCAATCGCACCACGGAGCCAGTCGCCATTCACCGCATGCGCAACTCAGGCCCATTGCGGTACCGCCGCCATCGGCCATCGAGCATCGTCAGTCGGTCATCGCGGGCCCCGGCCAGGCCCAGCAACCGGCCAGCGGCGCGCGACGCACCCCGGTCACCTGCGGCAGCGTGATCGGCACGAAACGTTCGCAGAGCGCACCCAGGACCGCCATCGCGGCCGCTTCGCGATGCGAGGCCGGCACACCCAGTTCATCGGAATCCATCGCGGGCACTCCGGCCCGCTCGCGGATCTCAGCGACCAGCGCGGCGTTTTTCACGCCGCCACCGGCCAGCACCAGTTCCTGCGCCCGGCACCTGCGGGCCTGCCTCGCAATCGCCTCGCCCACGGCGGCGCAAGCCGTCCGCGCCATGTCCGCCGGCGCAACACGATGGCCGTAGCGCCCGATCCAGCAGGCCAGTTCGTCGCCCGTCCCCAGGGAACGCCCCGCACCGGTCTGACGGGACAGCAGATCCAGCAACGCCGCGAAGGCCTTTCGGTCCACCCGGCCCTTCAATGCTCGCGCGCCGCCACGGTCCCAGGGCACACGCAGACGCCGGCGCGCCACGGCATCCAGCACCTGATTGCAGGCGCAGACGTCGCAGCCGCGGATATGCTCAATCGCATCCGCCTCCTCGTCAAAATCATCCATGCGCGGCAACAGCGTCACGTTGCAGAACCCGCCCAGGTTCACCACCATGCGCGCGCGAACGTCCGAGCGGAAGAAGACGAAGTCCGCCAGCGGCGTGATTGGGGCGCCCTCCCCGCCCCGCGCCAGATCGGCGGCGCGCAGATCGTAGACCACCGGCACGCCAAGCGCCTCGACGATCGGCGCCGGGTTCATCAGTTGCCATGAGACCGGCGGCGCGTGGAAGACCGTCTGCCCGTGAACGGCGACCAACCCGGGCCGCTCCCGACCGGCCAACTCCCGCAACACCCGCACGTGCAGCAGCGCGAAGTCCCGCCCGAGTTGCGCGATTTCGCGGGCTGTCAGCGGATGCTGCTCGGCCAAACGACGCAACGGACGGGCCAACCGACCCAACGGACGGCTGATGGTGCGCATGACCTCGGCACGGATCCCCAGACCCACGCCGGATACGCGCACGAGCGCGGCGTCCAACCCATCCAGGCTGGTACCGGTCATGCAGCCCGCGATCAGTTCGGTGCC
>CAYSBP010000138.1:4390-8204 GCA_964429255.1 uncultured Planctomycetia bacterium
CGCCGGCACGCCAGATCAACCATCAGTTTCTCGGCGACGACATCGGGCAGTTCCTGCACCGAGGCCCAGTCGGCCCTGCGCCGCGCCTTCAGTTTCGAGGCGGCACCGCGGGTCAGGTAGAAACGTGCGCCCGGACTGCCCTGCAACACCGTACCCGGATACAGCACCGACCTTGGCTGCTCCACCGCATCGCACACCACTTGAGCCTTGGATTCGCCGGCCGCCATGATCACCAACGTCGCCGTCGGATTCCACGTCAGCGTGCGCAAACCGACGGTCACAACCGCCTTGCGCCGGGAGGACTCGATCCCGCCCAGATCGGTCGCCGCAGCCGCCGCGGTCTCGTAGTTGATCGGCGCCAACCGCGTCGTACTGAAATGGTCCGAACCGCGGATGTTGAAGCCAACGTGCCCGTCCGGACCGATGCCACCCAGGAAGAATCCAATACCGCCTGCCTGCCGAACGCGCGCTTCGTATTCCTGCATCGCTTGATCCGTCGCCGCAACAACCGCGGCCTGCAGACGTTCGGTGTCATTCAGCGGTGCGCGATACCGCAAGGTCATGTCCACCATGCCATCCGGGAAGACCTCGCCCAGATTCCGACCTGCCGGCGCGCCGAGCGTCCAGGCATCCATCAACAACGCCTTGTGCGGGTCCAGCCCGAACGTCCCCAGGTAGAACTGCCGGATGTAGTGCGCAAAGCTGTTCTCCTGCGCCGGATTTAACGGGAAAAACTCGTCGATCTGCACGAAGACAAACGAGTTCATCTTCGGACGTCGACCCGTGTCCAGCCCGTGCTGCCCCAACAACTTCTGCGTTTCCGGTTGCTCCCACGTCTCGAGCAACCGTTGCGTCCAACGGATAAAATGCTCCGGCGTCTTGCCCGTCGGCAACGAAATCACACCCTCGGGATTCCTCTGGAGCCATTCAATGAACCGCAACGCCACCAGCCGCCCGAGCGTCGGAAAGTCGGAGACCTCAATCACGCCCATCTTCTCATCGGGCAGATACTGCAGACTTCGCGATGAACCCTTCAGCGCCACCTCTTCAACGGTGGATGCCCAATCATAGGTGCGCATGGCGACCCCCTCTCCGAACACGAACACGGGCATAGCATCGCCGGTAAGAGGGATCAAGTGATTCGGGCGTGCCGAAAGGTGTGTAGCGGAATAGAGAAATCCAAAACCGGGTGCCACCCAATGGTGTTCGCCCGCAGATTGCGAACGGTCATCGTCGTAGTCGGGTTACAACGAACGGCCTGAGAACCTCCGGAACAACCGGCGGCAGGTGGAGGAACTTCGCTCTCCGCCTGAGCGAGGTTCAGCTCACCCCACGCACCGCGCCAGCTCCTCAGACGTGAGTTCCGCAACGGAAGACGCTGTGAAGTCTTCCGCCGCCTGCTCGGCGTTCCGGGCACCGACCGTCACGCAGCTCACCGCGACGGAAGCCAGTGCGAACCGGAGGGCCGCCTGCGCCGCCGTGCGCCCGCTCTGCACCAGCGTCCCGACCGTGGCGGCTTTGGCCCGTGCCTCCGCAAGCTGCTCGCGAGAATAGCGCCGCCGGCGGTGGTCCTTCTCAGGTAGTTCCTGCGCGTTCGCGAACCGGCCGGTCAACAACCCGCCGGCCAGCGGTTCGCGAACCAGGATGCCCACACCCTTCTTTTCGGCTTCGGAAAAGAGGACCTGCGCGGCCTGCGTGCAGCAGAGGCTGTAGCGGATGTTCAGCGCCGATACCTCGCCCATCGCCAAGACCAGCAGTCCGTCGGACGGGTCATCCAGCGAAACGCCGAAATGTGCAATCTTGCCGGCGTCCTTCAGATCGTGGAGAACCTTCCAGACGGACTCGTCCGTCAGCACCTCGCGGGGCGGTCGTTGCAGCAGATAGAGGTCGATGCGGGTGACACCGAGGCGGCTCAAGCTGCGGTCGCACGCGGCTCGGATATGCTCGGGTGAGAACTCCTGCCGTGCGGGTTCGGGATCGCGTCGGACCAACCCCACGTGCGTAGCCACATGTACCAGGCGCGGGGAACTCTTGATGGCTTTGCCCACCAGGACCTCGCTGTGGCCCTGCCCATACGAGTCGGAGGTCACGACGAAATTGACGCCCAGGTCGAAGGCCTTGGTCAGTGCGGCCAGGCTCTCCACGTCCTGCGCTTCCCCGGGTCCGGGGTCGAACGTATCCGCATGTAGGCCGCCGCCAATGACCCAAGCGTTGAACCCCAGTTCGGAAATGTTGATACCGGTACGGCCCAGGGGTCTTCGAGGCATGAGCACCGGTGTACCGTCAACCATCGAGTCGTCCTCTCCATCCGGAGGCACACACACAAAGCGCGTCCGACGCCGGAAGATGCACTGGCAAGTATGTAAAATCCTAACCGCGTACCCGACACGTGGCAACAGGACATCGCCCCATTGAATTCCCCGAAGGCCCAAAAGACAGCTTGAAACCGGCCTGAGGGACGGAACAATGGGATCATCCAAGTCCGCTCGACCGTAACGTCGCCACACCGAGGACTCGTGCCGCCATGATTCCCGCCTCCGATCGCCAGATTCTCCGCGGCCTCGCCCAACGCGTCGCCGAAATCGCCGCGCGGCCCATCCAGGAAGAACGCCGAAGACTCTGGCGTAAGCACAACAGCCTTCAGCGCGTCCGGCCGATGATCCTTTTCTTCCCGGAAGGCTCGTGGCGAGAACTGCTTCCCGATTCCGTTTTCCAGTGTCAGAACCAGGACGCCCGGCAGATGGAGTGGGACCTGCGGCACCGCATTTACACGCACGAACACTTCGACACCGACAACGTCATTGAGAAGGAATGGATCGTCCCCAAGGCCATCAGCGACTCGGGCTGGGGTCTGCAGGCCGAATGGACCCACAGCGCCTCGGCCACCGGCGCGCGGAAGTTCAGGCCCGTCATCCGGACCCCTGCAGACCTGAAGAAGCTTCGCTTCCCGGAGGTCAAACACGACGAAGCCGAGACGAAGAAGCGGCTGAGCGACGCCCAGGAACTCTTCGGCGACATACTGGACGTCAGGCTCCGCGGCATTTCGCACATCTCATTCCACCTGATGTCCCAGTACACAGGGTGGCGCGGACTGGAAGAAGTGATGCTGGACATGCTCGAGGAGCCCGAATGGCTCCACGACGCGCTGGCCTTCCTGACCGAAGGACAGGAGCGGCTCGTCCAGCAGTATGTCGCACAGAACCTGCTCAGCCCGAACAACGACAACACCTACCACTCATCAGGCGGCAACGGCTTCACCGAGGAACTTCCGGCCAGGGGCTTCGACCCGCAACGCGTGCGCCTCTGCGACATGTGGGGTGCGGCCGAGGCGCAGGAACTGGCCCAGGTCTCACCGGAGATGCACGAGGAATTCTCGCTGAAGTACGAAAAGCGCCTCCTCACGCCCTTCGGGTTGAACGGCTACGGTTGCTGCGAGGACCTTTCGAGAAAACTCGATCACGTCTTCCAGATCCCCAACCTCCGGCGCATTTCCATCTCGCCCTTCACCGACGTTGAACGCAGCGCGGAGAAGTTGAAGGGCAACTACATCTTCTCCTGGAAGCCGCACCCGGCGCACCTGGTCGGCGACTACTCGCCGGAACGGCTCCGCCAGTACATCCGGCATACGGTTAAGGTGACCAAGGCAAACGGCTGCGTACTGGAAATGATCCTGAAGGACACGCACACCTGCGAGAACCACCCCGAGCGGTTCGACGAATGGTCACGCATCGCGCGAAAGGCTGTCGAGGAAAGCTGAGATCTCCATCGCTCCCTTCGGACGGCGGTCTCACGTCGAATCTCACAACGCGCGGCG
>CAYSBP010000139.1:0-2037 GCA_964429255.1 uncultured Planctomycetia bacterium
CCGGTGTCGGGTTCATCATCGAACTGGCGGCGCTCAACGGCCGTGAGAAACTGGGCCGTCACGATGTTTTCAGCCTGATCCAGTACTAGCCGGTCAACGGTCTGCATCACCGCCGGCCTCTTTGCCGCCGGGCGCCCTGGAGCGGCGCAGCATCTGAAAGAAACCGTAGGCAAAGAACAGGAAGAGCATCGGCAGGCCCAACAGCAGGTGGTCCATCTGCGTTGCGCCAGGCCGCAGGACCGCGCGTGAAGGATCCTGCGGATCGTGGTACACCTTCACCTCGACGCCCGCACCGAGTTCGGCGATGGCTTCCGCGGCCGCGGACCGGCTGCTGAAGGTTTGCACCTGAGGTCCGATCTGTTCGCCGACGAAAACCTCACCCTGACGGCTGAATTGGTAGGTTACACGGGGGACGAACTGCATCTGACCGGCGCTCCAGGTTTCTTCGATCCCGGACTTCTCGATCAGGCCCGTCGTCTCCGTCCAGGTGGCCGTGGCGCGTGCCTGCTGGAAGCGGGACCAGGTTGCGAATCCGACGACGGCGGCGAGGATGAAGCAGAGGACGGAGAGGCATCCGACACCGGTTCTGGCCACGGGCGAATTCATCAGTTGTCGATGCAGTCGGGTGGTCATCGGGGCGCTCCGTCCTTTTTCTTCGTTGGTGCAACGCTCCGTGATTGTCGTGTATGCGCGAGGGCAGGCAAGAGGCGATCTCGCGCCTGACCGGAAGACGAGACGTCTTCGACACGATGAACAGGATGGGGGACGTCCGGTGCCTCAATCGGTACCCATGGCGGCCCAGGATGACCCGCATGCGAGCCCTTGCATCGTGGCCATGGACCGGTCACGGACAGGTCGCGCCGTACGCATCCCGGCTTCCGTCCCACCGACACCGTCGCGCCCTCGGCCGCGCAACGTCCAGGGTGCCACCCGCGGCTATTGGCAAAAGCACCCCAAATTCGCGAATATCGGACGGGGTGATGCGTCATAATGAAGTAGGAGTAAGAGTTGACCCATGGTGCCTGTGACCTAGAATGGGAGCGCGGGCGCGGGGTGCATCTCATTTGAAGGGAGGATCCCGGCGATGAAAGGCATGTGGACTCTTTTTGCACTTTCGCTTCTGGTTGTGGCAGGGAGTGCGTCAGCGGAGACGGTCTCGGTAGCCGACATCGTCAAGATGGCGAATCAGGGCGTTGGAGAGGAGCTGTTGCTGGCCACCGTGGAAGGTTCGGATGGTGCGTACAACCTTACGGCCGAGCAGATCGTGACACTCAAACAGGTGGGTGTACCCGAGAAGGTGATTGTCGCCATGTTGCGCAAGAAGGGCGGGGCGGTGCCGCCGCCGGTCGAGGTGGTTGCGCGCGCGCCCGGGGCGTCTCCGGCCGTGCCGAGCGGCTGGGCGCTGGGCGCGTTGAACCTCGAGAACGTGGACGACTTGCCGTGGGCCTATCGGTTGGATCCACACACGAAGATCCTTTGGATTGCCAAGCCCGATGCGAAGTCCGAGCAGTTGCTCCCAGCGCATGGTGGCGTGAGTCTGTCGGCACCGGCCGGAGCCTATGAAGTACGGTACGTGGGCGAGGAGACCAGCAACCCGTTGTCGGTCGTGGCTGGGCAGACGTCGCTGGTGCTGGTGAGTCGCGTCGACACGCAGGACTTCGAGGGGCTTTACGTCAGCGTCTTCGAGCAGGGCGATCGCAAGGGCGGCGGACGTCTGGCGATCCTGCGTCAGACGCCGCGTCGGACCATCGGTCAGCCGCAGGCGGCCTACCAGTACATTCCGGCCAGTACCGAGTCCGAGCCAAGTCCGCAGACGGTCGAGCGGGTGGTGGTCGAGCCGTCCACCACGGTGATCTACCGGCCGGCGCCGGTCTACGTTCCGGGTCCTTACTACTATGGCCCCGGCTACTACGGCGGTCCTTACCCTTGCCATCCTTGGAACCGCACCTTTTTTCGCTACGGCAGCGGCTATCGCCACTATGGGAGCGGATGGTCGGTAGGGTTCGGGATCGGCTTCTGAGTACCGCACCGCGGACG
>CAYSBP010000139.1:2137-8197 GCA_964429255.1 uncultured Planctomycetia bacterium
GGAGCGGATGGTCGGTAGGGTTCGGGATCGGCTTCTGAGTACCGCACCGCGGACGTCTTCGGCACAAGCACCGTGTATTCCGCAGTGGTTTTCCGTCGCATGCCTGTCACGGATTCTCCCTGGATGTGCTCCCCGCGTGCGCCCCGATTTGCGGCGGAATACGCGGCGTCTGGGGTCACGAACTTCCGCGGCGCGGTACGTATGTTGCCCTGCAACGGCGCATCGGGGTGCCGACAGGGGGCGGGACTGCTGGACGGGGGGGGGCTCCATCGGGTCCTTGAATTACCGCCCAACCGCCGGTACACCTCATTCGTAGTAGGGGTAGTCGCTGGTCACCCACGTAAGCAACTCGAGGCGTACGAAGCGCATGGTTTCACCTGCAGAGAAACCCATCATCGAATGTCGTGGGTTGACCAAGGTTTTTAAGGACTTCTGGATGCGTCCGCGCGTCACGGCGCTGGACCATCTCGACATGGAAGTCCGCCGGCACGAAGTCTTCGGGTTGCTGGGCCCCAACGGCTCGGGGAAATCGACGACGATCAAGCTGATTCTGGGTTTGCTCTTTCCCACGAGTGGTCGCGTCTCGATCTTCGGCAAACTGCCCACGGAGACGCTGGTCAAGTCACGCGTGGGTTACATGCCGGAAGAGTCGTATCTTTACCGGTTCCTGAATGCCCGCGAGACGCTCGATTTCTACGGCCGGCTCTTCAAGCTGGAGCGGAGGGAGCGTCAGCGGCGCATCGGCATGCTGCTGGAGATGGTCGGTCTGGACGCGGTCCAGCGGCGGCCGATCAGCGAGTATTCAAAGGGTATGCAGCGGCGTATCGGGTTGGCGCAGGCGCTGATCAACGATCCGGATTTCCTGATCCTCGACGAACCCACGACCGGCCTCGATCCGCTGGGCACGCGGCAGGTGAAAGACCTGATTCTGATGCTGCGCGATCGGGGCAAGACGGTGTTGCTTTGCAGCCACCTGCTGGCCGACGTGGAGGATGTCTGCGACCGTGTGACGGTGCTGTACGGCGGCAAGGTTCGCGCGGTGGGGACGGTGAAGGAACTGCTCAGCATGGGCGATTCGTCCGTGATCGAGACGGACCGACTGGACGACGAGACCGTGGCGAAGGTTCGGCAGGTCATCGAGCAGGCGGGAGGGAAGGTGGTCCGTCGTATTGAGGCTCCGCGGAAGAAGCTTGAAACCCTCTTTTTGGAGATCGTCGAGCGTGCGCAGCAGGAAGGCCTGGTGACCAGCGGTGCGCGGGCGGGCGGGCGCATGGCGGAGTTTCTGGCGGAGGGCGTGGAGGCCAAGCCTGAGGAGCAGGGCGAGGATCTGATCCGCAAGCTGGTGCAGCCCGAAGCGCCTCCGGTGCGTGCCGCTCCGGTTCCGCCGAAGGAGGAGCAGGCCACCGGTCCCGATCAGGTGGCCATCGAAGAGTTGGTGCAGAGCAAACCTGCGCCAGCGTCGGAGCGGAAGGCGGCGCCTGCGGGCGGCGCGACGCGCGACCTGGATCGTTCGGTGATCGATGGGTTGTTGGGCGAGGGCCAGGACCGCAAGAGGGATGGCACGACGTGATCCGACGCCTGCTGCGAGACCATCCCTACTTCGCCGCCTTCGGGTGTGTCGGCGTGGCGTTGGCGCTCTTTCATCTGGTGCTCGTGCTGACGGGCGGGACCGCACGCGCGAGTGATCCGTTTCCCCGTGTCCTTCGGCTCATCTTTGTGCTGGCGTGTGCATCCTTTGCTGCCCTGGAGCTGGCGAAACGGCTGATGGCCCTGGAGTGGGCTCCGCTGGCCGTGGCGCGGACGGTGGTGGACGAAGCCTTGCGCATGAAGATCGCGGTGGTCTTCGTCGGTATCCTGCTGGTCTGTCTGGCCTGTCTCCCGTTCGCGGTTGATTCCAGCAGCAGCGCGTTGCGCTATCGCGTGCAGACGCTGATTCACTACGGGCTGACGGCCACGGGTTCGCTGTTGAGCCTGATGACGATTTTTCTGGCCTGCGGCACGTTGAGCCACGAGATACACGATTTGCGCATCTTCACGACCATGAGCAAACCGATCGGCCGCGGGTCGTATCTGCTGGGCAAGTGGCTCGGATTGCTGATGCTGAACACGGCGCTGCTGGTGGTGTCCGGATGTGCGATTCACGTGACCGTACGGTGGATGTCCTCCGAGCCGGCGATGGACGCTCTCGATCGGAATCTCGTTGACCATGAGGTGTTGACGGCGCGCGTCAGCGTTAAGCCGGAGCCGCCGAAGGAGGAGTTTGAGCAGCGGGTGGGGGAGCGGATCGAGAAACTGAAAGCGCAGGCGCCGGACGAGTATGGCGATACGCCGGAGAAGCGGCGGGAGAAGGAACGTCAGATCCGCGAGGATGTTGAGCAACAGTGGTGGAGCATCGCGCCACAGCGGAGTTCGAGCTATATCTTCCGCGGGTTGGATGCGGCGAAGCGGACGGGCGAGTCCGTTCAGTTGCGCTTCAAGATGCATTACCTCGGCAAGTGGGCGGAGGTGAACGAGGAGGGCCAGAAGGTCAGGCGGCGCTTCCAGGTCAACGGTCGCGACCTGCCTCCCGTGTGGATCACGCAGGACCGCTTCCATGTGCTCAAGATCCCGCCGGACGTGATCGACGATAAGGGCGAAGTGCGGCTCACGGTCTTTAACAACGATCCAGAGGACCCCGAACGCATGAAGGGGGTTACGCTGGTTTTCGCCCAGGGCGTGGGATTGGAGGCGTTGTTCCGGGCGGACTCGTTCGGCGGAAACTTCTGGCGGGCGATGGGGATGCTGTGGGTCAAACTGGCGTTTCTGGCGATCCTGGGGCTTTCCGCCGCCACGTTCCTGGGGTTTCCGGTGGCCTGTCTGATCAGCATGGTGGTGCTGGTTTCGGCATGGATCAGTGGGTTCTTGATGATGGAGATTCATCAGTACGGTACGGAATTCGAGTCGACCGGTGCGCAGGGGATGGCCTGGGTGATCCGAGGCCTGGTGACGATGATGGCCAGCGTGCTCCAGCAGTATGGGCGATTCTCGCCGGCGGCTCAGGTGGCGGATGGAAGGCTGGTTTCGTGGTCGGAGCTGCTTTCCTGTTTGGCCTGGATCGGGATCGGTTGGTGTGGTGTCACGGGGCTGTTGGGCTGGCTGATCTTCCGAATCCGTGAACTGGGCCGCGTGCAGGTGTAATGGGAAGGAACCGTGGACGAACCGACGCGACGCGTGCCCGATGTGGAACGGGCCTCTTTAGGAAACGGATGGGTCATCACCGGTGCCCTCGCGGTCAGCCTGGTGTGCCTGGGCGCGTCCGCGTACCTGCAACGCGGGCGCCTGTCGGCGCTGCGCAAGGAGCATCAGCTTGGCTTCACGGAGAACGTGGTCGAGAATCTCCCGCCGGAGATCGCGTTCACACAGGTGGCGTTGGGCAGCTTTCGCGGTTTGGCCGTGGATGTCCTGTGGATACGGGCCTGGGAGCTGAAACGAGAAGGTCGCTATTACGAACTGATGCAGATCAGTGACTGGATTACGAAACTTCAGCCACGCTTTGTCGAAGTCTGGAAAAGCCAGTCCCACAACCTTGCCTATAACCTGTCCGAGGCGGTTTTTTCGCCGGAAGAGAAATGGATGTGGGTGAAGGCCGGTCTCAAGCTGCTCCAGGACCAGGGCATCCCGCTGAATCCTGAAGCGACCGATCTGTATCAGCAGCTTTCCTGGACGTACTATCACCGTGTGGGGAAGTACAGCACCGAGACGCACTGGTACTTCAAGGTGCGTCACGCGCTGGAGTGGCATCGGATGCTGGGCGCGCCGCCGCAAGGGGAGACGGAGGAGGTGCTGGCGTGGTTCCGGCCGGTGGCCGAGGCGCCGGAACGACTGGCGCAGGTCCTGACCGCGCATCCGGATGCCGAGGAGAAGATTGCGGCTCTTCGCAAGATGGGCTTTGATCTTGACCGCGCGTGGCTGGAGACGGCCGTGCAGTTGCGCGAGATGCGCGAAGAGGCCATGGAAATCGGTGGGACGGTGGCCTCTGAACAGGAGGCGCTGGCGCGGGTGGGCGAGATGATGGCGCTTCTCGACACCCCCACGGGGGCGGCCCTGCTGGCCTATGTGCGTGCCAAGACCATCCGTGACGATTACCGGATGGAGCCGGCGCTGATGCAGGATCTGGTGCGTGAGTATGGAGCGTTGGACTGGCGGCACCCGCACGCGCATGCATTGTACTGGGCCGTGCGCGGAGCGCGCGAGACCATGGGGCGGAAGAGCACGGACCTGTACAACATCGTACAGACCGACCGGATGGTCATCCACAGTCTTCAGGGACTGGCCTACGCGGGTCGCATCCAGTTCGATTCGCGGACGGGTTACTACAATGCCACGCCTGACCCGCGCATCTTCGACGCCTTCGAGAAGGCTGCGGCCGAGGCGGCCCGGCGGCAGAATGTGGAAGGGGCGACGCCGTGGGAATTGGAGGAAGTTCATCGCGGTTTCATGATGTGGGCCACCCAGGCGTTGTATCTGTACTCCACCAGGGAACGCTCACTCCAGTACTACCGGCACCTTCAGGATGTCTACAGCGCCAAGTGGCCTGGACTTTATACCAAGCCGCTGGACGATTTCGTCCTCGACCAGATTCTGCAGGGGCGCAAGATCATCGAGCAGGCCCAGGTGATCATCACCGGTCTGGCCTTCAATGCCTTCAACCAGGGTCTGGTGAACAGTGACCCCGAGTACTCGAAGAGGCTGCTGGCTCAGGCCAGGATCGTTTTTGATAAATTCAAGGCGACACAGAGGGTCAATAGCCCGGATGTGAAGCAACAACAGAAGGAGCTGCCTCCGTTTGGGTTGATGGTCATGGATGCGTTCGCCAATTTTCTCATGCAGCCCTCTGATGTCCTGCCCATCCGGTTCAAGAAGCGTGCGTGGGACAGCGTGGATTCGAAGTTCCTTCTGCCGATCTACGACCGGGTGCGCCCGCGCCTCCTCGAGGAGGCAAAGCGCGCCGGCTATGCACAACCCGAGAACGTCTTCCCGGAGCCTCCGGGCATGAAGGAGTATCGCGAAGCGCGCCAGAAACGGATCGAGGAGAACGAGAAGAACGAGGACCCGCTGGGTAAGTAGATTCCACGCTTTCCGCTTCTCGCTACACGTGGTCCCGATACGCCTTTATGATCTGGTCGAGCCAGACCTGCTGATCGCCGGCCCAGCGTTCCGTTGAGAAGATCTCGACCTCGATCCATCCGTCGAAGCCGGCCTTCTCGACCCAGTCGCGGATCTGCCGGATGTTGATGCAGCCTTCACCCATCAGGCCGCGGTCGTTGAGCAGTTCGCGGGTCTGCACGCGCCAGTCGCAGACGTGCAAGGCGTGGAGCCAGCCTTCGCGGCCGGCGCGGGCGATCTCGTCGGAAAGCGTCTCGTCCCACCAGACGTGGTAGACATCCACGGCGATGCCGACCAGTTTTCGCCCGCAGCCCGGGCCGGGGAGTTCGTCATTGAACTGCGCGCAGATCTCGCCGGCGTGCTTCATGGTCAGCACGGCCGAACGGTCGGCGGCGTACATGGGATGGAGCGGTTCGATGGTCAGGCGCACGCCACGGGCCTTGTAGTGTGGTGCGAGATGCTGGAGGCCGTCCAGGATCTGTTTGCGCGATTCGGACAGCGGTTGGCCGGGCGTCGCGCCGCAGACGAGTACGATCAGCGGAGCGCCGATGGTTGAGGCTTCGTCGAGGGCCAGCAGGTTGTCGTCGATGGCCTTCTGTCGTTCGGCGGCTGTCTTGCCGGTGAAGAACCCGCCGCGCACCAGCGCCACGACGCTGAGGCCGGAATCCTGGAGCCTCTTTGCCGACTCTTTCGGCCCCTGCGGTGCTAACGACTGTCGCCAGACGGTGATCCCGGGCACCTTGCGCGCCTGGTAATTGGCGATGCACTCTTTTAACGACCATGGTTTGGTCGTGATCGTGTGTATGGCCATGCGGTTGAGGGGGGCGGATGCGTTGGGCATGTGGATCTCGTTTCTGACGCTAGCAGTCCGTTGAAAAAGTCCTGGGGCCGCGCGGTGCGGGATTGGGTTCGTGA
>CAYSBP010000140.1:0-8192 GCA_964429255.1 uncultured Planctomycetia bacterium
ATAGGTTGCACATTTTCGGCTCGATGATCTGTGTGCGTATCCATGGCACCATTTTGGGGGTCCGCAGCACCGGTCGCGATCCCTCGTCCGACGGCAGGTTGTCGAAGGCATTCGAGAAAAAGGCCGACCTGTCAGATGATATTCCGTTTCATTCACGCATGACGTTCAGGATTTCCGTCCGTGTTTCCGGTAATGCGCGAAGCCATCAATCAGGGTCCGGATGTTCTCCAGCGGCATGCCGGGCGCGATGGAACTCGAACAGCCGAGCATCAGGCCCACCTTCGGCCCATGCTCGACCAGCCAGTCCATCTCGCGGCGCACGTCCGCGGGCTTGCCGTGCGACAGGGTGCGCGTGACGGAGACGCCGGCGATGATGAAGAGGTCGCCGCCGTCGCGGGTCTTCATCCGGCAGATCTTCTCGTAGTCCATGCCGTCCTCGTACTGGAAGCCCTGGAACCCGCCGAGCCCGCACTCGAGCAGGCGCGGCACCATCTCCATGAGGTTGCCGTCGCAGTGCCAGATGAGCCGGATGCCGGCATCGAGCAGCGGCTTGATCGAACGGGCAAAATGCGGGAACCAGATGTGGTCCAAGGTCTTGATGTCCACGAGCATCCCGCGCGAGTCGGCCATGTCGTGGTCGAGCCGTACCAGCCGCGGCAGGCCGCCTTCGATGATGGCGCGCGCCGCGATGCGGTTGTGGACTTCGGCGGCGTCGGCCCGGAGTTTGAAGCCGCGTTCGATGACCTCGGGATAGAGGGCATAGGCCATGAAGTAGTTGGCATAGCCGTAATGGCCATACATGAAACCGGGGAACGAAAAGAATACGTCGTAGGGTCCTTTCAGCATGTTCATGCCGAAGAGCTTCTGCACCGCGACCTCGCCGGCAATGCGATTGCGGACCTCTTTCTCCGCGTTGGCCTCGAGATCGCGCCGGCTCTGCTCCCATCGCGGGAACTCGAACGTCTCCATGTGCTCGACCGCCGCCTCGGGAGAATCAATCTTGATCCCGTCGCGCACGATCTCCTCGGCGCCGGTCGTGGCGCCGCGGGCGGCGTCTTCGTCATACCCGTGCTCGCGCATGCTCAGCGGATTCTCGGGAATCCACTGCTCAATATAGCTCACGCCGCAGGCGAGCTGGAACTCGCGGTACACGCGGACCGGCTCCTTCTCGTAGCTGCCCGGCGGGTTGCCGGAGATTTCCTCTAAATGCGACCACTGCATGTCGTTGATGCCGAAGCCGCCGACCGAAAGCCCGCGGGTCGGCCGGAGGTTGATGGTGTCCCACGCCAACTGCGCGTTCTCCTGCCACTTTCCGTCGAACTGCGCATACGTATCATGGGGATTCATACAGGTTCCTTTCCTTGCCACCCCGCGCCCCGGAGCAGGCGGAGAGCATTGTTGTTGAAGACGTCCTCGATGTCGGCCCTGGTAAGCCCGGCGCGCTCCGCGGCCCGGCGGAAGGCGTCCAGCTCCTCGTACAGGAAGAAGGTGAGTTTGTCCGCCTCGGCGCCCTCGGCCTCGGCCATGTTCGGGTCGTCCGACACGTCGCCGTAAAGCCCCCTGGGCACCACGTTCACGTAGCGGCCCTCCTTCATGATCCGCCGCATGCGCATGCGCAGGATGGGCATGTCCGTGCCGAACAGCACCCGCCGCGGTCCCACGCGGCGCAGCAGCCGCTCGAAGACCCGGTCGTTTGTGTTGGCGCAGAAATCGAAGCACAGGTTCCGCGTCCCGGCCAGGACCTCGAAGGCGTCGCCCACGTCCTCGTCGCAATAGGCGCGGCCGACGTGCGCCACGACGAGTTTGAGCCTCGGGAAGTCGCGCTCGATCTCCAGGAGCTGCGCCAGGTTCAGCGGATCCCGGAGACGGCCGCTGCGCGGGAGGTGCAGCATCACGATCCAGCCGCGGCGGTCGTGGGCCTCGAGCTGGTGGCGCGGGAAGAAGTCGTAGATGCAGAGGTCCTTGGCCGCGATGGACGGCGCGGCCATGGAGAGGTAGCTCTTGGCACCGAGGAAGCCGCCCGCCTCGATCCGTGCTTCGAGTTCTTGCGCGCTCCAGGTCGGGTCGCTGAAGACCAGGGCCGGCACGCCCTTCTTCCGGGAGCATTCCGCCACATAAGCGTTGACCCGGTCGAGGTTGTCCTCCTGGGGGATGGTCGCGAAGATGAGCGGCGTCACGCGCTTGCCCGGCAGCATGAGACGATAGGTCTCCAGCAGGTCCTTGATCGGGTTTTCCGAGGCCACGCGCGACGGCCAGGTGACGCTCCTGCCCGCGCCGCGCGCCGGGACGCCGGGCCGGTAATCGGCCGACCGCCAGACGTGCGTGTGGATGTCCACGATCCGCTCCGGCAGCCAGCCGCGCAGGCGCTCAGCGTAGAAGCGCCGGTCCACGTCCCGGATATCCACGAGGGAATGGTTCATTGGCCTGTGTATCCATGCCTGGCCCAGACCTTGCGGGCGTGGGCGACGGTTTTCGCCGACGGCTGGATCCGGCCGCGGATGCTCGCCGGCGGCTGGTCCGGCGCCAGCGCGGCGTGGGAGGGGAAGGGCGACCAGTGGTCGTTCTCGTGCACCTTGCGGCGGGTCTCCTTGCGGAAATCCGGGAGGTCGAAGGGCGCGCCGTTGGCGAGTGCGCTCTTCCATGCGAGGATCCCGACGCTGCTCATGGCCACGCTGCGGTACACGTCGAGGTAGGGCGGCCGTCCCGAGCGGATGGCGTTGGCGAACTCGAAGCTGGTCCAGAAATCGCCGCCGCCGTGGCCGGACCGGTTGGCCAGGTCGGCATGCTCCGGCCAGTCGGGCGCATACGTGCGCTCCGTCGGCGTGCCCTTCGGGCAGTTCCAGGGATCGTGCCACACGCGCACCTGTTCCGGGCCGAAATAGCCGGGGCCGCGCGTGGTCTCCATCGCCCCGCCCGTCCCGTGCACGCGGGTCCAGTTGCTGTGGCCCGGGAGGAAAAGCCCGAAGATGCGGAACACCGCGTCGTTGTCCATGCGACAGAGGATCACCGAGCCCAGGTCGGAGTACCTGGCCCGGCCTTCGGCGACTTCCGGCGCCGCGATGGAAAGACCGTTGATCCTGACGGGCATCGCGTCGGTGATCATCATGAGCGGGGCCAGGGCGTGGGTGCAGTAGTAGGTCGGGGGAAGCCAGTTGCGCCAGTGCTTCCGTCCCGGGGAGATGGCCAGTATGTCCTCGAGGGGCATCGGGTGATTGTACTCACCCTCGGCGTAGGTGACCCGCCCGATCTCGCCCGTGCGGTAGAGGCGGCGCATCTCCATGTGGAACCTGGTGTAGGGGTAGTTCTCGGCCAGCATGTAGATCTTCTTCGACTTCTCGACGGCGCGGCAGAGTGCCACGCCTTCGGCCAGCGTGGCATTGGAGGTGCACTCGCTCATCACGTGCTTCCCGGCCGCGAGCGCCTTGATGGCGAACGGCGCGTGCTCGTGGAAGTAGTTGGCCAGCACCACCGCGTCCATGTCGTGTTCGAGGAACTTGTCATAGTCCGTGTAGGTCGCCACGCCGTAGCGCTTGCCGGACCGCTTGAGCCGCTCCTTCCAGGTGTCGCACAGCGCCACCAGCTTCATGCCCACCAGATCCGTGGCGCCCGCGGCGAAACTGTCGCCGCGCCCCACCCCGATCACGCCCACCTTGATGACGTTGTTCGTCCTGTTGGCCTTCCTGGTCATGACGATGCTCCTCCTGTTAGACGCCTACGATATCCATTCCGCACATCCGTCCGAACGCGGCCACGGCTTCGGCGCGGTCGCCGAGCACGAGCGCGCTGTGATGCGTGCCGCCGGCGCGGGAATACGCCTCGAGAAAATCCGTCACCTTGCCCCGGGGCCGCACCCAGGCGCGGACCGAGTCGCGCATCTTGGGATCCAGCGCGGCCGTCTCGGCCTGCACCTCCACCGGCGCCACGATGAGCGAGAAGGTGTCGTCCGGGCCGGGCGCGAGGTTGACGAAGACCGCCGGACCGGGCCGCACCGCGCAGGTGAGCAAGGCCGGATCCAGCGAGCCGCCGCTGAAGAACGGCTTGGCGATGATGCGCGGACGGTCGCCGGCCACGGTCGGGCTGATCTCGCCCATGTGCGACAGGAAGAGCGTCCCGCCGGCCCAGTCCGGGCAGAAGACCTCCGTGAAGGTGGTCGCGCCGAAGCCGCGCGCCAGCGCGCCGACCAGCGCGGCGGTCAGCACGTCCCCCTCGCCACCGTAGCCGACGCCGCGGCCCATGGCCTTGGAGATCTCCAGAAACGGCATGGTGTTTGCGAAGCGGTCGGCGCGATGGAACCCCTGGAAATTGACGCTGAACCCGCCGTAGCCGCCGTCGTCAAGAATCCGCCGCAGCCCCAGTCCCACCCGCACCGAACGTTCGTGCGCTTCCGCGGGGAGTTCGCATTGGTAGACCTTGCGGTCCGCGGCGACCTCGCGCGACACTTCTTTGCCGTCCACGTTCGCTATCGCCTTGTCGAGCGAGCCCAGGCCGATCTCACTCACCTTGATGCCGAAGCGCTTCGCGAGCAGTTTTTCCTCGACGGCGAAGTCGCCCATGCCGGCGAACGGCGGCCCCACCCGCAGGACGCGGCAGCCGCGGAAGTGGGCGGCCGCCACCGCGGCGCGGACCAAGTCCGCCGCGCGGTCGAGCGTCGCCGCGTCGCCGGCGTGGCCGGCCACGATCTCGAAGGCGCGGCCGCGCCGGCGCAGCATCGAGGCGAAGTCCATCACCCCATGCACACCGTGGTTGTACAGAATCCGGTCCGGCGACACGCCCACGCCGAACTCCGCGTCCATGGTGACATCCAGAATCACCATCGGCAGCTTCGTTCGGCAGCAGGCGTCAATCGCCTCAAGCGAGGGCGAATAGGCGAGATGCAGGGTGACGAGACCGTCCGCCCCGGCTTTTTCCAGCTTCGCCACGGCGGCCTTGAACTCGCCTTTGACGCGGCAGACGGGCGCGGCCTCCACTGCCATCCCGCGGGCTTGGAAAGCCGCAGTCACGTCTTTCAGCAATCCGTCGAAGCCGGGCCGAATCTGCGGCAGTAGGTCGTCGTAGAGCTTGATGTAGAACGGGAGGAGACCGACAACGGGTTTGGTTTTCATGGTTTGCTCTTCCCTCGCTTTGCCCGGCGATGTGAAGAATCCGACCGATCCCTTCCAGCGCCCAGCGCGCCGGCCTCGTCCCGGTAAACGCCGGATCCGATGCCGGCCAGGATGGCCGCGCCCTGGGCGCCGGCCGAGCGGGTTCCGACGGACACCTCGATTCCCGTGATTTCAGCGACAATCCCCGGCCAGACCGGGCTTCTGGAAGGGCCGCCCACCATCACGGCGCGTTCGTAGCGGAACCCGCGCGACTTGAGCGCCGCGATCTTCTCGTTCAACAGCGTAGCGGCGCCTTCCATGACCGCGCGGCTGACGTTCCGGCGGTCGCCCTCGATCCGGCGTGGCGGCTCGCGCAGGGCAATCTTCAGGCCGCCCGCACCGGGAGCGGCCTCGGCGGCGGATTCATTGAAGACTCGGTACTTGTCGGTTTCGCCGGGCGCGATGAGGTTTTCGACATACCAATCAACCGTCCGGCCGATGTAGGGCACCGAGAACATACCGCCCCATGGTCCGCCGCGGCCCGACAAGAACGGGTCGCACAGCATTCCGGCGGAGAGGACGGCCTGGCGGTCCGCGCAGGGCGCGAACCCCACCCAGGACGTGCCGCAGGAGAGCATGAGTTTTCCCGGTTCGAGTACGCCCACGGCGCGCGCGGCGGCCGGGTGGTCGAAGCAACCGGCCACAACGAGCGCTTTCTCCGAAAGACCGGTGTCGCGCCGCGCCTCCGTGGTGAGCGGTCCCGCCGCGCTCCCCGGTGCCACGAGCGCGGAGAGTTTTGCCGCCGGAATGTCCAACCGCCCCAAGAACGGCGCGTGATACTTGCCCGCGCGCTGTTCCTGCAGATGAAACGTCGTCGCCGTCGAATGATCCATCACCCAGCGGCCCGTCATCCGCCACAGGATCCAGTCGGTGTCCATGCCGTAATGTCCCGCACCGCGATAGAGATCCGGCCGGTTCTCCTTCAACCACGCCAGGTGCGCCAGCGGGAAGCTGGATACGCAGGGCCAGCCCGTCACGCGGGACACCTCGTCCACGGTCAGGCCGGCCAGGGCTGGCGGCGGTTGCTGCTCGGCGCGCCGGTCTATCCAGTTGATGATGTTGCCGAGCGGCGCGCCGGCCTCGTCGGTGAGCAGGGTGTTGCCCGACGCCGCGGCCATGGCCATGGCGTCCACCCCGTCCGGGGCGGCGTCGGCCAGCTCGCGGATCACCCCGCAGACATTGCGGTAATGCACCTCGGGATCCGTCTCCACCCAGCCGTCATGCGGATGAATGAACCGCGTCTCCGCGCCCGCTTCCGCGAGCACGGCGCCGCGCTCGTCGGTCAGCACGCCCTTGATGGCGCTGGTGCCGAGATCGAGGCCGATCAGACGCAGGTTTCGGGTCGTCGCCATGCGGGAGTCTCTTCAAGCCTCAACAAGCCAGCGCCACGACGCGGCCGGTACGCTGCGATTCGAGCGCCGCGGTGAACAACCGATGCGAATCGGCGGCCTCCTCCGGGGTGACGCAGCCCGCGAAACGGCTGAGGGGGGCGCCATGAACCAATTCGTGCAGGAAGGCCGCCCACATCTGGAGGATGGAATCGCAGAAGCCCGCCTGAAAGATGCCGCCCGTGAGCGTCCGATAGGCCATCTGGTGCCCCATCTCCACGCACTGCCAGGCCTGCTCGCCGCCGCGGTACTCCAGGATCTCGAGCGTGTTGATCTGCCTGCTGCTCCAGCGGGCCGAGGCCCGGGTGCCGAGGATCTCCAGATACCAGGTGTTGGTCTGACCCGGCGCGATCCGCTGGGTCTTGATGGTCAGGGGAAAGTCACCGCCGCTGTCGGCCGCCGTGCAGAGCAGCGTGGCGTTATCCCAGGTCTCGCAGGGCGCCATGCCGCCCCGGCCGTCGGGGCGCTCGGCGACGATCTTGGTCAGGATGGCGCGTACGTCCTTCGGCCGCCAGCCGGCCCGGAAGGGCATGTGGCAGGCGTGCAGGCCCAGGTCCCCCAGGCAGCCGTATTCGCCGTTGTGGCGCAGGGTCCGCTTCCAATTGATGGGCTTGTTCGGATCCAGATCGCTGGAGTGCAGAAAGCCGCTGTTCACCTCGATGATCCGGCCGAACTCCGCCGCCTCGATCATCCGGCCGATGCGTTGGACGGCCGGGAAGAAGGGCGACTCCGAGCTGCATCGCACGAACACCGCTGGATGCCGCGCCAGGCCGTCCAGGATCCGGCGGTTGGCGGCCAGGTCGATGCCAAAGGGCTTCTCGCCCATCAGGTGCTTGCCTGCCTCGATCGCCTCGCCGTAGAACTCCGCGTGCAGGTCGTGGGGCACCGCGATATAGACCGCCTCCACCTCCGGATTGGCCAGGAGGGCGTGGTAGTCGGCAGTCGCCTGGCGGACGGACGGGAAGTGGCCGGCAAACCAGGCGGTCAGCGCGGGATCGGTGTCGCAGACCGCCACGATCTCCGGACGTACGTCCATCTCCGTGAGATGGCACCAGCGCGCCGCCGCGCTGGCGAACTCGCGCCCCATCAGCCCGCAGCCGATGACCCCGAAGCGTACGGTCCTCATGACATCCCTTCCTTGGCGACAGGCGCCAGTGTCAGGCTGGCGACGCTCTTTCCGACCCGGGCTCTGACCCCGGGGGGCAGGCCCCTGTCCACGATCAGGCGGTCGACCGCCTCCCAGCCGGCGATGCGGACGAAGGCGTGGCGGCCGAACTTGCTGCTGTCGGCCACGACGACCACGCGCTCGGCGCCGGCCATGATCGCCCGCGACACCTGCGCGGCCTGCTGGCTGTCGGTGTACAGGCCCCGCTCGTCGGCGGCGTCGAGGCCGAGGAACGCGATGTCGGCGCGGAAGGCGGCGAGGTTGGCCAGGGTCAGCGGCCCGAAGAGATCCGGGCTACTCTGGCTGACCGTGCCGCCCAGGAGGACCAGTTCCAGCCCTTCGTGCGCCAGCAGGGCCGAGGCGATGGCGAGCGAGTTCGTCAGCACCTTGAGCCGTGCGATGCCGCACAGGGCGCGGGCCACCTCGAGGGTCGTCGTGCCGGTATCGAGGCTCACGGTCATGCCCGGCTTGACCAGCCCCACCGCCGCCAGGGCGACG
>CAYSBP010000141.1:0-8174 GCA_964429255.1 uncultured Planctomycetia bacterium
ATTCCGTACTTCGCCACGAGCTTAGCATCCACCTCCTGTGGATCCTTTCGCTCCGGCACACGGCCCGCGACGTAGAACCAATACCCACGGGTCAGGTACGAAACTGCGACTTGCTGAATGAATCCTTCGACCGTCACGGCCTCACATCGGTATTGCTTCATGGCTCCCCTCTCGATTCTTGGTTGAAAAAGTCGGGATTGTTTGTGGCACAATCCCAAAAGCCGATACCTTCGCTTGCGAGCGGAACAAACCGAATTGTTCAACCGAACCGCACGGGAAGCCGGCGGACGGGAGCTTTCCGAGTAGGACTTGCGGGAATCATCGCTCTATTTCGCAGCCGCTTTCAGCAGCCGCCCCGCTGTCGCCCAACTCTCGTCGCTCAACCGTCCAGGCGGTGGCATCGTGCCGACCGCCCACGCCAACCCCACCGCACATCGAGGGTTTCCCCTCTGCGAGCAACCTTCAGGCCGGTAGCCGGGCCTGAAACCTAAAGCTCGCAAGTGCAACCAATTCGGGTCTGCGGCGGGCGTGGCTACTTGTTTCACAAGTTCACCACGCCCAATAATGGAAGGACCCGAACCAAAACCTTGATGATGCGCTCCGAAGCACAAGATGCACCTCGCCGCATCATCGCCATTCCGTCGCCACAAGAAGCCAACCGACCAAAGTTGGCTTCCTGTAGCCACATTGCCACCTCGCCAAAGGACCGGGGAGCTTTGCTCCCCGGCCGCCATACCGATGGGTAAAAACCCGTCAGCCCTTTCGTTGTCCGACCTTCTCAGGGTAACCAGCCCCGAGATGGAACGGTCCGTGACTGCCCTGCCACGGTATCCGCCCGGCTCCCGCCGGCTTCTACTTGGGCCACACTCCCCCACTACGGCTTTTGAAGCACCCGGCCGACTTAGCCAGGCCCCGAGGGTACCACCCCCGGCAGCCGCAGTGGTTCCCGGATTAGCAGCAGTCGTCAACCAATCATTCACGTTGCTAGGCCGTGTTACCGGCCGGGTCCACGTCGTATGTCTCGGGCTCCCGCCCGAGCATAGTTTCCGGCAGCAAATCGCTGCCGATTTCTCCGGGGCGAAACAAGAAGCCCCCGGTTACCCGTCGATGTAGATTTTTCGCTATTTGGCACCGTCTCTGATTGGTCTTACCAGTAAGCGGTTTCCCGCCTTTCACCGTTGAGCTTTTCACCGCCTCGCGTTTAACGAGGTCGCCGAACCGGTCAAGGTCCGGTCCCAGCCGTCACCGACTTGGGAACTCCCGGCACTGGCCAACGTTGAACGAACCTACGAGCCTTTCACCCGATTGGGTTGACCTGGCGGTCAACTATGGTCCGAACCCCGTGGGAGGATTTGGAGAAGAATCTCCGCACCACCTTCAACTACTGCGGCCTTTGCAGTGCTCCATACCTCGAAGCCCTGCAAAGGTCTGTCTCCGTCGCCCCGTTTCAGTTTTTCAACATTGGATAGAACGCGGAGGCTGTCTCACGACATAAGGTCACGAGTTTTAATTCCGCGAGCCTCCATCGAACCGGACAAGCCACTCTCATGGCATCCGGCTCTACGGGTCGAATCCGATACGGGTGGTTAGCCCGATCCCTTAGCTCGGCTGGTTAGGCTGAGTTTACCGGGTGGATTCGCCCCTCAATATGGCGTCACGGTAACGTGTTTTTGTTACTGACGACCACGAAGCCGAAGCCTCGCCGCTTTAAGACGCATGAAGTTTGGAAAAGTACTCAGAAAAGTGCCTTTCTTGCCGGTTCTCTCAGGGCCAGCGCACATTAAGTACCTGTTTTTACAAGGACTTCCAGCAGGAAGTCGTTGTTCCAGCCCGCCATACGGCTCCGCCCCACGATGCTGTCTTTGGCCGGATGACGTTTCAGGAGGCTGATGGCGAACCGGCGCAGCCAGGCGAGATTGCTGGCCATGTGTCGCTGGCGAGTGCGACTCTGATCCTCGTCGAAGGACACATCCAACACCCAGTGCAGGGAGTTCTCAATACCCCAGTGGCCCCGCACCGCCTCCGCGAAGCGCTTGCCGCTCAGGTAGCGACTGCTGATAAAGTAACGTTCCTCGCAACTCGTGGTGCCGTCCCCGCGCGTGGCCACCCGCAAGGCCATCCCGATGGCCTTGAGCCCAGGCCACCGGCTCGGTAGAGGGAAATCTCTGGGTAACGTCGCCAACACGTAGTACCGTTCCTCCTGCCGGCCGTGGCTCTGCTCTGAAGTACAATGTTCACGATGAGGCGTGCTCATGCGTTCGTCCAGACGCTCATCGCTGAAGAAGTCCCGGATCTCCTCGTACAGCTTCGGCTGGTTCTCCTTGACCGCCAACACGTAATCCCCCTGGCCGTCGACGATCTGCCGCGCGATCTCCTTCTGGCATCCCATGGCGTCGATGGTGACCACCGCCCCCTTCACGTCGATCTGGTCCAGCAACTCGGGAATCGCCGTGATTTCGTTGGATTTCTCCTCGGTCGCCACCTGCCCCAGGGACAGACCTTGCTGCGACGCCCAGGCGCTGACCAGATGCAGCGGGCCGAGCCCATTCCGGCGATCATGGGAACGGCGCAGCGTCTTGCCGTCGATGGCAATGATCGGCTTGCCCTCGGCATCCTCATGGATCAGATGTGCCATCCAGGCTTCGAAACACTGCTGAAACGCCAGCGGCTTCAAAGCCGTCAGCACCCTCCGAATACAGTCTCGCGATGGAATACCATGGGGGAGTTCCAGGAATGTTTCCAGCCACTCCTGCTTCGCTTTCGCCCACTGGGCCATGGAGGTCGGGCCGTCACACCCGACGATAACACCGCAAACCGCAATCGTAATAATGTCCACCAGCAGATGGCGACGGTTGCGCTCGTGCCTTGGATCGGGCAGGGTTTCGAAATACGTAACGATCGATTCAACAGACACGGGCCCTTTTCGCTTCGTTCGCGCGCTGGCTTTGCTCATGGGTCGGCTCCTTCTGCAAGACCACTCCGCCGTTCCGTCGGCCGGCATAGCAGAAGGGTAAGCGAAGGCCGCGCATCGCGCCAGTTGCCTATTTTACCAGGCTTGCCCAGTTATGCGCGCTGGCCCTGCCGGTTCTCTCTGCCAGCAACGCAGTCAGAATGTGCGGTCTCCCTTCGTTCTGACTTGCTCCAGCGGACCTGATTTCGCTACAATGCGAACCGGAGAAAACCATCGATTCTGGGAAGGAAAATGCCGCATGAAGACGAGACCAGTGTGTGTGCTGCTCGTTGCAGCAGTATTGGGCGTCATGATCGTCCCGGCCTCGCAGGCCGAGATCATGCGCGTGGACAGGCCGTCGGAGCTCTACGAAGCGTTCGCGGACACATGGATGTTCGAGTCGGTGGGTTGCGTGTGGAGCTATCGTGAGGATGAAGGCTGGTATGGAGCCTCGGGAGTTTTGATCGATCCTTGGTGGATCCTCACCGCCGGTCACAACGTTGTTGACCGGAACGAAGGAGTGTTCGAAGGTAGCGTTACTGATATGCGCATCACTATGGGTGCCAACTCGTTCTATTACGATGAGATGGTTATAGCCGAAGAATGGTTCGGCTACCCTGGCTACACTGATGCAGCTCCTTCTGGAACTGGCGTCGATCTCGGCTTGGTTCATCTCTCTGAGCCTCTCTACGGCTATGAACCGGCTGAGAGATACCGAGGAACGGGTGATCTTCGAAACACCGTAGCCTACATGTCAGGCTACGGTTGTCCAGGCACTCCGATTACAGGTCCAGGCGACTACGACTACCTCAAGCGCGCAGGCAGTAACATCATCGAGTACTTTGGTTACGAAACACCGGGAGTTGATGACCACTTCATGATGACCGTGTTGGACCATCCGAGCGACCCCGGCCAACAGGACCTGGAATGGCACACCAGTCCAGGCGACTCTGGCTGTGGCTGGTTCAATGAGTTCGGCGAACTCATCGGCATCAACTCCTTCGCTCGAGGCGGCTACACCTACTTCAGCGAAAGCGGGGCTGGGATGCTCGATGAGTTCAATCCGTGGATCGATTCCTACGTCGTGCCGGAGCCGGCGACACTCTCGTTGCTCCTATTTGGCGCGATGTTCATCGGCCACCGGAGGCGCCACCTCACACTTCAGCATTGACTTGAAGCTGAACAAAGCGTGCCCTTTCCACCTCTTCAACCGCCCTATCCCAACGCTCCCGCGTCCAGTCTCGGTATTGTGCTCCGGTTCTGAGGACGTAGAACGGATCCCCGGAAATTCGATGTTTCAAAGCGACGCTCCTGACCGCCTGGACAAGGCGGGCATCCTCGGACAGCTCGATTCGTGGTGCTCTCACTTTTCGCACCGGTTTCCGATCGCGTTTTCGCTCTTCACCGTAGAAATGCCGCTTCAGGCGTTGGTGAGCAGCATCCTCATCCCCTTGCGTTACATGGTGCCACAGTTTCGAGCGAACCACGCGAACGAAGAAACCACAGGGGTTGATCGTGCCCTTCATCAGGGCCCGCTCTGCGGCCGCTACGAAAAGCAGCCGTTCGTGGTCGCTTCCCCCAAGAACGTCCTTCTCCGCCGCATCTTCAAACAAAACCAGAAGGCGAGCCGTGTCTTTCAGATCCCAAAGCTCGACATGCCGCATCGTTGGTTTTTTCTTCAGGTCTTTTCCGTTGAAAACACCAGCCGGGCCGCGTAAGGCGGGTTTCTGGTTTTTAGATCTCGAAGAGAGTTTCTCTTCTGGTACAGGACCGGGTAATCCGGCGGAAAAATCGGCCGCCGGACCGGGTAATCCGGTTTCGTCGGCCGACTCGTAATTCACAGGCCGCGACCAGGAGCCATTGACGACCGCCCTACCGCCGTAGCGTTGACGGTGCCAGTGTTCCGACTCTTCCAGTCTAAGCCAACCAATGTCTTCCAGATGCTTCCTCGCCCGTCTCACGCTCCGTTCATCAACGTCGAAAACTTCGGCAACGAACGAGGCCTTGCAGCAGCCTTCGTATTGCCACCCGCGTTGTTTCGTGAAGTACAAACAGCGAAACAGATGCCCGACAATCGTCGCCACGACTACCGGAGCGAGGCCGGCGGCGATCTCCCGGATGATTCGTCGTGGAACCGGCACGCGGCGCTTGCGGTTCTGGATTCGCTCGTACATCGCCCACAAGCCGGAGAGATCATCGGCCGGCATTCGATCGGGAGAAGCTGGAAAATGAATCGCGGAGTCTGACCAGGTGATGAGTCCCGCCCGCTCAAGCCGCCGAATCGAATCCGTCCGCCTGGTTTCGATTGGGATCTTCTTCCCCCCTACCCCGCCAACCAGACCTTCTAGCTCCCCCACTTCGTACCGCCGGTGTTCTTCTGGTTTCAGTTCGCACCGACGGGACACAAGCTCCCAGCAGGCAAACCAGGTTCGTAGGTCCACCCAGCGGATGAGCCCATGCTTGTAGGCCCACCAGACCATCGAGACCTGAAGGACGGAAATGAGACAGTACCCCCCTACCGGACGTGATACGATCTCCGCTCGTCTCTCGTCCGCGTGCGGCTCCGCCGCAGAACGCGTTTGTAACATCCTGTCACCTCACAAGTTATGCGGACATGCAAATTCCGTCCGCCAGTTCCCGTGAGGAAAGCCGAGCCTCAAAACGGGGACAAACAATCCCCGTCAGGCTCATGCTTTTGTTATTGACGTTCTGGAGAACCACAGGTAGGATGTAATTGCTGAGTTACACCCGGGCTAAAAAGCTTTGTGGTTCTTTTGAACGTCGATAACAGCATGGCCCGCAAAAAGCCGACCCACTGAGGTCGGTTTTTTTTGTTTGGCTACCCTGCTTTCCTCTCTATATGTATCTCCTTCGCTTCACCCCTTTCCGTACGGCGCACCGCGCGCACCGCTACATGTAGGGGCTTCAACTCGCTTAAAGCACAAGAATACCCACCGGGTACATTCACGCAACCGGTAAATTGATCCACCAGAAGGCATGTACGCATGGCCCCATGCACCCATGGAGCCATGAAAGCATGGACGCAGGCCCCCATGGTGCCATGCACCCATGGGTCCATGATGAAAAGAAGCGAATTAGGGGCTTGCCAGCCACCAGAAGGTCACGATAATCATGGGTGCATGGACCCATGCGGTCAGGGATCCATGCACCCATGCAAACATGGACGCATGGTTGCTAGGCCAAAAAAAGTAAATAAATTTTTGGGTCCGTTGTGTACCCAGAGCAAGGAGTCAGCACATCATGGCCAAAAAACCACTTGGAGCCGTACTAGCCGTCGGAAACCAGAAGGGGGGGGTGGGCAAAACCACCAACACGGTTCACATCGCCGCCGCCCTTGGTGAAAAGGGGCATAAATGCCTCATCATCGACCTCGACCCCGGAGCCGGGGCCACCAAGCACCTTGGCGTAAAGCCCGACTCATTCGCCGGCACCTTTGAACTCATAACGACCGACGACGGCCCCGAGGATCTGGCGGTGATGGACAACATGCCCAAGGGCGTCCATCTCATTCCGGCCCGGACGGAGCTTTCCGAGATCGACAAACACCTCTCAAAGTTCGTCGATAGGACGCACGTTCTTGATAGGGGGCTTGAACTGGCCCGTGAGGAATACGATTTCATCTTGCTCGATACTCCGCCTTTTGCGGGAGCAACCACAACCGTCGCGGCTTACGCGACGGCGGAGTGGTTCCTGCTTTCGGCCTTTCCGCACATCCTCTCGATTCACGGCTTGAACGAAGCCTTGAACGACATCGCGGATGTTCGCTCGCTGAGGAACCCACAGCTTGAAATCATCGGCTTGGTCTTTAGTTCCGTTGACCGCCGCACCAGGGCGAAGATTGAGGTCGAGCAACTCATTCGGACGCACTTCCCCGAACGAGCTTTTTCAACCTACATATCCCAGGCCGTGGCCTTGAACCAAGCCGCCGAGAAGGGGAAGACGCTTTTCGACATCAAGAAGTTCCGTCGGCATCAGGTGACTGATCAGTACCGGACAATCGCCGCCGAGATTTACCAGCGCGTGACGAATCGCGAGGCGTTTCTTGCCGGCAAGCTTCAAGCGCCGAGCGAGCCGTCGGTTCCGGTCGATGAAGAGCAGCCCATTGCGGCTGTCGTGAACGAGTAGGGGGGTAAACGATGCCAAAAGAACTCACACGAAAGCAGCCCTCAAGCTCGCTGGCAAACATCCTGGCCGAGACTTCAGTAGGCTCCGCAACGGGCGTTCCTGGCGTACACGCCCCCGTTGCGGCCACGGATAAAATCGCCGGCACCATCAAGCCTGTGACAAAACCCGCACCGGCGGACTATCCCACGGGAGAACCGGCAAACATCCCGCGACAGTTTGGCCTTACTAAGGCGGCCGATTCGGTTCTGCGGGAGCTTGTCCGCGTTTACGGCAACGCCGTCGGCTTTGACCTCACCAATGCCGAGGTGCTCCGTGGCGTGCTATACGCCGTGCAACACGCGATGCCCACGCTCAGTCGGGAAGCGCGACACATCGGCAAACAGAAACGCTTCAAGAACAGCCGAGGCAACGAGGCCTTGCGTGATGAGCTTGAACGAAAAATTGGAAAAGCCTTTGTCGCCGGCATGCGTGCAGCTTCCGAGATGGATCACGGGACCGCTTCGTGAATAGAAGCCGGCGAAGACGTGTAGCCGGCTCGCGATCGCTTGCCGGTTAGCGAGTGACTGTGAGCGAACGGGTAGGGGGGCAGGATCTGCGGAACCTGCCGTGTATCGTCATAAAAATGGGTTTCGTCTGGGCAGGTCACCGCTTCTCCCCGCAGGCTCTTATTCGCCGTCGCGTCGAACAATCACTTCGATGGCGATCCGAAGAAGCCCGCTGATACGAGCCACGATTCTTACGATTACATTCATCGTTCAATCCTCCACTTGCTCGACCGGCACCACCACCGGAAGCCACGGTCTGTGCCGTGGTCAAGCTTTCCTTTCACCGTTTGCCTGGAGGATTCCTGCAAAAATCCCGAAAAAATTTTCATCCGCTTCCGGAGGCCGTATTTACGATCTGTGTCGGGCCTTCGGCCCTCCCAACACGTTCTGCTCGCGACCTGTCATTCCCGCCTTTCCGGCGGGAGATGCCTGACGGCCGCTCGCATGGCAACCCGTGCCAATCCGTTCCGGGGACGCGGTCCCTTCCGCTCGTGCCGCTCGCTACAGATTGGCACGGCTTGCAAGCCCCAAGC
>CAYSBP010000142.1:0-8138 GCA_964429255.1 uncultured Planctomycetia bacterium
CAAGGGGTTTTGGATACGCGCATAGGTCGCACCTTTTCGGCTCGATGATCTGGGTACGTATCCATGGCACCATTTTTGGGGTCCGCAGCACCGGTCGTGCAGTGCGTGGTTGCGGGGTGCACGGCGTAACGATACGATCCCCTGGGAACCGTTTCCGCAGGTGATCAACGTCTGCTGCAACGCTTCAGCGAATCCCGGCCGCCAGATCCCGCAGTTTCTTGGACAGGCTGCGGTAGGGCAAGGCCTTCTTCTGGGCATCGGCATCCGAGTTGCCGCCTTCGACGCCCATCTCACCGATATTGCGTCTATGCGGAGTGCTCTTCGCGGCTTCATCCCCCAACTGGTCCGCCGTCGTCGCCACGCCCACGATGGTGGAACGGGTTTGATTCAGCGCACCCGTGCTGAGCGTCGAGGCCGTGTTCTGTGCGGCGGCGTAGTCGCGGGTTACGAACTGCCGGACCGCCTCGGCTTCCTGTTGTGTCCACTTCTCCTTCGCGCTCTGGATCGCACGCTGCAGTCTCTCACGGTCGTTCACCGGCGACGACGAGACGATGCCCATGCTGTCGTCCAGCGGTTTTGAAGCCAACGCGACCGCGCGTTTCGCATCCCGCATTTCCTTCAACGCCGCAGCCATGCCGTTCAGTTCGGTCACGGTGGCGTTCTGTTTCGCGGTGGTGTCGGCCAGGGACGCTGCCTGATCCAACTGCCCCTTTTCCAGGAGTCCCTGGAGGTTCCGGTGCGTGTCGTTGATCAACATGGCGCGGGCCTTGGCGTCCTTTCGGCCCCGAGCATCTTTGATGAGGTCCTTGGCGGGTGGATCGTCCGCTATAGCCTCCAAGGCCAGCCCGGCCGATGCGATCGCGCCGTCGAAATCCTCCTGCCCCAACTTCCGTCGGGCTTCGCCCATCTGCAGGTCGTAGCGCGCCTGCCTCGCCGTCTGCTCGTTAAAGACCTTCAGGGCCGTTTCCAGATCGTCGAGTTGCTTGCGGTAGGCGTCCTTCCTGGATGGATTGAGTTCCTGCAACTGCTTCAGGGCCTCGCGTCCGTCATCCCATTTGCGGTGCGGGACCGCCGTCCTGCCGGTCACTTCCAGTGCGTCGATCTGCGCCAGTGCACCATCCACCGCCTTCAGGCGCTCATCCACCGCGGTTGCCGCAATCGTGTTGTCGGCCGGAATCTCCTTCTGGATGGCCGCCAGTTGCGTGCGCGCCTCGCCCCAGTTCTTCTCGGCGATCAACGGTTCGACCTTGAACAGCTTCTCCGAGGCGACCATGAGGGCCAGTCTGGCTTTCACGGTGGCCTGTGCCGTGGCATCGTCCCTCTTTCCCTCCCCGGCCTGCCGGTAGGCCGTACGGGCCTTCGCGAACTGGCCGGCGCTGGCCGCACCGTCGCCATCTGCCAGCGCTCCACGGTAAGCGTGTTCGATGCGGAGGGGGGCCAGCACCGTCTCGTAGCTCGTTCGGTTGGCGGGGTTCAGATCGATCAGCGCTTCGTACTCCTGGATGGCCGTCGCCAGCGCGTCCTCCTTCGCCGCCGTCTGGGCGCGCGTTTCCTTGCGCGAGATCTCCTCCTGATTGCGCCGGACCAGCATGGAGAGCCGTTCGAACTCGATCTTGACGCCGGTCTGGGCCGTCTTCCCGACCTCGGTCTCGATCTCGTCGAGCAGTGCGCTCGCCTCGCGCCATGCCCGAGTCTGGACCTTCGTATCCGCCTGACTCAATACGTCGCGATGGAGCGCCTCGGTCAGCAGCGCCTTCGCCTCGGAGTGATCCTGGTTGTGTCCGATCGCGGCGCGGTACATCTCCGCCGCCTCGGACCAGCGCTGGGCGTCCAGGGCCTTGCGGCCCAGGGACATGGCCGACTCGAAACTGGTCTCGTTGCGGAACGAGCGGCGCGCGTGTTCGAGGCGCTTTTCGATGGCGGCGTCCTTCGGAGCCAGCTTCAATGCCTTGTTCAGCGCGGCGATGGCGCCGGTCCATTGCCCCCGCTTCTCCGCTTCCGTCGCCCGATTCAGGTGATGCTGTGTACGTTGCTGGACGGCGAGTTGCTGGAGTTCGTCCCGTACCGCAGTGTCGCGCGTGGAGGACAGGGCCGCTTCGTCGAACCGATCGGCGGCGGCCAGCAGGTCGTCGTTTCTGCTCAGGCGCAGGGCGTCCTGGCGTAGTTCTTCGACCTTTACCCGTTGTTCGAGTCGCTGAACCTGCTCGAAGGTGCCACCGAATTCGAGCGATTGTTTGGAGAACGACAGCGCGTCCTCCCATTTGCGGTTCTTCTCGGCCTCCGCCACGCGCGCCCGCAGGTGGGCCAGATGGGCCGCGTCCAGGCCGGTCTTCAGCTCTTCCGAATCCGGATCGAGCTTGCGGGCTTCCTGGTACCCCAGGATTGCTTCGTCAAACCGGCCGCCCTCAAAGGCTGCCTTGGCCTTCTTAACCCAGTCATCCAGTCGGACCTCCTTGCGCGCGAACTGGAGGTTTATCTCGCGGTCTCTCTGCGCCTTCTTCCGGATGTCCTCGGCAAGGGACTGCCGGAGGTCGTTTAACCGCGGTTCGTCCGGGAAACCGCTCATGGCCTGGCGGAGTTCGTAGTGGGCGTCGTCCAGGCTGCCGCTCTGGCGCAGGCTCTCGATGGCCTTCACGTAGCCTTCGAGTTGCGACCGGCGATGGCTTCGATAGAAAAAGTAGCCGCCCGCCCCAATCCCCAGCAGAAGTGCGGCCGCCGCGCCAACCCAGAGACCCGTGCGCGAAGCACGACCACCGGGCGTCGGTGTCGGTAGGCCGGGCAGCGGCGAAGGAGCGGGCGTGTTCAGGGCACCAGGCGTCAGCGGTGTGCGGGGGGCGATGAGCGTTGGGTCCCAGGCCGATGCGGAGATGGATCCAGGCGCCGGTGTGCGGCCCGGGGGCAAGGTTCCCGCGGCCTCGGACCCCGGGCTCGCCGAGGAAGACTCACCGCCCGCCGGCCGCCCCCGCAGTTCCTGCATCGCAAGCGTTTCTGAACTGCGCCCTCGTCCGATCGCCGACAGTTCCTCCGCCGTTGGATCCGGTTGCGGCGGGGCGACTATCGCAAGCACCTGGTCCAGCGACCAATCGGTTCGCGGCGGCACCGTGCGCGCGGCATTTGCGACGTCGGCGCTCAGTTCCTTGGCCGTCTGGTACCGGTCCTCGCGCTTCTTGGCGAGCAGTCTGAGGATGATGGCGCTGGTCCGTGCGGAGATGTCCCCGTCGAGCGGCGGCGGCGCCTCGAACTTGTGCTTGTACATGATCCCCAGCGCGGTCGAGCCGGTGAAGGGCGCATGTCCGGTAAGGGCGCAATAGAAGGTGGCGCCCAGCGCGTACAGGTCGCTGCGCGCGTCGGCCACGTCGCCATCGCACTGCTCGGGACTCATGAACGTCGGCGTGCCCAGGAAGGTTCCGGAACGCGTCAGATGCGATTGGCTCGCCTCCTCGAGAACCAACCCAAAGTCCACAACCTTGAGCGTGCCTTCGCGGTTGATCAGCAGGTTCTCGGGTTTGATGTCGCGGTGCACCAACCCGCGGTCATGGGCGTATCCCAGTCCCTTGGCGGACTGAGCCAGGAAGTCGAGCGCCACGGGTTCAGGCAGACGGGAGGAATGGCGGGTGACGGCGGCCAGACTGGCCCCGTCCACCAGTTCCATGGCGATATAGTAGATGCCGTTTTGTTCGCCTGCGTCGTGCACGAGCACGATGTTGGGGTGGTTCAGATTGGCAATGGTTCGCGCTTCACGGAGAAAGCGGGAGACGTACTCGGGACTGCGGGTGAACTCGGCCGGCAGGACCTTGATGGCCATGCGACGTCCGAGGGTCATGTGGACCGATCGGAACACGGATCCCATGCCGCCCTGCCCCAGTAAACCGAGGACTTTGCAGTTGGCGACGATCTGAGGAACCGCTTCCACTACGTCTCGCCCCCCTCTTGAGCCCCTGACGGTTGGGACGCCGACCCTGCGGGGCAGCATAGCGAGTCAGGGGGTGAGTTCAAGGCGTTCGTTCACCGGGCAGGAGGTTGGTGGAGCGATGCGGCGTTTCGCAGATGGCTCAGGAAATCTCTGTGATGGTCACGGTCGGCGGCTCCGCCTTCACGGGGATCCGACGGATTTCCAGCAACAGCTGCTCCGGCGTCTGGACGCGTTTCTCGGGGTCCTTGCTCAACATCCGCAAGAGGAGATCCGAAAACGGAGGGCTCAAGGCCGGGTTGCGCTGAATGGGCGGCGGCACCCGGTTCCGGATCTGCATTTCCCGGATCTTCTCGTCGTCCTCGGCGACGAACGGCGGCGTCCCCGTGGCCGCATGGTAGATCACCGCCGCCAGCGCATAGAGGTCTGAACGCGTGTCGATCGGTAGCCGCAGGCCGGGTTGGCACTGCTCTGGTGACATGTAGAACGAGGTGCCCGCCGAATAGCCGTCCCACTTGATCCGCCCATACTTTACGCGCGCGAAACCCAGATCCGAGAGTTTGCAGTTCCCGGTCTTCTCGATCAGGATGTTCTCCGGCTTGATGTCCTGGTGCACGATGCCCTTGAGGCTGAGTTCACGCACCGCCTGCGCCATATGCCGCAGGACCCAGACCGCCTCAGCTTCGACTAACGGGATGATCCGGTCGAGAGGCACACCATGGATGTACTCGAAGGCAATGAACCGATACCCGCCCTGATTGCCCATCATCAAGGTCTTGACGATCTGCGGGCTGTTGACACTCAAGCCCGTCCGGCCTTCCTCCTCGAACATCGTGACCAAGCTGCTATCGCGGGAGAGGTTGGAATTGAGCACCTTCAGGGCGACGGGCACATGGGCTTTGGGATCCCAGCCATAGTAGACATGAGCGGTGACGCCATGCCCCAGTGCCTTCCGAACGGTGTAAGGTCCCAGTTGAAAGCCATCGCTGATCATGTACCAAAGATAGCACAAAGGATTGAGTTTTGCATGGCAGGTCACACGTGCAGGGGCATTTTCAGCTGCAGAACCTGAAAAGTGAGTTGCGCGACGGCGCCTAAACGGTATCCTGCCGCTCCAAGTGAAGCGTAAGCGCACGGGGCGCGTGGAAAAGAGGGAAACGCGCCGGGGAGTCTCCAGGGGGAGAATTCCAGGGACAGAACTTGGGGTTTGCGCTACCAGACCATTTTCGCGCCTCTCAGGAGTTTAGGATCCGCCCATGGCTGTTACTGCCGCTCGTCGCAAAGAAATCGTCGAAACCAACCGGACTCAGCCCACTGACACGGGAAGCTGTGAAGTCCAGGTCGCTTTGCTGAGCGAGCGCATCGCCGGGATGACGGGGCATCTCAAGCTGCATCCCAAGGATCTCCACTCCCGACGTGGCTTGACCCAAATGGTCTCTAAGCGAACCCGCCTGCTGGCCTACCTGCGCAAGGAGGATGTCGAGCGCTATAAGTCCCTCATCGAGCGCCTCGGCCTCCGCAAGTAACAGGCGAAACAGACCGAACCAGTCAACTCACGCGTCACGCGATGCCGGTGTGTCCCTTAAGGTAAGGGATGGTACGCCATTTCGCGTTGGTTCCATTCGCCAGGAAAGGCAGGCCCACAGTGGCTCATGTCGTCGTCGAACGCGACCTAGGCGGTCGCAAACTCAAGATCGAAACAGGAAAATGGGCGAAGCAGGCTTCCGGTGCCGCGCTGGTTGCGCTGGGCGAAACGGTTGTTTTCGCTGGCGTCAGCGACCAGTCTCTCCGACCGGGGCTTGACTTCTTTCCGCTGACGGTCGATTACCGCGAACGCGGCTACGCCGCCGGCATGATTTTCGGCGGCCGGTTCAGGAAGCGCGAAGGCGCGCCCTCCGAAAAAGAGACGCTCACCATGCGCCTCATCGACCGTCCCATCCGCCCGCTCTGGCCGGACGGCTATTCCCGCGACGTGCTGATCCAGTGCATCGTGCTTTCGGCTGAACCGGATGTTGACCCGGACGTGGTGGCGATGATCGCCTCCTCGGCGGCGCTCTCCGTTTCGCCGTTGCCGTTCCAAGGCCCGACCGGGTCGGTGCGCGTCGGCTTCTGCGACGGGCAGTACGTGCTGAACCCCGGCGTTGAGCAACTGAAGACCTCGGCGCTCGAACTGGTCGTCTCCGGCACGCGCAAAGCCGTGCTGATGGTCGAGGCCGGTGCGAACGAGTTGTCCGAAGAGCAGATGATCGGCGGTATCGAGTTCGCTTACAAGAACGTCCTCACCGTGATCGATGCGATCGACGAGCTGGCTTCGAAGTCCGGCGTGAAGAAGCTGGTCTTTGAGTCGCCCGCCAAGCCCGCCATCTACGAGACGGTGCGGAAGAATCACGCCGACGAGTTCAAGCAGGCGGCGTGGACGGTGGGCAAGTTCCCCCGCCGCGACGCGCGCAAGGCGTTGACGGAGAAGATGGTCGAGAAGTACGCGGCCAAGGATCCCGCAGCGCAGCCCGAGAGGCCCACGGCCGAGCAGGTGCAGGCGGCGTGCGAGTACGCCTGGGAGCGGACCATCCGCCGGCAGATCGCGGAGAACAAACGCTGCGACGGTCGCACCCGGACGGACATCCGTCCGATTTCCAGCGAAGTCGGCGTGCTGCCCCGCGTGCACGGCTCGGCGCTCTTTACGCGCGGCGAGACGCAGGCGCTGGCGACGGTCACCATGGGTACGCCGGGTGACGAGCAGACGGTGGAATGCCTGCGCGGCGAGTACAATGACAAATTCATGCTGCACTACAACTTCCCCAGTTTCTGCGTGGGCGAAGTGAAGATGCCGCGCGGTCCCGGACGGCGTGAGATCGGCCACGGCAATCTGGCGCGCCGCGGCATCAAGGCCTGCCTGCCCGATTACGAAGCGTTCCCCTACACGCTGCGCCTTGTCAGCGAGATCATGGAGTCCAACGGCTCCTCCTCGATGGCCAGCGTCTGCGGCGGAACGCTCGCGCTGCTCGACGCCGGTGTGCCGATGAAGGCACCGGTGGCCGGCATCGCGATGGGGCTGGTGGAAGAGGACGGCCAGCATTTCGTCGTCTCCGATATTCTGGGCGACGAAGACCACTACGGCGATATGGACTTCAAGGTCGCCGGCAGCGAACGCGGCGTAACGGCGCTGCAGATGGACCTGAAGAGCGCCGGCGTTTCCTTCGACGTCATGCGCAAGGCCCTCGAGCAGGCCCGCGATGGCCGCAAGCACATTCTGGGCGAGATGGCCAAGACGATCTCCACGCACCGCCCGTCGATCTCGCAGTACGCACCGAAGATCATCCAGCTCAAGATCCCCATCGACAAGATTGGCAAGCTGATCGGCCCGGGTGGCAAGATGATCCGCGCCCTGGAAGAGAAGCACACGGTCACGATCGATGTCCAGGACGACGGCACGGTTTCGGTTTCCAGCCCCAAGCGCGATCAGGCCGATGCCTGCGTGCGGGACATCGAAGGGCTGGCCGGGACGCCCGAAGTCGGCAAGGTCTACATGGGCGAAGTGGTCAACATCAAGGAGTTCGGTGTCTTCTTTGAGATCATGCCCGGCGTTGACGGCATGTGTCACGTCTCTGAACTCGACACCAGCTACGTCAAGAATCCCTCCGAGTTCTGCAAGATGGGCGACAAGATGGAAGTGAAGCTGCTCTCCGTCGATGACCTCGGTCGCCTGAAGCTGAGCCGCAAGGCGCTGCTGCTGGGGGTGAATCCGCCGGCGGAAGGCGCACCGGCGGGCGACGCGGCTCCGGCGGGTGGCGAAGGTCAACAGCGCCCGCACGGTGGTGGCGGCGAACGTCGTGGCGGTGGTGGTGGCGAACGGCGCGGTGGTGGCGGACGGCGCTAGGCTACATGATCCACGGATCCGATGGGGTCTTGTGAATGTTGCACTTGGGCGAACGCGCGTGCGTTCGCCCACGTTTTTTCCAAAGGGGTCCCCGTCTGCCTCTCCTGCACTTCATAGGCCGTCCAGTCCCGCTGCGGTGCCAGCGGGCGGGTGCCTGTCCACAGGTTGTCGTAAGGGAATACCGAACAGATTGCTCCCGCAGGCCGGGAAGGAGCCCGGCGTTTTCATCGCGGCAGGTGGCTGGGAGAGATCACGGGACGTGACCCTTGAGGATTCCGCGGCGCGGTACTTACGGCTTGGGCGGCGCGAGCGAAGCCTTGAATTCGCCGAGTTGGTCGCGGAACGTGAGGA
>CAYSBP010000143.1:0-2266 GCA_964429255.1 uncultured Planctomycetia bacterium
TCCGCTGCACCTCGATGACTCGCTTGACGATACTCTTCCCTATCCAGGAGGCGCCCCCTGTGGCGCTGAATCAACGAGGAGGGTTCCATGCGCCTTTACCCTTACCGCGGCATCCGGGTGACCGTCATGGGGCTCGGACTCTTCGGCGGCGGCGCCGGCGCCGCGCGTTTCTTTGCCGAACGAGGCGCACAGGTGACCGTCACGGACAAACGCACTGAACAGGTACTGCACGCCTCGATCGAAGCGCTGAATGACCTGCCCATCCGCTTCGTGCTGGGCCGGCATGACGATGCCGATTTCGCCTCGGCCGACATCGTCGTCGTCAACCCCGGCGTGCCGGACGATTCGCCCCACGTGAAAATGGCCCGTGAGGCCGGCGCGCGCGTCGAACGCGAGATGAACCTGCTCTTCAAGCTCACGCCCAATAACCCCAAGCTGGCCATCACCGGCTCCAACGGGAAGTCCACCACGACGGCGCTGCTGGGCGAGATGCTCAGACTCTCCGACCCGCGCACGCTGGTGGGCGGCAACCTGGGACGCTCGCTGCTCTGCGACACCGCCAACCTGAAGCCCGGCGCGCCGCTGGTCCTGGAACTCTCCAGCTTCATGCTCGATGGGATGCGCGAGCTTCAAGAGAGCCCGCACATCGCCGTCGTCACCAACCTCAGCCCCAATCACCTCGACCGCCACATCACGCTGGACAACTACTACAACGCCAAGAAGGCCATTCTGGAGTACCAGAGCCCCGACGACGTGGCCGTACTGAATGCGGACGACCCCGAGGTCTCGAACTGGGGTGCCCACACACCCGGCCATGTGGTCTGGTTCAGTCTGAAGGGCGAACCGGAAGGCGATGCGGCCTTCGTGGACGGGCACCAGCTCGTGGTCCGGTTGGGCGGCCAGGAAGAGGTCGTCGCGGTGCGCGACATGCTCCGCCTGCCCGGTCGGCACAATACCGCCAACGCCCTGGCGGCCGCGGCCGCCGCCCTGGCCTACGGCGTTCAGCCGTGGCAAATCGCCGAAGCGCTGGCAACTTTCGGCGGGCTCCCGCACCGACTGGAGATGGTCGCACGGACCGCGCGGAACGTCGCCTTCTACAACGACTCGATCGCCACGACACCCGAATCCGTGATGTGCGCGCTGGACTCATTCCACGGTCCCATTACCTTGATCGCAGGCGGCTCCGATAAAGGCACGCCCTTCGATGCGCTGGGCGAGGTGGTGGCGCGCAAGGTCCGCCGGCTGATCCTGCTGGGCGTCACCGCACCGAGGATCGAGGAGGCCGTCCGACGCGCCGGCGAACGGCTGGGGACACTCCCCGAAATCCGCCGAGTGGGCAGCCTGGAAGAAGCGACCGGCATCTCGTGCCTGGATGCCGAGCCCGGCGAGATCGTCCTGCTTTCACCGGCCTGCGCCAGCTTCGACATGTTCAGAAATTTCGAGGAGCGCGGGAACCGTTTCCGCGATCTGGCGCGCGCCATGGCCTCCGCGTAACTACCGCTTCGTCCTCATTCGTCCTCCAGCGTCTCTTTCGGCGCCGACTCGTGCAGTTGCTCCATAAGGCGTCGGACGCGTGTACGCCGCTCCAAGTCTTCGTCCTTCCAGTGTTTAGCGAGCAGCGCACGGGCGCCGTGCCCGGTTTCCGCCAAGGCCTTTTGCGCTTCCTCGCGCGTCTGCGGGTCGTTGTCGCCCAGTCTGGCGATCAGGCCCTCGATGTGCGTTACTTCCTCGACCGGCGGCAGGGCCATCGGCCTCCAGTAGAGCTCCAGCATTCCAAAGGGCACTTCCAGCTTCGCCCCCCCGTTGGTCGTGAACCGAAGGAGATTCTCCACCGGTTGCGCAGGGAAGACGTTACCGTCCCACAGCGTCACCCGGACCGAATACGCACCGGTTTTGCGCGGCTTCAGACGCATCACCTGGTGCACGCCGACACGCTGAGTGCCGAACGGAGTCTCGAAGGTGATCAGGTCGTCCGCGCCAGCCAGCGTACCGCAGAAGACATCCTGGTTCATCAACCGAAGCTCCGCGTACGGAACGGGCAGCATCGGCTGTTCAATATCCCGCTCTTCCTCCTTCCACCCCGCCTCCATCAAATCCTCGGCAGGGCGGAAGAAGATCGCAGCCAAGCGGCCGGCATCCAGCTGGACGGTCGCACCACCGGCCGTTTTCAGCTCCAACTGCCGCTGCTGGGGCAAGGCGGTAAAGGACGATCCGTCGGTCAAGGTGACCAGTGGAGTCCGCAGTTCGGCATACGGGAAATCGATGC
>CAYSBP010000143.1:2366-5285 GCA_964429255.1 uncultured Planctomycetia bacterium
TTTGGCGTTCCGCCGTTATGGCGAAAATCGGGATACGTTTCAGGCCTTCAGGATCCAGCGTTCGACGGCCTCGGCTACCGCGTCGTGGTCGCAGTCGGCCTCGGTACGCGCCGCAGCCACCTGCAGGACGCTCGGCCGCGCATCGCGAACCGCCACGCCCCAGCCGGCCCGGGCCACCATGGGCGCATCGTTGTCACCATCCCCGACCGCCATCACCGCCGACATCGGGATCTTCAAGGTGTCGCAGAGCCCCTGCACCCCCACCCCTTTGTCCACTTCGGGGTGCAGGAACTCGAGGTACTCGGGATCGGTCTTGGTCATGTTGGAGCGCGAACCGAACCGCGGCTGCAATTCGTCGTACATCGCATCCCGCATGGCCGGCGAGACGACAAAGAGCACCTTCAGCGGCGGGACGTCCATGTGATCCTCGATCCGCTCGACCAGACGGAACGGGGACTTCGTTCGCGCATAGTAGACCTCGCGAAACGGGCGCGCATCGGGAACGTCCTCGGAGTACACCAATTCGTCACGATAGTAGTTGAACTGCAACCGGCCCGCGCGCGCGATGGCTGCCAGTTCCAACGCGACGCCCAGGTCCAGCGGCTTCTCGAAAAGCCGGCACCGCCCTTGCGCACGCGGCGCGGTGGCCGATGCGCCGTTATAGGCGATCAGGTGACAGTCGATGCCGATCCGTTCGGCCGTCGGCTCCATCGCGGCCGTCATGCGGCCGGAATTGAGCACCACCACCACGCCGCGATCGTGCGCCGCGTGCAGGGCCTGGATGGTACGGGGCCCCACCGTCTTGTCCGAACGCAACAGGGTTCCGTCGAGATCCAGCACCAGCATCCTGATTTGTCCAGGCTTGAGCGGCGACTTCTGTACCACGACCGGTCTCCTTCATCCTGAATCCGGGTTTCGACGAAAACGCGCGACTCGATCGCCGGACACCATCGAGTGACAACCAACGACGACCACGCGTACGACGGCCCGCATCTTCCGGATGTCGCGGGCACGCCGGAGGCCCGCGCCACACGGTGCTCAGACAGACGGTACCTTGACCTTCGGGCCCTTGCCCTTCCTCCGGAGCTTCTCGCGTGCAAAGGCGATGATCTCGTTCAACTCACCCAGACGCAACAACCTGCAGGTGGCGAAGAAGACGATCAGTGCAGCCAGACCGGGCAGGACCAGCCTGGGCAGCGCGGTCAGGAGCACCCTGTGTCCCGCGGAAGCTGGTTTGCCCTTCGCCGCATCGGCCCTGGGTGCGGATGGATCGGCAGCCTCCCGTGAATCATCCCCGAGTGCCGCTTCGGGCTTGGCAGGCCCGTCATTGGAAACCGGCTTCGCACCCGGCTCCGTATCCGGTTGGGCCACCTGCTCCGCGGGCAGGACACGGTCCAGCCCGTACAGCACGCCGTAGGCCGCACCGCCGCAGAGCACCGTCATCAGCAGCGCGCGGGACAGGAATCCCACGGTAGGCCCGAGCGGCAGCACAGGCAGCTTCTGCCATTTCAGAAGTCCGACCAGCGCGATCAGTTTCAGCGCCCTGGACAGCGAGTACCCCAGCGCCACCAGCATCACCGCATCCAGGCCCCGCATCCCGAAATACAGCACGCCCAATGCACTGATGGCGATCGAGACCGAAGAGAAGACGACGCCAATCACGGTAAGCGAGATCATCCGGCGCGTCGAGAAGTAGGCCTGCATGTAGATGCATTCCAGCGCGTAGAACGGCATCGCGATCAGGTAGCAGGTGCTGACCCGACCGGCATCCATGGCGTTTTCCGCCGTCACCTTTCCCGTCTGATAGAACGCCTGCGCCAGGGGAATCGAGACGGCCATCAGGACCACGGTCAGCGGCAGGAATATCAACAGGAGCATCCGGGTGGACTTGGTCAGCGCCGCGCCCAGGCTCTCGCGGTCGTCGCGGTCCACCAGCTCGCAGAAGAATGGGAAGAGCGCAATCGAGAGCGGGTAGGGAATCAGCGCATGCACCGCGTTGAAGATCTTCTTCCCGTAGCTGCTGGTCGAAAGCATGCCCTCCTCAAGGTTGCTGATAACGTAGTAGTTGTTGAAAAAATCACGCATCTTGGCGAAGAGGATGCCGGCCACCAACGGCGCCACCAGGATGAGGAACCGTCTTACATACGGGTCCTGGAACGAAACCCGCAGACTCCACCTGCGCAGCTTGGGCGCCAGCGCCAGCAGGTGCACCACGATCTTGGTCGCACCCGCAGCCAACACCCCCACGACCAGTGCATCCTTTGACAAACCCAGCCGGTCACCCGCCAGTACGCCTGCCACCAGCGCCGCCTTCGACGCCGCATCGGCAAACGCCGGCCAGAAGAACTTCTTGTAGCCATTAAGGATCATGTACGTCAGCGAACCCAGCGACAACCCCAGCAGCGCGGGCGACATGGACTTCAGGAAACCGGCGGCCAGGTCCGCGCGCGATTCGGCCGCCGCCTTGTGCGCGTCGGAACCGAACATCGAGAACCAGGCGATGGCCCGCTGCGGATAGATCATCAGCAGGGCCACCGCCGCCATCAGCAGCAGGATTTGCAGGTTCAGCAGGATCGAGGAGAATCGCCACGCCGCCTCCTCGGACTCATTGTCCTTTGCATCCATGAATACCGGCAGGAATGCAGGCCCGAAGGACTCCTCGCCGATGAGAAAGAGGGTCATCAGGATTCCGTCGAAGACCAGCAGAAAGGCATCGTTGGCGCCTTCGAATCCGTAGTAGCCACCGATGATGCGCGCCTGCAGGAGACCAAATATCTTGGCCATTGCATGCGCGACGGCAATCGCCACCGTCGCTTTAATCACGCGATCGGCGAGGGAACGGCCGGCAGATTGCTCCACGTTCGACATGTCGAGGTGCGCCTTCGGCGTAGCGCGGACCTCCCCGTCCGCGGCTTGACG
>CAYSBP010000143.1:5385-8049 GCA_964429255.1 uncultured Planctomycetia bacterium
GAGACGTCCGCACTACTTCCGTCGCTGCAGCTTCAGCTCCGGATCGCTCGCACGCAGGTACATCGGCAGCACGGAGTGGATCTCAGCCGCCGTCCGCCAGACGCTTCCATCCGCCATCCGAACCCACGCCCGTTCGGCCAGCACGGCAGCGGACACTTCTTCAAAACCTTCGAGCACGCGCCAGCCTTCACCATCGGCCAGAATCCTCAACTTCTCCAGACAGACGGCTTCGCCGCAGAGGAGGGCTTCTTGGACACCGCCTTTCGCCATTGCCTCACGGACGCGAGGGGCGAGGTCTTCAGTACGCAGGACGCATTCCTCCAGCAACCGCTGCGGACGGCCTTCGGTCCCGCGAAACAGGCCCACAAAGAAGCCTTCGCTATAGGCGTTCCGCACGGCCAGGATCGCCGGACAGGAACCGCCGCAGGAAACCTGCCGCGAAGCCGCCATCGCCATGACCTCGAAACAGGGAACGCCGACCAACCCGACGCCTGCACCCCACGCCAGCGCCTTGCCGGCCGCCAGCCCGATCCGCAGCCCGGTCCATGATCCAGGCCCCAGCGAAATGGCCACGGCCGAAAGGTCAGCCGGCTTGAGCCCGGCATCGTTCAGTGTGCCTCGCAAAAGGACGCCCAGTGCCGTTCCATGCCGCGCGCCATCGCGGACCCGCTGTTCGGCCAGGAGTCCCGCCGTCCCCCACAGCGCCACGCTCATCTCGAGCCCCGAGGTCTCCAAGGCAAGCAGGGGTGCAGATTCAGGCGACGTCATGGCTGCAGTTCAAACTCCAGTGATGCCGGGTCTTGTACGACGGCGTTCGTTGTTGGGAAAGAAGAAAGACGAGATCAGGACTCCACGGCCTCAGCGGAGATAGCATTCTCCACGCAGCGGCCCTTCCCATTGCCGTTGGCATCATACTGACTGCAGGCCCGGATGCACTCCTCGCCAGCCAACACCTCCAACGCCGACCTGGCCGCGCTCTGCTCCGCTTCCTTCTTGGACCGGCCGGTGGCCGAAGGAAAAGCCCGCGAACCGATCAGCGCCGATACCTCGAACGTCTTGCCGTGGTCCGGACCGGTCGTCGAAACCACTTTGTAATAAGGCGTCTGTCCCAAGTCGCGCTGCGTCAACTGCTGCAGGGCGGACTTGTAGTTGGGTTCGTGACCGTTCCGCGATATCGACCGGATCTCCTCGTCCATCACGCGAAGGATGAAGTTGCGGGCAGCTTCCATGCCCCCATCCAGGAAAACAGCGCCACAGATGGCCTCGAAAAGGTTGGCATTGACGCTCGGAGGCAAGGCCTCGCCCGTGGGCAACCCTTTACCCAGACGCCCCAGACGGCGCAGGCAAAGCGTCTCGGCAACCCTGTCCAGCGTCACCGTGCTGACCAGAACGGACTTAACCTGCGTCAACCGCCCCTCGCTCCACTTGGGGAAACGTTCGTAGAGGGACTGGCCAATGCAAAGATTCAGAACGGAGTCCCCTAGGAACTCCATCCGCTCGTTGTCCGCATCGTCCTCAACCGTATAGGAAGGGTGTGTTAGGGCGCGCTCCAGCAAATCCGGATCGTTGAAGGCATAGCCGACGATGTCTTGCAGTCGCAGGAAGGCCGTCTCGGTGGTCTTAACTTGAGGAACACCGGTACTGTGGTCGGCCATTCGAAACTCCCATTACCACTCCACGCAACCCTACACTTAACTTGGTTTTCTCGGCTGTCAACAGCCGCGTCTGAAACGAAAGGGGGCTGTGTCTGTTGGGCTGCAAAAGTCACAGGGCTGAAAAGGAGGGCGGCCCGGAAGACTCATCGTGAGCTTCCGGGCCGCTGGAGGGAGGAGGCGGTTTCCGGGCGGGTTGCCGCCTCCTATCGGGTACGTTCTTGGGTTACGGCATCCAGCGCTGAATGGGCTCAACCCGTTCCCTCGTCTGCGGTTGAGCGGACGGCTCTTCCGTCGTCTCCGGGACCTGGCTGGCCGCCACCGTTCGTCGAGGGGCCTGCGCGGGCTGCTCCTGCGCCGGTTCGCGGCTGGCCTCGGTCGGATTCGCTGCTGCATCCGAAGTTGCGTCCTTCTTGATCTTCAGCTTCTGGCCGACGCGGAGCACGCCGGGATCGTGGAGCTGATCGCGGTTCCACTCGTAGATCTCGCGCCAGCGGCGGCCGTCGTTGAGAACCCTGCGGGCAATCCTTTCCAGTGTGTCACCGCCCTGTACGAGGTAGACATCGCCTTCCACGGAATGGGTGTTGCTCCGGGGCGTGCTGGGTGTAAGCGGTTCGGCAAGCCGACTCGGTTCGGACCGCGTCGGACTGGCCGGGATCGGCTGCGGGCTGTTTCGGTTGGCCTGTTCCTGTGTCGGAAGCGCGGGCATCTTGAGTTTCGTGCCGACCCGAACGCGACGCGGATCGGAGATGTTGTTGGCTTCCGAGATGGCCTTGATTGCCGTGTAGGTGCGGCCGGGGTAGTTCTTGCGCGCGATGGCCTCCAGCGTGTCCCCCGACTGAACCGTGTACTCTCCCGTGCTAGCCACCTCCTGGACAGACGAAACCGAAGGCGGCGTGACCAGAGCAGTCGTCAGCGCACCGGACGACCCGTAGGTTGGCGGGTGAACAGCGATGTCCGGGGTCCTGATGGTTCCCGGAGGAAGCGTTACCGGGCTCTGTACGGGTGCCGG
>CAYSBP010000144.1:0-8028 GCA_964429255.1 uncultured Planctomycetia bacterium
TATCGCATACCCACTGGGATCGCGAATGGCGCTATTCCTTCCAACAGTTCCGCATCATGCTGGTGGAGATGATGGACAACGTGCTGAAAATGCTCGATGAGGTTCCGGAGTATCAGTGTTTTCATCTGGATTCACACACCGCGATTCTCGATGACTATCTGGAAGTCAAACCGGAGAAGCGCGACGCGTTGCTGGCGCACATCCGCTCCGGCCGTTTGAATATCGGCCCTTGGTACACCCTGCCCGATCCATCGGCGCTCAACGGCGAATCGCTGGTGCGCAACCTGTTGATCGGCATGGCGGCCACGCGCACGTTTGGCGGCAAGGACGTCAGCGGCTACAGTCCGTTCGGCTTTGGGCAGGTGTCGCAGATGCCGCAGATCTACCGCGGATTCGGTTTGGACAGCATCTTCTTCTATCGCGGCAACAACAAGCAGGAGACGCATTCCGAGTTCATCTGGCAGGGACCGGACGGTTCGCGTCTGCTCGGCTTCCGCGTGGCGGAGTTGTTTGGGCGCGCCAACTTCTGGGTTAATGTCTATCGTCCGGCCGTGCTCGGCAAGTTCCCTTTCAACTGGACTTATTCCTGGGATGAACGCCAACTCCCGTACCACGAATGCGGCCCTGATTCGTTCATGCGCTTCGACTATTACCTGCTTGCGAACAACGACCCCAATACCTACTACCCGGAGAACCTGAAGAAAGGGTTGGCCACACTAAAGGAACAGTCCATGGCGCATGCGACGACCAGCCAGTTGATCGCCCTGGACGGTCACGACCAGAGCGAACCGCATCCGCGCGTGCTGCAGATCATTGCTGACGCCAACAAGATCACCACTGATACTTACCTGCATAGCACCTTCAATCGATACGTCGAAGCGGTGAAACGAGAGGTAAAGAATCTGCAGGTGAAACATGGCGAGTTCCGGTACCCTAACATCGACGGCATGTGGTTGAACCTGTTTTATGGGGTGCTCGGGGCGCGGTTGTACCTCAAACAGAACAACCGCGAAGCGGAGCATGCGCTTCAGGGACAATGCGAACCTCTGTGTACGGCGGCCTGGCTGTTGGGGAACGAGTATCCGGAAGGGTTGCTCTCCATCGCCTGGCGCCATCTGCTGATGAATCAGGCTCATGACAGCATCGCCGGTTGCAGCATTGACAAAGTGCATGAGGATTGCGAATACCGCACCCGTCAGGTCACGGAGATCGCCGGCACGCTGACGATGATCGCCCTGGGCCGCCTCATCAAGCAAATTGACGCCCAGCACCTGCCGGAGCAAAGCATATTGCTCACCGTATTCAACCCGCTCCTGCATGAACGGACCGAGGTTTGTCAGGCGGCAATTGACATCCCGGCCGACTGGAAGCCTGGGGCTATCCGAATCCTGGACAGCCAGGGCGCAGAAATGTCGATGCACGTCATCACCGAGGAAGCCTTCAACGCCACGGTGAAGATTCCGCGTGAGTTCCCGCTTCCATTTGCCGTCAAGCGTTTTTGTGTTCGCTTCGCCACCGGAACAGTCCCCTCCCTGGGGTACAAGTCCTTCGTGATCGAGCATACGGCCGCAAAGCGCCGCAACCGCGGCAGTCTGCTCACCGGCCCGCGGTCATTTGCCAATGACTACCTGGCTGTGGAAATACATGGCGACGGTACTCTCACGCTGACCCACAACGAGACCGGGCGCACCTTCCGCAACCTGCACTATTTCGAGGACGCTTCCGATGTCGGTGATCCTTGGACCCGAAAGACCGTACAGCAGGATCGCGTAATAACCACATTGGGCGTCACGGCCGATATCTCCTGCGTCGAGGACGGGGCGTTGGCTGCCAGTTTCCGAGTCGTCGTGCCGCTGACGATCCCTCGCGCCGCGTTACCAAACAGTACACGTCGCGTTGACGACGAAGTAACCATTGAGATTGTTTCGCTCATAACATTGCAACGCGATTCACGTCGTCTGGAAATCGACACCAGCTTCACAAATACGGCGTGTGATCATCGTCTGCGGGCCATGTTTCCGACCGACCTGTCCACGGACGTTTCGTGGGCCGAATCGCCCTTCGACGTGGTTAGTCGCGCCATCAGCCGGCCGGACGATTCCAAGTGGAAAGAGCCGCAGCCCGCGGTGCATCCGCAACTCAATTTTGTCGACTTGTCCGATGGCCTGGCCGGCCTGGCGCTGTTGAACCGCGGCCTGCTGGAATACGAAGCGGTGGACGATCCGTGCCGCACACTGGCGTTGACACTGGTGCGCACCTATCGTTTTCCGATGATCGGCGCCGACCCGGACACCACAACCGAGCATCCCCTCGAAAATGGGGGGCAATGCTTGCGCGATTGCACCGCGCACTATGCGCTGTGTCCGCATACGGGCGATTGGGAAGCCGGCGATGTCCTTACGCAGGCCTATGACTTCAATCTCCCGCTGCGTGTCGCGCAGAGCGGGCGTCCCACCGGCAGACTGCCGATGCAGGCCGCGCTGTTTGAGGTAGATGAACGCCAATTGATACTGTCGGCTGTGAAGAAGGCCCAAAGCCGCGACACGCTCGTACTGCGCATCAGCAATCCGACTCCGCGCGATGTCACTACGACACTACGCACACTACTTCCGTTTACGACCGCTTATCTGCTTAACCTGGACGAGCAACGACAGGAAACCCTGCCGGTCAACGGACAGCAGGAAGCGGTGCTGAATATCCCCGCGAAGACGATCCTGACGCTGGAACTTGAGAACTGTGGAGGCCGACAATGAACGAACGCCCATACGACGCCATGGTGGCCGGACACCTGTGCCTGGATATTATCCCGCGCTTTCCTGACTCTGGCGCATCGACGTTTTCTGAAATTATCCGTCCCGGTAAACTGGTCGTGATGGACAAGGCCACCCTGGCCACCGGCGGTCCGGTGTCCAACACCGGCATCGCCATGCGCCGGCAGGGCCCGAAGATAATGTTTGCGGCCCGTATTGGCGACGACGAATTCGGACGCCTGACCCTCGGCTTTCTGGAACAAAGCGGAAACGCGGAAGGTATCCATGTGTCCGGCGGCTCCGTCAGCTCGTACACCATCGTGCTGGCGCCGCCGCGCATTGATCGCGTCTTCCTGCACAATCCGGGCACGAACAACGAGTTTTCGTCCGCTGACCTGAAACCGCAGTTGATCGCGCAGTGCAAGCTCTTTCACCTAGGTTACCCGCCGCTCATGCGCCGCTTGTATGAACAGAACGGCGCGGAATTAATAAAGATATTCAAGCTTGCCAAGGATGTCGGCGCCACTACGTCTCTGGATATGTCGTTGCCGGATCCGGATTCGGAGTCTGGGCAGGTCAATTGGCTCGCGCTGCTCACCGACCTCTTGCCTTACGTCGATATCTACCTGCCGTCAGCGGAAGAGACACTGTTCATGCTGGAAAGAGACACTTTCCTGACGATGAAGAATCAACACGGCGGGGGAGACTTAATCGACATCCTGTCAGTCGATGATTACACCCGACTTGCGGATAAGTTGCTCGCGCTGGGTGCAGGTATGACGGCGCTCAAATCCGGACACCGCGGTTTTTACTTCAAGACGAGCGATAAGGACCGTTTTGCTCGTTTTGGCGCGGCGAAACCAAAACGCCAGGACAACTGGTCTAACCGCGAGCTCTGGTGTCCGGCCTTTGCTGCCCCTGACCTGGCCAGCGCCACCGGTTCGGGCGATTCGTCGATTGCCGGCTTTCTGTCCGCATTTCTCAGAGGTTCGGATCTGGAAGTGTGCCTTAAACGCGCCAACATGCTTGGCTGGCAGAACGTACAGGTGCTTGATGCTGTCAGCGGCATCAAGAGTTGGGATGAAACCAGCGCTATGGTTATGCAGGACAAGACGACGAATGATCTCCATATTGACAATTCGGCCTGGAGCTGGAACGAGACATTTCAGATGGCGGCCGGACCGAACGATCCGCTGACCGATTGATGCCTTCGATCTTGTTGCGGATATGTCGGTCGTTATGCTTTTCGGCCAACTGTGCCGGGGAGCTGTTCGAGGAACGACGGACCTGAGAACCGAGCTCGTAGCGTTCTTCCTGCGGCCAGTCATGACTCAGATCACATACGTCAATGTGCAGCTTGCTTAATCCGGCACGGGAAAAAGCCGCCGTGGTGCTGCGATAGATATTACTTAGTGCCTGATCACGAAGGGCAGGGGCAACAGCCTGCCTCCAGAGGCCAGCCGGGCAAAATACACCCCGGTGGGGTGCTGGCGCGCATCCCACGACCAAACTCCCCCAAATTTGGCCTGATTAACCAGGCTGGCGAATTTTTCCCCGGTGATGGTGTGGATGTCCAGGCGGGAGTGTGCTGGAAGGGCCTCCGGATATCGGAACTGTATCAGTCCTGCCATCACCTCTCGTACCAACAGCCGCCCGGGGTAACGGTTTTGGATTCCGGTTTTGCCGGGCGCACCTGCGGATAACGGGTTGATGATTTCGCTGGAGATTTTCGAGCCTGCGACGGTGACTGTCCCGTACAGGCGGTACATCGCGGCGAGGCCGGTGATCCGGAAAATGGAGGTGGAATTCGAGCTACCGTTGAAATAAAGCACATCGCCGGAATCCAGGCCGGGAACCGTGTTGGCGGTGGTGATGGGCACCGAAGAGCCGGAGAAGTTCTCCCCGAAGACGCAGTGTTGTCCGCGGCAGGTGGTGATATCCGGAAAGCGGGCGATGAAAAGGCCCGCGCTGTCCCACATATGGGTCATGCCATCCGAGTCGATTATAAACGCTGTTCCGAAGGCCGCGCCCGCCATGCTCCAGCTGTATTGCATGAAGCCGTTGGGAACCCCAGCCCCCTGCACATGCCGGCCGGTGGAAGATATGAAATTGCCGGCGGTATCGTAAACTAGTACCCGGAGGCCCGTGATGCGGCTGCCCCAGAAGCCGCCGCCCACCTCGCCCAACTTCGTATGAATGGGAATCCACACCCGGCCGCCGTCCACCTCGATGCCGGTATTCATCTGGCCGCTGTAGTAACCGCAATCTTGGTTCCCTACAGGGAGCAGGCCCTGAAAGACGTCTGCGGGCATCTGCCCCAGCTGCCGGAAGGTGGCACGCTCGTGCCAGTTGAACTGCGGCCAGATGGGCAGTCCGCCGGCGGTGTTGCCCACCGGCGTCACCTTGACGAAGGCCATGTTCAGGCTGTCGTAGCAGGCCGCACGGGCGCTCCAGGGAAAATACAGGGAGAAATCCGCGTCCACCCCGGTCTGGTTCATGGCGGCAAATCCGTTGATGTGGCAGTTGCCATAGCGCATCTCGTCGCGGGTGGGGAGGCCGTCCCCGTTCAGGTCGGCCCAGGTGTAGGTCATGCCCTGCACGGTTCCCGCCGGGGCGGTGAGGCTGGCAGGAAGCAGGTTGCTGAGTTCCCAGCTGGCGCGCCTGCCCCAGATAAAGGAGGGTTTGATATTCCAGGTGGTCCGATCGAGTTCCCCGCACTTCATCAGACCCTCCCCCAGGTCGCAGATGAATTTTTTGGCGCCATAACGCAGAATGCGGTAGGAGGTAGTTCCCAGCCCGTAGTTCCAGTTCCGGATGGTCGGGTTCCAGATGTTTACGATCTCATACGACTTGGCGGCGTAGTTGATTTTAACCTCCAGTATGGAGTTCTGGAAGGCGGTGCCCTGGATGTAGGCGATGGTGGGGTCCTCGGGGTCGGGGGTGCCGTAATTGGCGTAGGACTGCCCGCCGGTGAATTCCGCGAGCCACTGCCCGTTGTCGGAGAAGTGCGCGATGCGGGCTGGAACATGGAGTTCGCTGACCCAGAACGAATTGTCCGGCGCGCAGTACAGTTGGGTGTAGTCGCGGGTGAACAGAAAACTGGACTTCACATAGGGGCCGATGTGGGCGCGCCCGCCTGCGCGCCCGTAGGCGGCCTTGAAGGCGCCATCGGCGCCGAAGCGCTTCACCTGCATGGGTCCGGGAACGGCGGCGTGTTTATCTCCGTCCACCACCAGGATGTCGCCGTCGGGGCAGATATCCATCCGGCTGGGGCTCACCAGACCGCTGGTGACGAGGTCGGTGGGAGTGGTGCCCGTGAATTTCACTATCTTGGTCCCGCTGATGGCATAGGCCGTCCCGGCGTTGTCGATGGCAATGCCCCGGAAGGCACCGGGGAGGCTGCCGGTCACGGCGCCGCTGGTGGTGGAAAGCCAGTTGATGCCGGCGCCGGTGAGGATGGCCAGCTTGCCGCTGCGCGCCTTCAGGTCCAGCACCTGCGAGCCGATGGTCCAGGTGGCACTTCCGGTGAGGCTGGATGTGTAGCGGTAGAGGGTGTTGCTGGTGGCGGCCACATCGGCCGCCTTGAGCATGTACACATAGCCGCCGTCCGCCGCCATGGTGCGGAACCCCCCAAACACCCCGGCGGCGCTCGAGGAGAGCGAGGCCAGCAGCTTGGACCCGTCCTGGGCCATCTTAACCGCGCTGGGCGGCCCCTCGCTAGAGCCGGAACCGGCGAAGAGGTGTCCGCTGTCGATAGCGAAGCCGGTGACCGGATTATGGTTGCCAGGATACTCGAACTTGGTTGAAATCCCGAGACTCATCAGGTATTCCGCCTTGATCTCACCCCGATTCACCAGTTTCCATTGGTAGGCGCCATCGGGCACTTTGACGCCTTTGTTGTCGGCGCCGTCCCAGAACTCGACGTTGTGGCCCGCGGGCACCTGCTTGGCCGCGGCCAGCTCCTTAATCGTATTGTTGTTCTGATCCTGGATGAGAATGGAAACGTAGCCGGCCGAGGGGAGGTTGTATGCCAGCCCCATCAGGTTCAACTCGAAGTCGCCAGTGAGCTCCAGCACGGGACGGAGGGCCGGGGAGTAGCTTTCGGAGGAATGGACCCACACGGCGCCGTTGCCGGCCGGAACGTCCAGGAGAAAGCCCGCGTTATTGGCCGGGGTGGTTGCCCAGTCCTTTAGGATATCTAGGCCCCCCGTGAATACCAATTCGACCGTCGAGCCGGCTTCGGCGTCGGCCGGCACAGTTGCCGTGGCCAACGGGATGGCATCGTAGTCAACGCCGGCGGCGAGCCCCGGCGTGCCCACCATTCCAAAAGTCGTCTTGCCCCAGTCGATGCCGGCGGGACCTGGGCACCTCTCTGGGTTGCCCATCGAGGCACAGTCCTGGCCTTGGGGCGGAATGAAGAAATTCTGGTACTGGCGGTGATTCCAGCAGGCTGTGCCATTCTCGGGAGAGGAATAAAAACTCTTGCCGCTGCCGGCGCTCCAGTCCTGGTTCACGGCGGTGAGTGGGTACAGGTTGACCACCAAAGGGGAGCTGGTGGCCTCCGCGTGCGCCAGCGTCAGTTTCAGCTTGGCGGCGGTCACGGTGGTGAAGGCGCCCAGTTTGGAAAGGTCGAAGCGGATGAGAGTCTTCACCCGCCCCCGATTGACGCTGGCCCCCGCGCCAATTTGGACCGATTTGCCAAAATTCCTGTTGGTGTGGTCGGTTAAGTTCGTAATGTACGAGTCCTCGGCGCCGGTATAACCGGCTGTGCCTTCCTGCAGGGTGACCACTGCGGCCGGTGCCATAGGCGCCAGGACAAGGCAGAAAATGGAAAGCGGGGTGATTAGTAAATTTTTTTCCATGGTTCCTCCGTATGATTCTGAATTGATCGATGCCGGTATGATTCTGCCATTACGGTGAAGTTGGTAAGGGGGAGTGGCTTGGTTAAATCGAGTATCTCCGCGCCGGACCAGCGGACCACTTGCCTTCCGGCTTCACCAACAGCGGACTTGGGACCGGAGCCGTCACTGTCCCACATCTTAACCTTGTCGTGGTCGCCCGGAGGAAAGTTGAACATCCGGTAGCTGTTGTCGGTGACGATGCGGCTGTTGCAGCCCGGGCCCCGGAGGCTGAAGGTACCATTGACTGATAGGAAATTTAGGCATCGCGGTGCTCCTTTAAGCTCGTGTTAGCGGCCATAAAGGCCTTGCACTCGCCTTTGGTTTCGGGTCGACTTCGGTTGGTTCCAGAATTACACTACAACTAACCGAAGCCGAAG
>CAYSBP010000145.1:0-8021 GCA_964429255.1 uncultured Planctomycetia bacterium
CGGTCTCGACGACGCTCCCGATCAGGCTCGCGACGATGGAACGGTGGGTGGGGTGAGGGGATGCGGTTGTTGAACCCGACAGACACGACGGTGCCTTGCGTCAACGGACTCTTAGCGCGTACCATTTTTTTCTTATGGGGTGTTGAGTTGTTTCTGTAATTCAGTGGCGGAATTGCGGATCTCGGGGCGGGCCGATTGAAGGAGCCGTTCGCACGTCCGTTGGGCTTCGTCCTTCTGCCCTGCTTCATGCAGCAGCGGCACGGCGCGCAGTGCGCGATCTTCCCAGGCATTCTCGGGACTGGTTTGCGCCAGGCTGTCATGCAGAAATTTCAGGGCTTCGGCATTCTGACCGCGGACCAGATGTACCTCGGCCACGGCCAATGCGCCCAGAGGGCGATCCAGCGCGCAGGCCGTCTGCGCCATCCGTTCGGCCAAGTTGATCAGCGCGTCGTAATCCGGCTCTTTGAACTGTTCCTTCCGCGCGACGATCAGGCGTACGGCCGACGAGAGGGTAGGTGCATCCTTGGCATGCAGGTTGAGGACCTGCTGTGCTGTAGTTGTGGCGCTGCCCCGGTCGTGAATGGCGAGGCGGAAGGCGAGGCGCTTGAGGCTGCCGTCCGGTTTTTCGAGCCGGGCACGGTACGGTGCGGAATCCTTATCGGGCCAGCTCCACATGCGGGTCAGCATGTGGTTCAACTGTTTCTGGTCCTCTCCGCGGAGATGCTGTTCATGGGCTCGGTCCTCCGGGAGCATTTCGACGGGAAGATCGGGCGGGTTCATGCTTGCGTCGAGGGCCTGCAGGATCGTTTCCGCCGCTGCGGTCTGCTGGCCGCTGAGAAAGAGATAGGTGGCCAGTTCGGTCGCGCTGCTGATGCGCCAGGGCTCCATGCGCTGGCGTTCCAGGAGCGCCCTGAGAATGAGATCCTGCAGCGCCACGCCCGCAAACGTCTGCGTCTCTCCCGCCTTCAGATCCAGACGTCGCAGGTAGGGCTGGAAGTTGGTTCGCCGGACCAGCAACTCGTGCGGACCCGCCGTCACGTTGTTCAGCGTAAGCGGTGTGTGGCCGGAAAGGACCCCATCCAGCAGGACCTCAGCTCCCTTGGGCTGCACATCGACGATCAGGCGTCCAGACGCGAGGGGTTGGAGTTTCACGAAAACCTGGGCTCCGGGTTTCTCTATTTCCTGTCTGTAGAGAAGGGGGGCGTGACCGTGTTTCTCGAAGCGCAACGCGTAGGTTCCGGGCTCCAAGTTCTCCAAGCGAAGCGGGGTTGCGCCGACCACGCGACCATTCAGGAAGACCGTCGCGCCCTGCGGCGTGCTGGTCGCCTCCAGCCATGGGCGTCGCAGCGATTCAAGATGCTGTCGATGGGCGTTCAGGCCCAGGCCGCCGCCGATCACGATCAGAAGAATCAGGACCGGGAAGAGCACGTGGCCGCTTCGCCCGGAACGTGCCGGTCCCGACGGCCCCTCGGCCTGGACGGTGAATCCGTTCAAGGTTTGCTGACTCCCAGTAGGACCAGTCCGGCCTCCGCGCGCTTGCGAATCGTCTCGCGAGGACTCGCCGTCAGTCGCGTGAACAAAGCCTTCGCTTCATCGAGGCACTTGGCCATCCGCAGTGTTTCGGCCAGCTGCAACGACCGCTCTTCCTTGTCCTGCTCGCTCTCAGCGCAGTGGATGGCCAACTCAATAAACGGGATCGCATCGGCATGGCGGTGCTGCAGGATGAGCAGACGGGCCAGTTCCGCGGCGAATTCGCCCTTGGTCGGCACCTCGGCTTGCTCGATCAACCGCTGAAGCGGCGCTTCCATGATGCTCAGAAATTCTGAACGCTGCGCTGCGCGCAGCCGGTCGTGGTAGGGCTGTGCGGTTCGCACCACTTCAAGGAGTTTGCGGGGATCGCCGGCGCAAAGCGGCATGAGGTTCTCGACGTCCGCCCGAAACCCGGACAGGTCGCGCAACTGCAGGTGGACTTTCATGAGGCCCACCATGCAGGGGAATGCCGTTGCACCTCCACGGACACGCTCCAGGTGCGTCTGGTACAACTGCGCCGCCTGCAGGTACTGGTCCTCGGCGAGCAGCGCGCGCCCTCTGTTTTCCACCCATTCCCACGAGTCCGCCTTTTCCGCCAGGCGGCGCTGTTGCGCTTTTTCGTAGGCGGCATTGAACGGCCGTGTCGTGGCGAAGTGGGACGAACGGAGGCCGCGGTGACGGGCCACCTCACGACCGACGCGCTTACGGTCCTCCCGGTACAGGAGAAGCTCCGCTTCGCGCTCTCCCGCCGTCATGCCGTCCGGGAAGATGGGCGGTTGCACAGAGACCTCTTCCGCCTGCAGAAAGGCCTCCGCCGCCTCATCCATCCGGTGGTTGAGGAAAAGGAAATGTCCTTTATCGAGCAGATGACTCGCGCGATTCGGCTCGCTTCGGATCAAGCCGTCCAGCATCTCGAAGATCAGATCCTTCAGCAGTCGGTGGTCCTTGTCCTTGTCGGCAAAGTGGGCCGTCCGGCCGGCCTCGATGTGGACAATGGACGTGTACGGTCGATAGTTGGTTTTGCGAATCATGATTTCGTGAATGCCGACCGGCACATGATCCAGTTGAAGCGGAGTCACACCGACCCACTCACCGTTCAGCAGGACCTCGGCGCCCCGCGGTTCGACCGCGACGTCCAGTGAACCCGTGGGCTGGGGCGGCAACTCCACCCGGATGACCTGGGCCTCGCGGCCGACCTGCAGCGCCAGACTGCGCGGAGCGCGACCGTGGCGTTCCAGACGAAGGCTGTAGGCACCGGGCTCGAGCGCGGGTAGTTTCAGTGGCGTCGCGCCGACCAGTCGGCCGTTCAGGAAGATGCTCGCGCCGGTCGGTTCGCTCAGGACGTCGATCAAAGACGGTCTCGCCAGCGTCGCCGTCGGGCGCGTCTCCTGGACGGGCGTTCCATGGAGCGGCGCAGGCGCTGGCTGCGGGGAAGGCCGTTCGCCGCCGCCGCAACCGGCCAGCAGGACGAGGATCGACGTGATCAGAACCGGCCGTCTGGCGCGGCGGGCCGTGGAAAGGGCGGAGGAGGTCCGGTGCGCGCTGTTCTTCATGGCTCGTAGATGGTCTTCGGGGCGAGGAAATCCTGATCGGGACTTTCCTGTGTTGTGCCGCCCTCTCCGCTGATTCGGAAACGGCTGAGCATGATCGCGTGGTGGTGGGTCCAAAGAGCAACGCGATTCCCGCTCAACGGTTCAGGGTCCTCGTAGACCAGACGGATGGGTGACTGCCCGGGCAGTCGGTCGGCGCTAAAGGAGATCCGGTTCCTGCGCTTTTCGACGCGCACCGACATCCAGGCGCGGTGGATCAGCCGCTGCTCGTTGGGGATGCGTCCTTCGACGCGTTTGACCTCCACGCCGTTGCGGTAGAGGTAGGTGGCCTTGTTCCCGTGGCCGCCCCACATCAGCGTGTAGCCTTTGGTCAGGTCCTGTCCGTCGCCGCAGAGCGTGATATTGATGTCGCGCGAAGAGCTGTAGAACGGTTGCCCGCGTTCGGCCTCCATCTTGTTGCTGACATAGAATTCAAGCATCACATCGCCGGGGTAAAGGTTCTTGCTCCACAAGGCGGCCGTTCCGCCCTGGTTTTTGAACTGGAGGTCGTTTTTGAGTGAAAAGAAGGACCAGCGCGGGTCGCACTGCCAGCGGTTGGAGACTTCGGCAATCGAATAGCCGGCGGTACGCCAAAGGACCGGGGCGTTGGAGAAGAGCTCGTTCAGGAAATGGTCGCTGACGATGCGCGAGGATTCCGCGCGCACTTCGACGCCCTTGGCGTAGTACGCGATCTTCGCACCTTCGAGCGGCGTGTCGTCGTGATAGACCAATTCCGGCCGGCCGTTGATCTTGCCCACCAGGTAAGGTCCCACGCGGCGGACGCTGAGCGACGAGAGGTCCCGGATCGCGCCGCCCGTCAGCACGCGTTCCGCCACCGGTTCGCTCGCGCGAACGATTTTAAGGATCGTCGAGGGCTTGCCGTCCTCGCCTTTCCGTCCCGCCTGATAGAGGAAGATGTAGCCGTTGTGCGAGCCCTTGCCGTCCTTGGAAACGGAGAGCGCCAGTTCGTGCCGTTCCTCGTTGATCTGCCGCGGCTCGACGATCAGTTCGACGTCGCCCGGGAACTGATTGCAGTGCCAGAGCGGCACGACCGACTGGCCGTCCACGGTGATGGCCGCCTGCTGCGGTTGCCACTCCTTGCTGGCATTCGTCCAGTCGCTCATGGTCTCTTCGTCTTCGAAGATGGCGTTGGTGGTGACCAGCGGTTCAGGTTCCTCGAGAAACATCAACCGAAGCCGGCGGAATCGAATGGGCTGCGCGTCGCGCGTGCCCGGGACGGCGCAGACGCCCGCCCGGCCCCGCAGCACGCCTTCGGTGTCGAGCGCTTCGACGACCGTGCCATCGTCCGCCGTGACCCGCAGGTAGCCTTCCTTGACCAGGATGCCCATCCGCAGGAAGCCCTCCGGCCACTTCTCGCGGGGCGTCTTGAGCGTGGCGGTCTGCAGTACCCGCTCCCCGCCCTCGTCCATCTTCACCAGTTCCAGGCGACGGCCATCGGTGCGCGCCAGATAGTGCTTGGTCTCGTCCAGGTACAGGAAGACCAGTCCGCCCGAACCGCTGCCGGGATCGATGTCACAGGCCAGGCGGTACTGTCCCCAACGCTTATCGCCGATCAGACACTTGCGCTGGCCCGGTAGCGCGCGAGCGTGGAGTTCGCCGGCTGCGCCGCTCTTCGGCGTGTGGACCACCCATTCGCCAAGACCGGCCAGCCAGCCCTGGCGGAGCGGACCCGGAAGACGGAAGTCGTCCTCGAAACCATCCATCGTGGTGACCCGGATATCGTCAAAGGCGGCGTGCTGGTTCATCAGAACCCAGAGGCTGTTGGTCTTCAGTTCAGCGGATTTGGAGGGCGTCGCGAGCGACGTGGGCGGCAGGACATCGCACCAGAGCCCCACGCCGCCCGCGGCGAATTGCGGATCGAAATGCTCGAAGAAGAAATGCCCGTCGACTTCGATACGGACACGCGCCGGACTGACCAGCACCTGGGCCCGGTACCACTGTTGAGGGATGTAGCCGTAGGCGGACTTGATCAGGACTTCCTCCTGGCCGTTTCGTACCTGCACCAGTTCACGCCAGCCTGGGCCGGTGGTGGCCCCGTCCGGCGCGACGGGTCGTGCGGTCCAGCGGAATAGCCCGTAGTTACGCTCGTCGTGATAGGCGAAGATCAGACCGATCTTGCCCTCTTTGGGCCCGCGAAGCGAGACGTCGTACCGGTAGTTGTCCCACCACGTCTCGCCTGTGATCGACATGGCGCCTTGCCCTACGCCCATGTAGCAGAAGGCATTGGCGCTCAGGAGCGGGTTGCGCAGGGAGCGGATCGCAAAATCGCCGCCGTTGGGCCCGTGCTTGCGCCACGTGGCACTGCTGTTGTCCTTCTCTTCGCGCATAAAGTCGTCGCTAAAACGGATGTCGTCGCGGCGTTCAGCCGTCACCGTCAGCCCGCCGGGCCCCGTGTTGCGGAAGCCCACGGAGCCCCCCAGACGGCGTTCGTCGAAGGCCCAAACCAGCAGCCGCGGACCCGAAAAGACGCCGATCCGCGTGCCATGGCGGGCCACCCGCAACTCGGCAGGCAGCCCTTGCGGCAGCAGGGCCTCGTCCAGGATCTGCTCGACCCCAGCCTCGCAGTGGCCCAGTACAACCCGCTCTTCGGCCCGCTCAACGAAATGATAGTTGGCGTTGTCCAGTCGATCGAAATACAGCCGGTAGTTCTTGCTCGATCCGACCGCCATCACGTCGACCCAGTCGAAGACCGTCCCGGTCTGCCGGGAATCCTCGGCGCCCAGAACGGTTCCGGGACCGGGGTCAGGCGCATGCCGCGCCGGCCCCGGCAGACGTTCGATCAGAGGCGCATCCGGCCTGGGTTCACTCGCCTGCAACCAACCGATAGACGCCACAGCTGCGCACAGCAGAAACGAGGTTCGCATGAGGACTCCACGGCTTAACTGCACGTGTGCAAACAAGAACCCGAAACACCCTCCCTCGACTCCAACCTACGGATGCGGCTGGAGGTCATCCCCTTTATAGAGTCGTCAGGGGGCAGAATCTATTGCATCAGACTTGATATATTGCGGGTCCGTTACAGAACCGGGGCATTCGGAATAATCGTTCCCCTTGTTCGTCTTTTTGATAGGATGGCGTGGTCGAGTGGTATCCCCGTGATGCGAAAGAGGCCTGCAAATGAAAAACGAGGTCAAGACGTTGCGTATGAGCGGTTTACTGGCCCTGATGGTCGTGGGTGCGACGCTCGCCTGTGCGGTGTGGTCTGCCGAACCGTTTACCCTCACCAGCATGGAGCAGGAGAACAAACTGGGGGAGGAGACCTACCAGGAGATCCTGCGTAAGGAGAAGGTCAACAAGGATCCGGTTATCAATGCCTTTGTCCAGCGGGTCGCCAAACGCATTGCCGCGGCTGCGCCCGATAAGGGGTTCCGGTACGAAGTCGCGGTGCTCGACTCGCCCCAAGCGAACGCCTTCTGCCTGCCGGGGGGTAAGATCTGTGTCTACACGGGCATCCTGCCGTACTGCGAAAACGAAGCGGCGTTGGCCTGCGTCATGGGACATGAAGTGGCGCATGCGATCCTGCGACACGGGGGGGTGCGGATGACGCAGAACGCCGCGGTGAGTTTCATCGGAATCGGGCTCAACAAGATCCTGGAAATGCAGCAGGTGGGCGGGACCACATCGACCCTTGCCAAAGGCGTGTATAACTATGGCACGCAACTGGGGATCCTGCTGCCTCACAGTAGAACGCACGAGGTCGACGCGGACGAGGCCGGGTTGATGTACATGGCCCTTGCCGGCTACGACCCTCGCGAAGGCGCGCGTTTCTGGAAACGCTTCTCCGCGTTGAAATCCAACGTCCCCACGTTCCTGAGTACCCATCCGGCGCATGACGATCGCGTGCAGCGCTTGTCGGGGATGACGAGCAAGGCGCTGATCGCGTACTTGAGGGCCCCGGACCAGTACGGTCTGGGTGAGCGCATCCCGGCGAAGTACCTGGTGGCGCCCCCCGAAGTGGCCCGGTCGTCGGCCACGCCACCTGAAAGCACCACGCCGACAACCGCAAAGCCCGCGACACCCACGCCCGCGCCGCCGCCGAGCACAGCCGTCGGTTCGGTGCTCTCGCCGCTGGCGAAGCTGGCTGAGAAAGAGGTCCGGCAGGGCCTTCAGCAGGCGCTCTCGCAGGGTTTTCAGTCGGCCATCAGGACGCTCGGCAAACAGGATGGCTTCTTCAAGGATGAACTGGTCAAGGTCGTCATGCCGAAGCAGATGGGTCAACTGGAGCGGGCGGCCCGGCTCTTCGGACAGGGGAAGTACGTCGACGATTTCGTCCTGCAGATGAACCGCGCGGCCGAAGCGGCCGTGCCGGCGACGGCCGACGTACTCGCCCAGGCCGTCGCGTCGCTGACCATCGAGGATGCCAAGGCCATCGTGGGCGGCGCGCGACCGGATGCGGCAACCCAGTTCTTCGCGCGCACGGCGGGCGACCAGCTGCGTCAGAAGGTTCTGCCGATCGTTCGGGACGCGACGGCGAAGACCGGCGCCACAGCGGCCTACAAAGATCTGTTGAAGAAGGCCGGTTTCGCGGCCAAGGCGCTCGCAGGAGATTTCGACGTGGACAGCTACGTCACGGAGAACGCCTTGACCGGGCTGTATGTCAAGATGGCGGATGAGGAGAAGCGCATCCGTGCGAATCCCGCGGGCCAGGCCAGCGACCTGCTCAAGAAGGTGTTCGGCGCGGCGGCGAAGTAGCTGCCTTTCGGTGGTCCAGGGCCGTTTCCATGTCTGAGCCCTGAGTCTCGAGACCTGAACCGGCTCAATAACCAGGACGCACCCGCATCCTCACGCCGCCTGGGGGAAGAACAGACCCACACGCCCGGGTGCGTGACCGGTGCTGCGGACCCCCAAAATGGTGCCATGGATACGCACCCAGATCATCGA
>CAYSBP010000146.1:0-7983 GCA_964429255.1 uncultured Planctomycetia bacterium
AGTGGTGGGCGATACTGGGATCGAACCAGTGACTTCTTCCTTGTAAGGGAAGCACTCTACCACTGAGTTAATCGCCCACGTGCCACGTCATCTCGCACCGGCGTCGGCATTGTACGGATTTCCCTCGCGGAATCCAGATGGAGTCCGCTCTTGAAAGGATCGGATCGCATCCATCCCGCCATCATGGCGCTGCGCGCCCCGGGTTTCAGCGTGGACGGCGACGCACAGAAGCTGCTCGGCGAGGGCACCCAGGGTTGTCTTCAGAAGCCGTACGCCATCCAGGATCTGACGGCGAAGGCGGGCGATACAAGGTGGCGGACTTGATGCGGCGGGACTATACATACCATTCACATGATTGACCTGACCTACCTCTACGGCGAACGCGAATCGGGCTCGACCCCGCATCGCTATGGGCAGGCGCTCAAGGAGCCCGGCGCGATCCCCAAGGGCCATCAGCATGCAGTGGCCCGCAGCGCCGGTGAACGGCGCCCCATCGTGGTCTGGAACATCACCCGCACCTGCAACCTGGGCTGCGTCCACTGCTACACGGATTCGGAATCCAGGGTCTACCCCAACGAACTGACCACGACCGAAGGCCGGGCGCTGCTGGACGATCTGGCCGCGTTCAAAGTTCCCGCGGTGCTCTTCTCGGGCGGCGAACCGACCGTGCGGAAGGATTTCTTTGAGCTGGCCGAGTACGCCGTCGGCAAAGGCCTTCGGTTGGTCCTCTCGACCAACGGCACGCAGATCACACCCGAGTTTGCGGCGCGGCTGAAGAAGACCGGCTTCACCTACGTCGGCATCAGTCTCGACGGGCTGCGTGAAGTCCACGATACCTTCCGCCGCCGACCCGGCTGTTTCGACCAGGCGGTGAACGGCATCCGGAACTGCCTCTCGATCGGACAGAAGGTCGGCCTGCGACTGACCCTGACGCGCAGCACGGCCCGGGACCTGGACGGCATCTTCGCGTTGATCGAGCGCGAGCGCATTCCACGGGTCTGCTTCTATCACCTGGTTCCTTCTGGGCGCGGGTCCGGCGTCGAGGACTTGACACTGGAGGATTCGCGCCGGGTCGTGGCGCGGGTCATGGAGAAGGCGCGCGAGTGGTCGCGTGGCGAGCGGCTCGTCGAAGTGCTGACCGTCGACAACCCTTGTGACGGCCCGTACCTGTACCTGAAGCTTCTTCAGGAAGGGCGGACGGACCGCGCCGCCGAGGTGTTAAGACTGCTCGAGTGGAACGGCGGGGCGCTGGCCGGTTCGGGTGTCGGCATCGCCGACATCGACCCTCAGGGCAACGTACATCCGGATCAGTTCTGGATGGACGTCTCGTTCGGCAACGTGCGCGAACGGCCCTTCGGTGAAATCTGGATGGATCGCTCGAACCCGCTGATGGCCGGTCTCAAAGACCGTCGCGGACGTGTGGGCGGACGTTGCGCAACCTGTCGTTTTTTCAGTGCGTGCGGTGGCGGATTGCGCTCCCGGGCCGCGCACGCGACCGGTGACGCCTGGGCCGCCGACCCGGCCTGTTATCTGAGCGATGGCGAGTGCACCCTGCGGGCGGGTGCGTAGTCGCCAGGTCATCCCGCCGCTTCTCTTGGGTGGCCGCACAACGGACCGCGGGAATACGGACCAGCGCAGACGCTACGTTCGCCCGAACGGAATCGAAAGCGCCGCTAGAGCGGCGCACTCCATAGGATCCACAACGCCCGGATCCGCATTCAACAGCTTGGCCGTACCGCAGGCGATGGCGCGCCGCACCGTCTCCTCCGGGCTGAGACCGTCCGCCATCGCCCACAGCCAGCCGGCCGTCGCCGCGTCACCGCAACCGGTGGAACTGACCCTTCTCGAAGCCGGGATCTTCGGACATCCGGCCAACCACAAACCCTCACGCGTGCCCAACGCCGCGCCGCGCGCGCCCAGCGTAATCAGGATCGCTCGCGGCGCACGCCCGGTCGGACCCGCCAGACGCCTTTCCAGCAGCTTCCGATGCGAACGAACCTCAGGATCCCACTTCCTCCGCAACCCCAGCCACGCGCCGATCTCGGCTCCATTCCCCTTCAATCCATCACAACCCACGCGGCCCGCTTCTTCGAGCAGCGGACCGCTGGAATCCACCACCAGTCGTTGGAAACGATTCCGCAGTGTCCGCAGGATCCGTCGAAGCAAGGGTCTGGGCGTCGCGGGCGGCGCGGAGCCGCAAAGCGCCAGCGTTTCGCCGCGCAGGCTCGAGAGAAACCGGAGCAGCGCCCCGGACTCCTTCGCCGATGGCGCCGGCATCGCCTCTTTAAAGTGGGTCTCCCGGCCACCCGTCTCCAGGATCGTGATACCCCATCGCGTTGCGCAGGACCGCAGACACAGCTCGGACTCGATCCCTTCGCGGCGCAGGAGGTCCTCAAAGAGCATCGCGTCCGCCGCGCCAACCCAGACGGCGGCCGCGGTGCGGCCTCTGATCAGGCGCCGCAACACGCGCGCCGTGTTGATGCCTTTGCCCGCGGGGATGACCGCGCGAACCCGCACGTCGAAAAGACCGCCCACTTCCATGCGATGGGTGTCGAGCAATCGATCGAGTGCCGGGTGAAGGGTCAGCGTGGTGCAGGAGGGTCTCGCGCGCCCCATGAATCGCCTCGCTTCACAACGGGCCGTCAGCCACCGCGTTCACAGCGGACACGGAGGGGGATTCTTGCTCCGGTCGGAATCGTCCTCGACGAAGACGTCGGACTTCACGTCGCCCAGCCACATCGCGTAGCGTTCGTCGTCCGCCGCGACGTCCTCGACCCCCTATGATTACACCGTTGGGCCGGAATGTAAAAGGCGATTGGACGGGACGGTGCGCGCGTGTTTTCATTCGTCTCGGGCATTCCGGATGGGAGGCACGTCGTGGGGATCTTCTATGGCGAGCGCTGTGGTGCGACCGGAGAAGAAGAGGGGGTCTTCGGTGCACACCATCTGAGGCTCGGACCCTATCCACTCCCGTCGCGTTACGCGCTCGCGCCGTTGGCGGAGTTCACGGCGTGGCCGCTGCGGCTGCTCTGCCAGGAGTCGGGTGCAGCGTTCGCCTGTACGGAGATGGTCAAGGCGCGCTTCGTCGTCGCCCGCGACGCACCCACACTAAAGGTGCTCAATCGGCATCCGGACGAGCGGCTCTGCGGCGCGCAACTCTGCGGCGCGGACCCCGGCGAACTGGCGGAGGCCGCGGGGCGGCTGGTGCATGAACTGGGTTTCCCGTTCGTCGATCTGAATGCCGCGTGCCCGCGGCGGCGCATCCTCTTCGATGGCGCCGGCGCGGCGCTGTTGGCGGATCCGTCCCGGATGGAACGGATCGTGCGGGCCATGGTGAAGGCCGCACAGCCGGCGCCGGTCACCGTCAAGCTGCGCAGCGGCGTCCGTCCGGACCGACGTCTGGCGGTAGACGCCGCACGTGCGGCGGAAGCCGGCGGCGCGGCGCTCATCGCCATCCACCCGCGTTTCGCTTCGCAGGGGTACACCGGACAGGCGGACCATGCCGTCAGCGCGGCCGTTCGCGCGGCGATCCGTGTCCCGGTCATGGTCGGCGGCGATCTGCATCACCCGCAGGACGCCGAACGCATACGGAAAGAAACGGGGTGCGATCTGACCTTCTTCGGCCGCGCGGCCATCGGCGCCCCGTGGATCTTCGCGCTGAAGCCAGGCGAACCGCTCTTTCCCGGCTGGCCGCGATTGCTGAGCGTGTTGGGCCGGCACATCGCGATGCTGGTGGAGCATCTGGGTGAGGCGGAAGCCTGTCTGCGCGTGCGAAGGCTGGCGAAGGAATATGCGCGATCGATACCCGTTGCCGAAGACGCAGCCCGCTTCTATCATTCCCTGCGGGATGCGGAGAACCTGACGTTACTCACGCAGGCGCTGGATGCACACTCAACCAGACCGTAGTCGCCCCGCGGAAACGACGGGGTGTCCCATCGCAGCCCCAACCGTTTTCGTCCCAGACCTCACACGGGCGCCTTGATGATCGCCACCTCGTGCGGCGGCAGTATCCAGTCGGCGCCCGCGGAGGCGCCGGTAACCAATTCCGTGCCCGCCGGGACGTGGTCGATGCGCTGCTCGCGGTCCGTACCGTTGATGAAGAACCAGTACCGCACGCCGGGCTTCTCGCGGCGCACGACGGAGACGCCCGACGGAACACCGGGCCAGAGCGGCTGGAGACCGGACATCCGCGCCCAGAGCGGTAGCAGCCGCGCGACCAGCGCGTCGCAGAGATAGGCCCCGACGTAGAGCACCCGACCCGCTCCTACCGTCCGGCACGTGATGGCCGGCTGGCCGGCCAGATGGCGTGAAGTCCAGCGCGCCAGCACCTCGCTGCCCGGCGCAGGCTCGAGGACCTCGTACCACGCCTCGGTGGCGACGCGCTGGCCGTCCCATTCCAACTCCAACGTTCTCCGGTCGGGGCGATTCTGCCGTCCGTATTCGGTCACCGTAACGCCGCAGAGTTCGCGCAGCACGCCCGGTGACGGCTCGGCGATGTGGTTGTGGTTCCAGTCGTGGGTGGCGGTGCGCGCACCGACGACCAGCACGCCGCCGGCCGCAACATAGGCGCGCAGCGGATCGACCCAATCCGGGTGGAAGAGCGCCCAGTGCGGCACGACGTAGCATTTCACGCCGCGCAGATCGTCGGTCGGGTGGATGCAACCGACGGCGTATCCGGCCTCGAAGGCCGCACCGTGGATCCGTTCGGCCACCTGTCCGGGACCGGCCAGACCCATGCTCAGGACCGAGTGCGCGTCGAAGACTTCCTGGTCGCACTGTGCGACAGCCAGATCGACATGGACGGACGTTCCCAGCAGTTCGCCGCCGATGCGTTTAAGTTCGCCGCCGAGTCGTTTCACTTCCTCGTAACGTCGACGCGGAACATGGTCGTGATCCAGAATGCCGCACCAGTATATTTCGGCCCCGAAACGGCAGGTGCGCCAGCGGAAGAAAAGCAGGCTGTCGGCGCCGCGCGCAATGCTGGTCCACGCCATGCACCGAACCTCGCCGGGCTCCGGATGGTCGTGGAAGTAGTCCCCCTGCCCGCCCGGCCCCGACTGATGTTCGGGCACGATGAAGTTCCCCGACCAGCCGCGGGCCCGGTCCAGGCTGAAGGCCTGGCTCCGTGAGCGGTGGTCGGGATCCTGATCGAAGAACGGATAGTGGTCGTAGCCCAGTACGTCGAGGTCACGCGTGAAAGGGCCTCGGTAGTCGAGGTGTCTGAAGAGACCGTTGTGAAAGATCAGCCACTTCGGGTTGACCCGCCGCAGAATCTCGACCTGGTCGTGCTGGAAACGGGTCACGCCCCACGAAAGGAAGCGGCCGTAGTCAAGATGCTGGGCGGGGTTCGTCCAGGTCGGCTTCTGGGGCCGCGGCGTGAGCACTTCCTCGAAGCGGCGGTAGGTCTGCGCCCAGAACGCGGTACCCCAGGCACGGTTGAGCTCTTCGATGGTGCGGTGTCGCTCGCGCAGGAACTCGCGGAAGGCCTGCTGGCAGTTGGGGCAATGGCATTCGCTGAAGTGGCACAGGAATTCGTTGTCGGTCTGCCAGCCGGCAACGTGCGGATGGCCCGCGAATCGCTCGGCCATGGCGCGGGTGATCCTGCGCGAAAACGAGCGAAAACGCTCGCTCTGGTGGCAACACTGCTGGCGCGAGCCATGCTGCAGGGGCGTGTCGTCGGCATTCACACGCAGGGTATCCGGATACTTCTCGGTCAGCCAGCGCGGTGGGGCGGCGGTCGGCGTGCAGAGGAAGGTGGCAATCCCGTGGCGCCCCAGACGGGCGATGGCTTCTTCGAAGAATCCGAATTCGAAACGGCCTTCGGCGGGTTCGAGCATATCCCAGGCGAATTCGGCCATCCGAACCACATTGATGCCGGCGTCGACCATCAGCGGCGGATCGGCCTCGCGCTCGGCAGCGTTCCAGTGTTCGGGGTAGTAGGGTGCGCCAAACCAGAATCGGTCAAAGGGCGCGGGGCGGCGGTGGCTCAGTGGTGCAGACATGGTGTCTCCTTGGAAAGCCGCAGATCAGAATTCCATCTCTTCCAGTGCCCGCGCGGCCAAGCGCAGGGGAATGTAGGCCGTCAGGAGCGTCAGGACGCCACAAAGGGCCAGGACGACCAGCAGCACGAGGACGAACTCCCTCGGTGCCGCAATCAGGGGATCGCTACCGGAACTCGTGGTGAGGTAGATGGAGAGGCCGAGTACACCGAGCAGGAGTACCGCCAGGATCCCGGCCAGTCGCAGCCGTCCACGACGCTTCTTTTCCACCGAATGGCGCGAAAAGACGGAACTCAACGATAGCACCATAATGACGATCAACGCCGCCAGGACCAGTCCGGCCAATCCCCGCAGGGCCATGGTCAGATGGTCCGGGAGGTACACGTCCTGAATACGCTGGTGGACCAGATAGTAGTGGCAGACGAGCGCCTGCGCGCCGATGACCAGGAGCACCATGGTGATGGAGATGATCAGGGTCAGCGTGCCGCCCAGGCCGGAAACGATCTTGGATGGATTGGTCTCGCGCAGACTCGGGAAGAGTGTTCCCAGCCCCACGGCCAACCCGGTCAGACCGACACAGAGAAAGCCCGCAGTCACGGCCTGTGCCATGAGGACGATGCCCCCGTTGTCCAGGATGTAGTTGGAGAGCAACACCAGCGATTCGGTGACCAGCAGCGCACCGCCCAGGCTGAAAACGAACTTCGCCATCAGGATCCGCTGGCGCGGAATCGGAGCCAGTCCGAGCACCCAGAAGCGTGGGCCTTCCAGCGAAATGAGCGGAAAGGTGAATCGACTGACCATGGTGGCCAACGTCATGCCTATCGCCCCCAGATTCAAGGACGAAATCAGGTTCTTGTAGAACGCTTGTTCCAGGGGGTAGGCAAAGTTGCGCAGGTTGGCGATGTAGATGCCCAGCAAGCCAAAGAAGATCAGCACCTGCGACCACTGGACGGGGTCGCGAAAGAACGTCTTCACGTCCTTCAGCACCAGGACGGCCAGGTCCGGCCATGGACCGTGAAACGGTTCGGCCAGCCCATCGAGCCAGACACGGCGGCGGGCGTACCGGACGCCGCTGCCGGCGCCGGCCATTGAATAGGTCGAGGCGTACAGCTGTCCCGCCACGAACCAACCCAGCACCAGAAAGAAGACGGCGGTGGAAACCGTCGCGCCAAAGAGAAGCGCACCGGTGCGCAGTCCCTCGCGCGTACCTTCGCCAATCCCCAACAGGCCACGCGACATCCAGAAGTTGGGCGTCAAGGGATGCTGCGTGAAATCCAGTTGTCCCAGCACCGCCTTCATTAACTCCTCAACCGAACCCTTGTTGGTCGTGTGCACCGAGAAGACGCCGACGCCCACCCAGACGCCCACCGCCACCGCCAGCCCCAGTAAGCCCGCCAGCACCTTGCCGCGGTGTCGCGGGATAAACGCGGTCAACAGCAGACCGATCAAGGCGCCCACGGCGGCCGCGAGGATCACAAAGGGGGCCAGATAGGCCAGCATCGAAGGATAGAAGTACCAGGGTGCCCCGGACTGAAGGCCATACGTCAGCAGCAGCGGGATGCCCAGCGCCAAGAAGGCCCACGACGAGAAGAGCAATGACTCGATCAGCTTATACAGGTAGATCGTGTCGTGCCGCACTGGAAGGACGAAGAGAAACGCCGTCTCCTCGCTGCGGAAGAGATTGCTGAACGAGATCAGCGCATTCGAAAAGATCAACATCAGCAGCAGGGTCAGGAAGAAGAGACTCAGGACATACTGCGCCAGCAACTCACGGGCGAAGTGCGCATACTGGTTCAGGAAATAGAACGACTCGTTGAAGAGCAGAAAGAGCGCGATCCACAAGCCGATACCCAGCAGACTGACGGTACCCAACTTCAGACGCGACTCGCGCCGCAGGTTTCGGACCACGTGCATGGCGGCGCGGAAACGGGCCAGCAGAAGTACGTTGAGCGCATGATCCCACATGCGATGGAAGTCTATCAGC
>CAYSBP010000147.1:0-5287 GCA_964429255.1 uncultured Planctomycetia bacterium
GCCACCTCTCGGATTTGAACCGAGGACCTACGCTTTACGAAAGCGTCGCTCTACCAGCTGAGCTAAGGTGGCACCGATGGCCTCGCATCGTTGCGAGTTGGCGAAGTTCCGAAACGAGTGTCCGTACATGCCCACCGACGCAACGAGCGCCCATTATGCGTGCCAGATCCGAAGATGCAAGAACGGAAGTAGCCCCGCCGGGGGCCTGGGGTTGGGGGTCGCTGGATTTGCACCAATCCTTTTGACCGCAGCCGGTCGATACGCTATAGTATGGCGTCTATGTTTGACTACAGAGTACTGCTACGGGTGGTGCTTGGAGCCCTGTGGGTAGGTGGGGTCCTCCTGGCCGGCGAACCGGTCAAGGATGGGGAGCCTCCGGCAGAGGCACCCGCCATGACCGGCGGCCTACCCAATATTGACTGGTGGGCGGTGCATCAGTCCTTTGAAGAGGACCGTGGCGCCATCGTGCTTTCGGGATCCGCGTGGGTCCGCTACCGCTCGATCAAACTTGATGCCGACCACATCGTCTTCTTCAGAGAGACGCGCGAGGTTTACGCGGAAGGCAACATCCGGCTGCGCGAAGGCGATTCGGAGCTCGCCGCGCAGGTGGCGTACATCGATATGATCAGCGACCGGGGCTACCTGATTGACGCCACGGTGCGCGTAGGCGCCGATGCCGCCAAGTCGCCGAGTTCGAAGAAGGACCTCTCCAAGCGTCAGCAGATCGACGAATTCTTTGTGGCGGCGTCACAGGACAAGGCCCCCTACCTAACCCGGAAGGATCCGTACGGCGTCTACCTGGATGTCGTGGATGACCCGCAGGCCAGGCTCAACTTCGTGTTTCGCGCCGAGCGCGTGGTGCGCGAGAGCCGCTATCACCACTATGCGCAAGACGCCTTCTTGACCACCGACGAGATGGTCGACCCGATGTATGGCCTCAGGATCGGGCGATTAGATCTGACCGCGGCGGACCTGCCCGACAAAGAGAACCCCGGGCAGACGAAGCTCACGCCCAAGCTGGTTCGAGCCCAGAGCGCCCGGGTGAAACTGGGGCCGATCGTCCTGCCTCCTCTCCCGACCATCTCGCACGACCTGACGCGATCCATGCCGTATGTAACGTTCGACTACGGCAATTCGAGCCGCTGGGGGTACTATCTCCTCTCCCGCATTGGATGGAGCCTGGGTGGGCACAAAGACCGTCTCTTCGACCCGTCACGCCTGTACGTGGATGCCGACTACCGGCACGGGCGCGGGCCGGCGGGCGGTTTCGAATTCCGCTACAAGACAGGCACACGCCCCGACGATTCGGAGGTGCGGAAAGTGCTGGATCGCGGTCGGGGGTACTTCCGCGTGTACGGACTCTGGGAAGGACTGACCGAAGAGGAAGGCGATCTGGAAAGGGCGAACACCAATCTGGCGCGCCGCCAGGTGACCAAAATCGACGGCCAACCGCGCCGGCGCTTCGACGCCAACCTGCTCTTCCTGGACCGGCGCGCGAGGGACGGAGCGCTCCCAGCGAAGGACAACCTGTACACCTATCGGGACGATTTCCGCTACACCATCGACTTCGGCCATCATCAGCCCTTGCGTCACGTCGCCGGCATCACCGACGTGGAACTGGACTTCCGGTTTCAGCACGATAGCGACCGCGATTTCAGCCGGGAGTACTTCTACAACAACTTCATGTCGCAGAACCAGCCGGAGGCCTCGGCCTCGGCGCGAAAAGCCGGCGACAACTACCGGGCCGAGATTCTGTACCGGGCCAACCCCCATGACTTCGATGTGACCGCCCCTCGATCAGCCTACGATCGTGGGACATTCACCTGGTACGAGCCGGCGCTGACCTATTCGCTGGCGCCCTTTGCACTGCCACGCGGATTCTACGTCGACGGCGAATTCCAGGCCGGACGACTCCATCGGGAGTTTGACGAGTCGGTGATCGACCAGGAGGGTTTCGAATCGAACCGCATGTATCTGCAGGGGGAACTCCAGCGCCCCTTCCAGTTGATGGGACTGAATTTCCGTCCGCGTATTGGCGGCCAGGTCGCGGGCTATGACTCGTCTCGCGATGGCGGGAGCACGGTGCAGGGGGCCGTCACGTGGGGCCTGGATCTCTCCAAGCGCTTCTATGCCGTCTTCCCCAACGCGGAAAACACCGAACTGGGCGTCCACGGACTGCGGCACATCATCGAACCGCGCATCGAGTATGTCGGTGTCGGAACGACCTTTGAAGACCCCACCAACATCCTCGATTTCGATGAAATCGACGACCTGCAGTCCTCGCAGCGGATCCGCGTCGCCGTGGAACAGATCTTCCAGAGCGGCCGACACCGTGAGGACGGCACCTTCGCCCAACGCGACGTGGCGGGCCTCAATCTGTGGATGGATATCTACCCGGTGGACGGAGACCGAGAGCGCCTGCTGGAAGGGGCCTGGGCTGACGTCCTCAATCTCGAAGGGTTCATCAATGTGACCGACTACCTGACCCTTCGCGGCCGCGTCGGCTACTCTTTGGCCGATTCCCGCGTCGAAACCGTCAACTTCGACGCAACACTGGATCCAGGTGGCCGATGGCGGGTCTCGGTCGGCGATCGCTACAACTACACGGATGGCGACCGGGGCATCGAAGGCACCGATCAGATCTATCTCAGCTTCGAGTGGCAGCTCAGTGAACGATGGGGCCTCCTGTACCAGCAGTCCTACCAGCGGAAGGGGACCGATTTGGACCGCGAAGGCATCCTGACACAGACCTTCGCCCTCACCCGCCGATACGGTCCCTTGATCGGACAGATCAAGTACAACGCGAACAAAAACTTGCGAGACCACTCCTTCGGAGTATCGGTGGCGCCCGCTTTTGCCTATCGGAACCTGGTTATGCCCTCCAGAGACTTGCTGGTGGATGCCGTGGAAGTCGAAGGAGATGTGCCACCGGAGGAGCGGAACTTCGATCCCTTTGATCTGGTCGGAAAGAAGAAGGCCAAGGCCAAGCAACGCCCCTCGGCTCCACCACCCCCTTCGGCCCCAGCCGAGCCCGAAACCCGACTGCCCAGACAACCGGCGCCCACCGACCGAGCGACGGCATCCCCAACACCGCCCGCACCCGCGCGACCCAAGGCCGGCACGGACGATTGGGCTACGTACTGATATCCGTTCAAATCATCGTCGCCAGCACACCAAGAGCGGCATCCAGCCGTGCGTCCGGCGCGGCGAAGGAAAGTCGAACGTGCGTGTCCCTGCGCGAAAAGACGTGGCCGGGCACACAGAGCAGATTCTGCCTCAGCGCCTCTTCCACGAAGGCCTGCCCATTCGGAAAGCGTCCGGGTACCTCCACAAACGCGTAGAATGCACCGGCGGGTTCTTCCACGCGATAGCCCGCCGAACGCAGTCCCGCCACCAAACGGTCGCGTTTCCGCTGATAGGCTGCGAGCGTAGGTTCGAAGTCAAGATCCAATGCTGCGGCTATGGTCTTCTGGGCAAAACTGGTCGCGCAGACGAAGGTGAACTGCTGCAGTTTAACCATCTGCTCGACCAGCCAACCCGGCCCCAAGGCCCACCCCAGCCTCCATCCCGTCATCGCGGCCGTCTTGGACAACCCGCTTACCACCAGCGTTCCTTCGGGATACCACGAGGCCAGGCTTCTCGTGGAGGCCCCTTGGTACACAAATGGCTCATAGATCTCATCACTGATCAGAACCAGACCGCGCTTGCGTGCAAACGCAGCCAACTCGCTCTTTGAACCGTCCGAAAGACACGCCCCCGTGGGGTTGGCCGGCGACATGGCCAGAATGACCTTCGTCCGTGGCGTCACCAGTCGCTCCAGTTCCTCTATCCGGATACGCCAGGACGGGTACGTGTCATAGAAAACCGGCACACCGCCGCACAGGGTGGCCAGGTGTTTGTAGCTGACAAAGAACGGGTCGGGCGTAAGTACTTCGTCTCCAGGGTTCAGCAGCGAAAGCAGCACCAGCGTCAACGCGCCGGAAGCACCCGCGGTCAGCACGGCCGATTCCGGTCGCATACCGTGCTTGCGCTCAAATCGGTCCAGAATGAGCTGCCTCGCTTCCGGCCAACCAGCCGACGGGGTGTAGCGGTTAAATCCCGCATCGATGGCCTGGTGCGCCACGCGCTTGACTTCGTCCGGCACGTCGAAATCGGGCTGGCCAATGGAAAGATCGATCGGATTCTTCAATGAAGCAGCAAGATCGAATACTTTGCGAATCCCGGACGCCTCTATGTTCCGAGTGCGATCCGCCAACAACCCGTGAATGTCCATGATTCGTCCTCCGCCCCTATGTGCTGGGACGACCATACCATGTGCGTGCCCGCGCCGCAAAGTATGCAGTGGTCTTGACAGGATCTTTTTCTGACCAGGATGTACAGGAGGGTTCTTTGCGGGTGCCGGCCACAGCACCGATCCGCGGAAACTCCAGACGCGTGGAGACGCACACGGCAGCTTGGATGGAGGTGCCCGTTGGGGACGATGCCGCAGCGGTCTCCGACCGCGCGCGACAACCCGCCCCATTCGTGCAGAAAACGAACGAGGCCCGTCCCCCACGACGGGCCTCGTCTCCTTCGGTCATTCTTCGGATGGTCAGGCCGCGACGAAGATCTCTTCGAATTTCACACCCATGCCACGCTGTTCCTGCACGAAGCGAACAGGCTTGACATGAATGCCAATACCCTCGTAGTCGCCGCTGCGAAGCACCATCTCAATGCGGAACGGCGAGGCCGGGAAACTGTCTTTCGAGAGGTGAATGTCCTTCAACAACGCGCCCGAAGGCGAGATATTGCAGACTTTAGCCGATCCCTGGTCGAAGAGCGACCCGTCATCCATCAGCAACCGGATCTCGGCATCGATCTCCACCTTGCTGCGCCGCGTCTCGCGGTAGTGAGAGCGAAGGTGATCGAAGAACTCAGCCGCACGTTCGGCCGCCTGAAAGACCGAGGGCAACGGCGTCCGAGCAGATGATGCCTTCGTCTCCGTCCCGCCGGTTCGCATGACCTCGGTTTTCTCGACTTGAGCGGCGGCCATAGACGAGCTCCTTTTCCATCAGCCGAACCCACCCGGGCGCGATCCCACCCAACCTCTTCGCGCCCGTCCACCGTTCGTCGGCCAGTTACTGTCGGCGTAAAAGAACTATCGGCATGTTCTGTGCGGAAGCTGAACGAAAACCACGGTGTTCAGAAGCAGAAGATCGTTCCGTCGAAGGAGTAGTCCGCCGAAAGGCCAGAGTACCTGCGACACCGCGGGCGCGGCCAACGGTTAGGTCCCGTATGCCGCCGCAGC
>CAYSBP010000147.1:5387-7981 GCA_964429255.1 uncultured Planctomycetia bacterium
GGCCCAATTCGCCACCGGACCATCAGCACGGACCCGTTACTTCGGGTTCTCCACAAACTCGCCGCCGCGGCAGCGCTTCAGATAGTTCATCGCGTGCACCTGGCCGGTCATCTCCAGGTCGCCGCGGTACACGGGATCATGCCAGCCTTCGATGTCGATCGAGCCTTGGAACTTGCCCATGCGCAGGATGCTGATGACATCCGTCCAGTTCGTGTCGCCGAAACCAGGGGTGCGGTGGTGAACCCATGGTTTGCCGCTGCGAATGCCGTAGGTGCGCAGCATTTCCCAGTTGATCGTGGCGTCCTTGCCGTGGACATGGAAGACGCGATCGACGTACTTCCGGAGCTGCGGAAGCGGATCCACGAGACTGTTCATCTGGTGGCAGGGCTCCCATTCCAGACCGACGTTCTTGGCGGGCACTTCATTAAACATCATCTCCCAGGCGTTGGGGGCGTGGGCGATGTTCCAGTCTCCATGCGTCCAGGTGCCGCCCATGTCGCAGTTCTCGAAGGCGATCTTGACGCCCTTGTCGGCGGCACGTTTGGCCAGCGGGGCGAAGACTTTCTTGAAGGCCTTCATCGACTCGTTGACCGGCTTGTCCACGATGCGGCCTGCAAAACCGCAGACGACGTTGCACTTGAAGTACTGGCATGCGTCGATCAGTCGCGCCCAGTCCTTGGCCGTCTTCTTGTCGATCAGCGGGTTGCCGTAGACGCCAATACTGCTGACGATCGCGCCGGTGCCGTCGAGGATGCGAAGGCAGTCCTCAGCGGTCTGCTTAAGGTTGGGCTCTTCGACGTACTTCCACCAGTTGATCTCGAACGACTCGAAGCCGTGCCCGACGACCTGCCGGAGGTACTCGGGTTTGGCGGGGGCCATCGATCCGATGCGGATGTCCGTGTGGCCAGTCATTCGAAAGGCTCCTTTCAAGGTGAACAATGGGTTACCGGGACGGACGGAATGCTCCGGCGCGTATACCAATGGCTCGAGGTTCTTACAACCCCCTTTCGGCAAAGCTGCGCCTGACGGCTCACGTTGCGTGGTGTTATGTGCGTTAGAACCCGACACGGGCATGCATGGCTGATCGTCCGGTGAATCGTGCGCCGTTTCATCTTGGGCAGCCGGTCACGGCTGATGTTCCACATGAAGGGGAAACCCACCTGCACGGTCGCTATCAAGCCGATCTATAGCGCCGCTGCGGCGGCGCATCCCATACTTCACTTACGCCGGCGGTCCGCCAGCAGCGAGCCGAACACTCCCGCCGCCAGGATCGCCAGCACTACGGCCAGCAGGTACAGATTGAAGTGTTCGCCAACGACCTCCTTCAGCCAGCCGGCAATCAGCATCTTCACACCCACCACCAGCAACACCACGGCCAGCGCCACCTTGAGATAGCGGAACTTGTCCATCATGCCAGCCAGCGCGAAGTAGAGCGACCGCAGACCCAGGATCGCAAAGACGTTGCTGGTGAAGACCAGGAACGGATCGGTCGTGATGGCGAAGATGGCCGGGATCGAATCGACCGCAAAGATCACATCAGTGGTTTCGACCATGATCAGGGCCAACGCCAGCGGAGTGAGCATCAGCGTCTTCGGCTTCGCCCGGTCCACCACGTCGTCCGGCAGGGCCACCGCACCAGGCACGGCGCTTTCATGAGATGCCGCGGTGCCCGCCCGAACCATGAAGTGTTCGCCGTGGAACCCCGCGGTCACCGGGAAGAAACGCCGCGCCCATCGGACCACCAGATTCTGGCTCGGATCCGAATGATCCGTCTTGACCACCAGCATCTTGATCGCGGTCAGGATCAGGAAGGCTGCGAAGAGGTAGAGGATTCCGTGGAACTCGGCTATCAGTTTCGCGCCCAGGGCGATCATTGCACCGCGCAGGACCAGCGCGCCCAGGATGCCCCAGAAAAGCACGCGGTGCTGGTAAATGGCCGGCACTGAAAAAAAAGCGAAGATCATGGCGATCACGAAGATATTGTCGACGCTCAGTGACTTCTCCACCACATAACCAGTCAGGTACTTCCCTACGGCGGTGTGACCATTGATCATTAACCCATCGGCTGCATCAACCACCGTTCCCAGGCCAAACCATTTCGCCTCATAGGCAAAATATATGAAAATGGAGAAGGAAAGCCCCATCGTCATCCAGACCAGCGACCAACCCACGGCTTCTTTCACCGAAACCACGTGTGCCTTGCGGTGAAATACGCCCAGGTCGAGCGCCAGCATCAGAAGAACAAATGCAATAAAACCCACCCAGATCATCATCCGCCTTCTCCTCCTGTTCCTTGGCGGTCTCAAGGTCACGGATCACGACCGCGAAAAAACAGGTTCACCACAACAAAGACCGCCAGCACAATGAGACTGGCGAAGTACAGCCATGCCAAGGGATGTTCCGGAAGCACATTCTTCTGCATGTCCACCCAACCTTCAAGTGTAACCGTCCGGTAAATCGATAACGGCGCGATGCGGTTAATGCCTTGCAGCGCATTCTTCGCTTAGAGAAACGCCTCCAGCCATTGCAGCTATTTCTTTACGGCCAGCGATTCATTCCTCCGAAACGCTTCTTTGGCGTGCTCTCTAGCCCGG
>CAYSBP010000148.1:0-7938 GCA_964429255.1 uncultured Planctomycetia bacterium
AAGGGCTCCCGATGATCGGGAGCCCTTCGGTTTGAAGCGGGGCGCTCGTTCGCTTCAGAACCTGAACCCGAATCCCGCTCTGATACTCGGACCGCCACCCGGCACCCAGACCTGTCTGGAGACCGTTGTGTACTGGGCAGGGATGACACGCGAAGCCATGTAGCCGTCACGGACTTTGACCTGCTGCGTGGTGCCGTCCGAGTTCGTTACGGTCGTGAACTCGGCTGGGACCCAGAACTGTTCGACTCGCTCGGGAGCAAGCATCACCGTCTCGGTAACCGTCGTGTAATAGCCGGAGGGACGCGGCGCAATCGAGAAGCCAAGACCAAAGCCATGGCCGCCATGGCCGCCACGCCAACCATGATGACCATGATGGCCTCCACCCGGGTGATGAAACGCGAAGGCGCTGCTGCTCATCCCGAAGACCATCAAAACCGCAAAGACCGCTCCCAGGCCCAGAAGTCCACTTGTGTTCTTCATTTTCTCATCTCCTTTGGGCTTGATAGCCCTCTTTCTCTCGAACCCTTGGCGGTCTCCAGTTCCGCCATCTGGTTTACCCACATCGCGAGTTGTGGACCAATTATGAAAGCAAAACAATTTTTCTTTAAAGCAAGTAATTTGCTATAGTTATGACTAAAAATACAAACCTGATTTGCTGTTCATTTGAACAACACACGGATTGATTGTTGTATGGGTGAACAACTGCAAAAGGGGGCACTGTTCGTTAGGTAGACCGTCTGCTGGCGGGTTGTGGGCTTTGTAACGGGACACTGCTTGGCGGAGCGAACTCGTCGTTGCTCTCACCGTGTTCGGTCGGCACGACCGACTGGAATGTGGCGCAACCGCGTGCCGATATAAAAACACGTTGAGGCGACTCAAGGTGTGGCCGTTATGTGCGTCCAGAAAGCAGTTTGGTGTTGTCTTTGCGCAACTCCTAATGGTTTGAACCTTGGGCGCGGCGGGGTAGAATCCCCCAACGGCTTCCTGCACGTGGTGCGGGTTCTGTTTTTGGATTGGGTGCCTTTTCAGGTTTTGCGCAATCAGGGATTCATGTCACAGTTTGCCTTGGTCACATCCGAAGGACGCTTTCCTGTTCCGGCCGGTGAGAGCCGTGTCGGTAGTGATTCGTCGTGTGCAGTGTGCGTGCACGGAGAAGGTGTCTTGCCGGTGCATGCCTATCTGAAAGTGGATGGGGAGAAGGTACTGATCCGGCCGTTCAGCGAGAAAGCCGCGATCATGATCGAGAGCGCTCCCGTTACCGGGCCACAGCAGGTCCGGCAGGGCCAGCGGGTTTCGATGGGGCCGGTGCAGATGCGACTGGTTTCGGATCAGGGGAGGTGGCGCTTCCCCTGGCGTCTCTGTGTCTATGCGCTGGGCAGTGTGGCGGCGGTTCTTCTGGTGCTCGTCATGCTGCGATTTCTATGGTTCAACGAGAGTTGGTGGCAGGCGCAGATTCTCGCATCGGTCGAGCAGGCGGTCGGGCGTGAGAATGTGGAGATCGGCGAGTTGGAGTTGTTCGCACTGGACGGCCGGATCGTGGTGCGGAATCTGACGATTGCCAATCGGGATCCGTTTCCCGAGGACTCCCATCTGCTGGAAGTACCCGAGATGGAGCTGTCGGTCGATCTGTGGCCTTTTTTGAGCAGCCGGTTCAGGGAGGTACGACGTGGCCGGCTCACGCTGAGCAGGCCGTTGCTGCGGGTCGAACGGATCGAGCGCGACGGTGGTGCGTTGAGCAATATGGAGGATGTACTGGCCCAGCTGGGGCGTCGGATATCGGAGGGTTTGCGTTCCCTGGCTGCGCTGGAGGCCGAGGTCACGGTGAACGACGGCCGGGTGGAGTTCAGGGATCGTCTGGCTGGGATCGAGAGTGCTCTTTCGGGCATCGCCTTGCGCATCGCGCAGGGCGATTTCGTCCAGAAACTGAGCGTTGAGCTTCAGGCGAGGCCCGAGACGGGCGTGCCGGGCGCAGGGCAGGCAGCGCCCCGCCTCGGACTGTCCGGCGAAGTGCGCCTCTTCGACGCGATGGGCCGCATCGCCCCCGAGACGATTGGCGACGGACGCTTCACGCTCGCGCTGAAGTCGTTCGACCTGGCGCGTCTCTGCCAGCACCTGCGCTGGGAGTGGCGGGTGCGCGGTAGCGAACAGAAGAAGATCGTTCCTGGGAAACCGGTGACGGGCGAGTTGAGGATCTCCTTCGCGAAGCTCGATCGGTGCGAAGTGACGGGCTCCGTGGAGAGTGAGAGCCTGGTCTCGTTGCTGGAGCCCGATCGTCCGCCGCTGGGCCACATCCCCACGGTGGTCTCCGTCGATCGATTCTCCTATGACTTCGAGAAGGGCTGGCCCACGGACATGGAGATCAATCTACGCGCGGACCACACGCTGGATGCTGCGCGGAGCCATGCGGAGGCCAAGGCGCTGGTCCTGCGGGCCAGCCTGCGCCGCAATGCCGTGGGCGGGGAGGCCTTTGAGATCGACCTGCGCTCGCGGCTTCAGGATCTCTGCGCGACGGACGTGGGCGAACGGCTGCAACTTAAAGGGCGCATCGAGGGCGGACTCAAGGCCAGCGTGTCGTTTGAGCGCGAAGCGAAGTCCCAGACGGCGGGCGAGGGGCATGGTCCGCAGACGCGCATCCGGGCCATGATCGAACTGGACCGCAGTGCCCGTGTGCTGGTGCCGTCTCCCCTTCCGGCGGCCCCGCCCGTCTGGCAGCAACTGCGTCTTACCGCTAACCTGGATGCCACGGCTGGATCGACACCCAAGGGCGACATCACCGATGTAAAGGGACGTCTCAAAGCCACCTCCGATGCCTTCTCGATCGAAAGCACGGAAGACACGGAGTTGACGTCCCTCGACCAACTTGACCAGTTCAGCCTGAAGACCTTTCTGAAGGTTAACCTGCGAGGGCGTGAGTTCTGGATCCAGTATGGCCCGGTCCTCGACCTCTTCGGATTCGACCGGCCGGTAGAGGAAGAGATGAATCTGTCGTTTATGGCCCTCTCGACAATCGTTCCTTCGGGTGCGCGCGCGGGCACACGTCAGGTCAAAGTGGGTCTGGACGGCAAGATCGCGCGTCAGTGGGCTTCCGATCCCGCGCCGGTGCCCGTGTATTTCATCCTGGACTACTACCCGCAGGTGTACGCGGCGTCGCTGCAACGTCTGCCGGGCAATCACACGCCGGCCGATCCGCATCTGGTCTTGAGGCTTCAGACGGGCACCGAGCAGCAGCAGCCCTACGCGCGGTTGAACGTCGAAGTGACGCGCGAAACCGATCGGGAGATCGTTCGCGTTCCCTCCTTGACGATCCGTTCCAACATGGAGGCCTTCGAGGGTCGGTTCAGCCCTTATCTGAAATGGGCCGGTGATTTTCTGGGGACGGACGTCCTGGAGCGTTATCGCATCTCGGGCGAGTTGGGCGCGGATGGCGACCTGACGGTCACCCGGCCGCTGAAACGCTTCTCCGTAGGGCAGCAGCCGTTCGATGCGCAGTTCCGGATCACAGCCAACGGCCGGAACCTGGCAGCGTCCGGCCATGTCTTCGCGCCGCCGGCCAAGCCGGACGAGAAACCGCGATGGTGGAGATGGCTTGAACCCTCCCCCGAACTCTCGATCGAGGGTCTGTACCGCTATCGCCCCGCTCCCAGCAGGGAAGAGCCCGATGTGCGGCGGTTCGATGCGCTGAACGTCAAGGTGCGGGGCCAGGTGGGCACTTTCAGTTTCGCCGCAACGGACCTCGACCTCGATCTCCTGGACCGATTGGCCACTCGGATTCGCGTTCCGGGGAAGTCGTGGCCCGACGCGGCGGAATCGCTGCAGATCGCCGGCACCGTCAAGCCGGCGGCCTTTGATTTTCTGCGCCGACTGGAACTGCCCGGGCTGAATGCGTGGCTCATCGATCCAGTGGTGAGCGGTTCGCTCGAACTCAGTGCCTCCTTTAACCGGCGCGAGGACAAGGCGCATCTGACCAAACTGGTGTTCCAGCAGGAGGCCGGGGTGGATAACGCCTTCTGGCTGAAAGAGCTCAATCTGGTTGCACGCCTGCGCGGCGTGCGGAAACTGGCCCGCGAAATCTTCGGGCGGGCCCAGGGCACGCCGCTGGAAGCGGTGCGACTGCTCGATCACATGAGCGAAGGCCTGGTGATTCACCAACTGGTCTTCGACGCACCGTCGTACGCGCACTGGCTGGCTTCGCATCCGGAGGACGCGCGCGAGAATTCGTTCGCCGATTTCGTACCCACCGCCCTGAGGCGCATGCTGCGCTCGCGGGCGGTGGATCCGCAAGGCCCCTGGGTGCTGACCTCCGTCGGTCTCGAGGGGATCGCGCAACAAGACCAATCGTGGCGTGTGTACGGGCACTTCCTGACCGATGCCCTGATCGCGCTGCCCGCTGCGCACTCGTTGACCCGTGGCGCTCCGGCCCCGGCGCTGAGGCTCAAAGGCCCCTGGACGTTGCCGGAGAAGGACACCGCCTGCCTGACCCTCTCGCCTGACGGGGAGTACCTCTACCTGGCGATGCGGGCCGACCTGGATGCGGCCGACCTTGGTATCCGCCATCTCTATCCGGCCTGGGTGTACCGGAAGGAAGCCGGGCAGCCGTTGTGCCTCCGTGTCGACGGGTTATTCCCGCTGTCGTCCAAGGGCGGATCGAGGGTTTACTCGTTCAAGACCCTGGCACTCGAGGGCGGGCCTCTCGAACTGCGGCTGGAGGAAGGTCAAGCCAGGATCTCCACGAACCGCGATGGGGGCCGAATCTTCGAGACCCTGAGACTGAAAGACGGCACGATCAAGGGGGGGCCGGTTTTTGAGGATGTCCGACTGGAGGACTTCTCGTACAGCAATGCCGATGGTCAGGTGATCGGACGGCTGACCGTGCGTCGCATCGACGTTCCCACCCTGGCACGCGCGTTGCCCCGTTTTCCCGGATGGTCGTATGAGGGCCTGGTCAACGAATTGGCCCTCGACGTGCGCGGTTCGCTCGCCTCGCTCCTCGCGTTGGCCCCCGACGTGCGCCAGGATCGCGTGCGGGTCGACCTGAAATGCGACCAGCTCCGGATCACGGCTGATACCGATCGCGGTGAATTCACGCGGATGGAGCTGAACGGCCAACTGGGTGTTTCGCTCGCGCGCATCGACGGACGGGATCTGAAGGTCACGCTGCTGCACGTCAGGCCGGGCGCGGGCAACACCCCTGCCGCGCTCAGCAAGCATGTGGTGCGGATTCCGGAATTGCTGATGGCGACCGTGCAGCCCGATCAGAGCCTCCAGGGGGCCTTCGCGAAACCGCCGTATCCGTTGCAGCTCAACCTTCCGCTGCACTTCGAAACCGCCGTTGATGTCGACCGCTTGGCCGAGGCGTGGCGGACCGTGCGCCTGGTTCACTTCAAGGGATCGTTGCCCAAGGAAGAGGCCGCGGACACCCATCCCTTCGAGACGCTGCGTGCGATCCGTGCGGACGGCGCACTGCAGACGCCGTCTTTGAAAATGAAATCCTGGACGTTGGACGGACTGAACGTGCCGCGCTACAGCCTTCGGGATCTGAAACTCACCGTCCCGTTGTGCGCGGTCAAGTATGTGGACGGCGATCTGCTCCTGACCACCGCATTTTATGACCTGAACCATCCGCAGATCGCGCACAGCCAGAAGTTCGAATTGACGAAGGCCCCTCTCCAGGCGCTGCTGGGGTTGGCGGCCGATGACTATCGAGCGAGCGGCCATTTCACGGTCGAGGGTGAACTGCGGGGCGCCGGCGTTTCCCCCGGGCCGAGCTGGGAAGGGGCGGCGGACGTGCATCTTCGCGAGGTGACCGTCGACCCGCCGTCCGCTTTTGCACGCGTGACCGCGCCGCCGGCCGACGCTCCGTTCGCCGACCGACTCCCCGTGCTCGCCCGCACGGTCTGGACGCGGATCGGCGGACCGCAACAGCTCGGGGGGGGCGAGATCCTGCGGGATCTGCCGGGGACGGGTGCGGCGCACTGGAATGCCCTGTTGACGGCCGCTTCGGTGATGTTGGGTGGTTACGGCTACACGTCGGAGCGGCTGGAGTTCGAGCCGTCGCGTCTGCAGTTCGTGGTCAGCCATGGGATCGCCGACTTGCGCCCTTCACGCCTGGTCGGGCGGGGTGCCTCGCTGGGGCTGGAACTGTCTGCGTCGGGACGCGTGCGGTTGAGCGACGGATTGATTGATGGGGCGCTGAGTCTCCACCCGCTGCAACTGCCGGTCGAGGCTCGAAGGACGCTTCGACTGGGCGAATGGCCCAGAGCGCAACGGGAGCAGTTTCAGGAAGACATGACCAACGGCGAACGGGCCTTGCGCGTCTCGGGTACCTGGACGGAGCCCCGTTTTGCATGGCCGTTGAACGAGTTGCGCCAATGTGTGCGGAACGCCATGCCGCCGCCACCACCGCCGGCACCTCCACCACCGGTCGGCAAGGATGCCGTCAAGCCGCAACCGATCCCGGAGGAAGACCCGGCGTTGACACCCGAGCAAGCGCTGCTGGCCATCTTCGATCGTCTGGCGAAGGAACCGTGATGAGTCGGGGCGGGGATTGCGAATTGCGGATTCATCTCCTGTTCATGGCGTGCTGGATGGCCGGGGTTGCGGCCGCCGAAGAGCCCGTTTCGCCCACGGCCAACACGGTGGCCTTGCGGGTCAACGGACAGCCCATCGGGTTGCGCGAAGTCGAAGCCGCCTTCGACGACACGTGGCACCTGATTCAGGAGCGGCAGTCGCGCGGGAGTCTCAGCGCTGCCGACGTCGAGAAGGCCATTCGCGACGGCTGGCAGGGCGCACTGCGGACGGTCGTGCACGATGCCATCCTGGACCTGCTCGGAGAGGCGCATCGGGAACGGGTTGTCCGTTACTTTGTCGCGCGCTTCGATCCTGCTACACCGCCGTCGCGCGTCATGGATAGTTTCAAACGATTGGAAGGCGACGAGGTGCGGCGGTTGCGGACCGAGATGATCAAGGCGGCGGGGGGGGAAGAGGAGCTTGGCGCGGCGCTCAAACGCAAGGGACAGACGATGCGCGAGTGGGAGCTGGGCCTGCGCCGCGAGCTCTTCCGTCGGGAAGTCGTCTATATGAATGTCGGCTATGTGGTCGACTCGCCCAAGGCGGCGCGTGAGTACTTTGAGGCGCATCCGGATGAGTTTCGCAAGCCGGACGCCTGGCGACTTCGCCGCATCCGTATCCCCAAGGACCGGTTCAAGACACCCGAGGCCGCGGCGCAGGCGGCGAAGCAGATCCATCAGCGGTTGAACGAAGGGCAGGATTTTGCGACCTTGGCCGCCACCTTGGCCTACGATTCTCCCTACGACCAGGCCGGCGGTCTGCTGATGCACGGCGGGCAACCGGACCGGCCGAGCGGGACATTCCCCGAGGAGGAGCGTATCGCGGAGCGACTGCGGGACGGGACCCTCTCCGATCCCGTGGATACGGGCACCGCGTATCTGATCGTGAAGCGGGAGGGATATCGGCCCAAGCAGGAGCCGACGTTTGAGGATGCGGCCGAGCAGGCCTCGGCGCTCGCCTATGCGGCCAAGGTGAAGCAGAAGAAGGAGGAGTTCTTCGCGAAGGAGAAGCACAACGCGTTTATCGAGATTCTTGTCAGGGATCCGCCGGCCCACTATCTGAAGGCGGGCGCTCTTGGAAGAACGCGATGAATCGCACGGCGTAGACGGCCGATCTCAAGAAGCTCACTCCACCGTGAATCCGGCTCGACACCTTATCGCTACGGTAAGGCGCTCCAGGAGCCCAACGCGATCCCGAAAGGTCATCCGCACGCCGTGGCCCGCAGCGCCGCCGAACGGCGCCCCATCGTGGCCTGGAACATCACCCGCACCTGCAACCGCGGCTGCGTCCACTGCTATACGGACTCCGAGTTTAACCATTAGCCCGGATTATTCATGGGCCCCTCCCCATGAATAATCCTCTTCGACTCGG
>CAYSBP010000149.1:0-7935 GCA_964429255.1 uncultured Planctomycetia bacterium
CTCGATCCTTGGCGCCGCCTTCATGGCCGGGCTGGTGTCGGACTGGGCCACGTATACCGCCACGTCCATCGAACTGGCGTCGGGATTGCATGGCGATGCTTCGCCGGTCAGTCTTTTCCTGGCGGTGCTTCTGGCCTTTGCGCCAACGCAGGTACCGCTGGGCGTCGCCGAAGGGTTCATCTCGATGGCCGCGTATGGGTTCGTACGTTCGCGCCGTCCGGAACTGCTCGAAGCACTGTTGAAAGGAGCGAAAGCGTGAACCGCGCAACCATCGTTCCATGGCTGGCATTCGGGCTCTGTCTTGCGCTGGGAGCGGCAGAGGAGACCACGACCGCGGCCACGCCGGAAAAGCCGGGCGCATGGCCCGGCGTTGACGAAACGGTCGTCGAGCACTTTGCGGAGGCCGCCGGGCGTCCAGCCCGTGACCCGTACATCAATACGGATCAGGGCGATCTGCTGCTCTTTGTCTTCCTGGTTGCGGGGATGGTGGGAGGCTTCGTCGCAGGCTACTATTACCGTGAACTTTTTCCTTCGAAGAAGCCGGCGAAGGAAACACCCGCTGCTCCTGTCCCGACCGGAAACGCGCCATGATCGATCTCTTCAGCGACATCGTCGCCTGTCGTGAGAACGCCCTGGCCCGTCTGGACGCGCGCGTGAAGTTGCTCGCCGCGGTTGCGGCCATCGTGTCGATTCTCTTTTCGAGGTGTCCGTTTCTGCCACTGAGTCTGCTGGCCTTTAGCGTGGCCGCCCTGATCGTCTTGCGTTTGCCCGTTCGCTTGCTGCTTTGGCGAATACTTTCACCGTTGGGCTTCGTGCTGGTGCTGGTGGTACTCAAGGCGTTGTTGACGGGCACGACGCCGCTCTTCAAGTTCTCCCTCTTCGGCTGGAGCATAACGCTCTGGTCCGAAGGCGCCGAAGAAGGCGTTCGGATCGGGTTGCGCGTGCTGGGCGCGGTGGGCGTGATGGTACTGCTGGGCGCGGTGACACCGGTACACCGCCTGTTTCATGCGTTGCGCTGGCTGCGCTTCCCCGCCACCTGGGTTGAAATCGCGATGCTGATGTATCGACACACCTTCGTCCTGCTGGACCAGACCGAGGACGTTGCGCAGGCGCAGCGCGTTCGACTGGGGTACTCGAACCCGCGACGCGCACTGAATTCCGTCGGTACGCTTGCGGGGATGGTGCTGGTTCGCTCGCTGGACCAGTCGGCCCGCACCTACGACGCGATGCGGCTGCGGCTCTACCGAGGACAGATCCCCTTCGGTCCGTTCACCCCGTTGAGTTTCAGCGATGTGCTGGTATTGCTGACGTCCCTGCTTGTGCTCGCAGCAGCGTTCGTCTTCTCCGAAGGAGTGCTGCTGTGAAGGAACCGGTCAAGACCGCAACCGCCACTTCGGCTTGCCCGGCCATCCGGGTGGCAGGCCTTTCGTACACGTACGAAGAAGGCACGCGCGCCCTCGAGGACATCGACTTCGAGGTCCACACGGGCGAGTTCCTGGCGTTGCTGGCCTCCAACGGTTCGGGCAAAACCACGCTCATCAAAGTGCTGGCCGGACTGATCAAGGGCACCGGCACGGTGACGCTCGACAACGAGGACATCCAGCGCATCCCGGCCGAGCGGCTGTACCAGCAGCTGGGCGTCGTGCTGCAGAACCCGAACGATCAGTTGTTCGGCGCGACGGTGGCTGAAGACGTTTCCTTTGGCCCGCGAAACCTCGGGTTGCCGGAAGCGGAAGTGCGCCAGCGCGTGCAGGACGCCCTGCAATCCGTAGGCGCCGACGGCTTGATGAACCGGGCCATCCACCACCTCAGCTTTGGCGAGCAGAAACGCGTGGCGGTCGCGGGCGTGCTCGCCATGCGCCCCCGCATCCTGATCCTCGACGAACCGACGGCCGGACTGGATCCCGCCGGTGAAGCGCAGATGGTGCGACTGCTCAAACAACTCAACCAGACCCAGGGCATGACCATCATCCTGGCCACGCATTCGGTGGATCTCCTGCCGCTCTTCGCCAACCGCATCTACGTCCTCAGTCGCGGGCGCGTGGTGAAACACGGGCCGCCCGAGACGATCTTCCTCGACCACGAAATGCTCGACCAGGCCGGCCTGCGGCTGCCCTATGTCTCCCGCCTGCTGCACGAGATGAAGAACCTGGATGGCGTTCCGATCAATGGCCTGCCGCTCACCATCGGCGAGGCGCGGAAACGCCTGCTGGAACTCCTTCCGGAGGATGTGCTGGTGAAATCCGAAGATCGGCCTGTCCGCGCGGAGAACCGCACACCGTGAACCTGGGACGCGAGGGCTTCTCGACCGGGACATGCGCCGCTGCCGCCGCAAAGGCTGCCGCGATGGTACTGGCCGGCCGGCCCGCGCCACAGACGGTGGACGTGTCCCTTCCGGACGGCACCCGGGTCAGCCTGGCCGTCGTGCGCGCCGGACCTTCGCCGGCGGACGCGTCTGCCATCGAAGCCGGCGTGCGCAAGGAAGCCGGCGACGATCCGGATGTCACGCACGGCTCCGTCGTGTTGGCCGCGGTGCGTTGGGAACCGGGCGATGAGGTCTTGTTCGCCGCGGGAGAAGGCGTCGGCACCGTGACACTTCCGGGCCTGGCTGTTCCCGTCGGCGAACCGGCGATCAACCCGGTTCCACGGGCGATGATCCGTCAAGCCGTGCGCGAAGTCACGCCGCGAGGCGTTCGCGTTACGGTTTCCATTCCCGGCGGACGCGAACTGGCGGAGAAGACCTTCAATCCGCGTCTGGGGATTGCAGGCGGGCTTTCCATTCTCGGCACGACCGGCCGCGTCCGGCCGTTCAGCCACGAGGCCCTTCGAACCTCGCTGAAATGCTCGCTGAACGTCGCACTGGCTTCGGGCTGCCGGGATCTCGTTCTCGTGCCGGGCCACATCGGCGAACGCGCGGCGCGGCGACATTTTCCCGCCTTGCGACGGGAGCAGGTCATCGAGGTCAGCAACGAATGGGGCTTCATCCTGGATGAGGCCGCATCGACGCCCATGCGCAACGTGCTCGCCGTCGGCCATCCGGGAAAGCTGGCCAAACTGACGGTCGGCGAGTGGGATACGCACTCGTCACGTTCGCAAAGCGCCGTCGGCGTGGTGGCCGATGTCGCCCGTCGCGTGGACCCGGTTCCGATATGCCAGCCACTCCCCGTAACCGTCGAAGCCTTCTTCGCCGCCTTGGATCCGGATCTGCAGCGTCGCGTCGGTGATGCGCTGGCGGCCGAGATCGCCGGCGCAATCGGGGACCGGCTGGGTGGAACTCGCCGCGTGGCGGCGGTACTGGTAAACCTTCGCGGCGACTGGCTTGGATCCGATGGAGACGTATCCGGATGGCGATAGCGAAACCCAGGATTCTGATCGTGGGGTGCGGTCCCGGCGGCGCCGAGTACGTCACGCCTGCCGCACGCCAGGCGGTGGCCGAAGCCGCACTGCTGGTCGGATCGCAGCGCCTCTTTGCGCTGTTTCCTGAAAGCCACGCGGAGCGCTGCGCGGTCGGCGCCGATGTCAGCGCCGCGCTGAACGCGATCGCAGAGGGCATCAAGGACCGGCAGGTGGCGGTGCTGGTCACCGGCGATCCGGGCATCCGCAGCCTCGCACAACCCGTGCTGCGGCGCTTCGGAATCGAGGCCTGTCGCGTGATACCGGGACTCAGTTCCCTGAGTGTCGCGTTCGCCCGTCTTGGATTGGACTATACCGGCGCCTGCATCGTGGACGCGCACGGGCGCCAGCCCGACATGCCCGACACGGTACTGGAACACGCTGACCGCATCGCCGTCCTGGCCGGCACACAGGATGCGCTTCGCTGGACGGCTGCGTTGGCCGAACGGCTTCGGCCGGAACGCCGGATCGTCGTGTGCGAAGACCTGACGATGCCTGAAGAGCGCATCCGCGAAGTGACGGCGGCGGAACTCGCGAACCTTAAGGCCTCTTCACGCACCATTCTCATCCTTCTTTCCGATCAACCTCTGCGGGAAAAACCATGAGCAAAGACCCTTCGACCGGAACGTTGTATGGCATCGGCATCGGCCCGGGCGATCCGGACCTGATCACCGTGAAGGGCGCCAAACTGCTGTCCCGTTGCGCGCATGTCTTCGCCCCGCGTTCGCGAGCGACGGAGGACAGCCTGGCGCGGAGCATAGCGGCCAGCCACATCGGTGCTTCGGCGCAGGTGCATGAAATGGTCTTCCCGATGACCAGCGACCGCGAGGACCTGGACCGGCACTGGCACGCCGCCGCCGAGACGGTGGCGGGCGTCCTGCGAACCGGCGAGGATGCCTGTTTCCTTACGCTGGGCGACCCGCTGCTCTACTCGACCTACATCTACCTGGTGCGCGCATTGCGCGAGGTCCTACCAGAGGCGCGTGTGGTCACCGTGCCTGGAATCATGGCCATGGGCGCAGCAGCCGCGGCGGCCGGTTTCCCGCTGGGCGAGGGCAAGTCCCCGCTGACCGTCGTCCCCGCCGGCGACGATCCGACCGCCGTCCGCCGGGCGATGGAGGGCGGCGGCACGGTCGTCATCATGAAGATCGGCCGGCGTCTGCAGACCATCGTCAGACTGCTCGACGAACTGGGCCTGCTCGAACAGAGCGTGCTGGCTGCGCGCGTTGGATTGGACGAAGAGCGTATTGAGCGGGACCTGCGACCGTTTCTGAACAAGGAATCGGACGCGGGATACCTGGCCATCATCCTGGTGAATACAAACCGCGCCGTCGAGAAGCAACGGAGAGCGCTATGAAGGTCTTCTTTGTCGGAGCCGGCCCGGGGGATCCCGAACTGCTGACACGCAAGGCGGAGCGGCTGCTGCGCAGCGCGCGCTGCTGCATCTACGCCGGTTCGCTGGTCAGCCCTGCCGTGCTCGAACTGCTTCCGAAGGATGCGGAAAAACACGATTCGGCGACCCTCAATCTTCAGGAGACCACCGAACTCTGCCGACACGCGCGTGATCGTGGGGTGGATGTGATCCGCCTTCATACCGGCGATCCGTCCATCTATGGCGCCATCGGCGAGCAGATGCGTGAACTGGATGCGCTGGGCATCGAGTACGATGTCGTACCGGGTGTGAGTTCGTTTCAGGCGGCCGCAGCAGCCTTGCGAACCGAGTTGACCGTCCCGGAACTCGCACAGGTCATCATTCTTGCCCGCGCGGGCGGACGCACGCCGGTACCTCCGGAGCAGCACCTCTCGCGACTGGCTGAAACGCACGCGACGCTGTGCCTGTTTCTCTCCGTGGCGCAGATCGACGAGTTGGTGGCCGCGATGACACCGCACTACGGAGCGGATGGCCCGGTGGCCGTCGTTTATCGCGCATCCTGGCCGGACCAGACGATCCTTCGGGGCACGCTTTCCACCATCGCCAAACAAGTCAACGACGCCGGCATCCAGAAGACGGCCATGATCATCGTGTCGAAGGCACTCGGGAAAGGCCTGCCCGTCTCGAAGCTCTACGATGCGACCTTCTCTCATGGCTGCCGCGATGGGACCGGCAAACGTGTGGAGCGCCAGCCATGAAGCGCGCCATCATCGCCCTTTCGCCTGAAGGGGTCAGCGTCGGATCGCGCCTGGCAGTGGCATGGCGCAACGCGGATCTGTTCGTCCACGAGAAGGCTGCGCTGCCGGACGGCACCCCGGACCAGAAAAGGTGGCATTCGTTCGCAAGCGTCGTCCATTTGACGGCGAAGATTTTCAAGAAGTACCGCGGCCTGGTCTACGTGATGCCCTGTGGCGTCGTGGTTCGAGCCATCGCGCCTCACGCTCGTCACAAAAAGAGCGACCCGGCGGTCGTGGTCGTGGATATCGGCGCGCGTTTTGCCGTGAGCCTGCTGAGCGGACACGAAGGCGGCGCCAACGAACTTGCGCAGGAAGCGGGTCATGTCCTCGGTGCCGAGCCGGTCATCAGCACGACCACGGAGGCACGGAAGCGCTTCATCGTCGGGGTCGGGTGCCGGCGCGGCGTGTCCGCTCGTGCCATTTGCACGGCCATCCGTCTCGCCCTGAAAGAGGCCGGTGTTCCGCTGTCTGAAGTTCGCACGCTGGCGTCCGCAGACATCAAATCGGACGAACGCGGCCTGTTGAGCGCCGCGCGATCGCTGCATCTACCGCTCAGATTCATCCGTTCGGAGGAGTTAAGGAAATGCCAACGCACGTTCACCCGGTCGGAATTCGTTACGCAAAGGGTGGGACTGCCGGCGGTCGCCGAACCGTGCGCGCTGCTGGCCGGAACCCGGACACGACTGCGACAACCCAAACGGATCCACGGCCCCGTCACGGTGGCCGTGGCGGAGGAAGACTGCTGGTGGTGGGAATCGGCCCCGGCGGACCGCTCGATCGCACCCGCCGTGCCGAGCAGGCCATCGCGTCGTCCACGGTCGTCGTAGGATACGGACGTTACCTCGAACTGATCCGCGACCTGACAGACGGCAAAGAAACGGTCAGCACGGGCATGACCCAGGAGCTGCCGCGCTGTCGTCTGGCCTTGGAGCGCGCCCGGGAAGGCGCGACCGTCGCATTGGTCTCGTCCGGCGATCCCGGAATCTACGGCATGGCGGGGCTGGTATTGGAACTTGCGGTGCAGAAGAAGTGCCGTGTTCCCATCGAGATCGTCCCCGGCATTACGGCTGCGAGTGCGGCTGCCGCACGGCTGGGTGCGCCGCTGATGCTGGACTTCGCCGTCATCAGTCTCAGCGATCTTCTGGTTCCCTGGGCCACGATCCGTCAGCGCCTGGAAGCCGTGGCAAGCGCAGACCTGGTGGTGGCGCTGTACAACCCTCGGAGCCACAAACGCGTCCATCAGTTGGAAGAAGCGAGGAGCATCTTCCTTGCTCATCGCCCTCCCACCACGCCCGTGGGCGTCGCCACGGCCGTCGGGACGCCCGAGGAGACCATCGTTGTAAGCGATCTTGGACACCTGCTGGAACTCGATGTCGGCATGCGCAGCATGGTGATCATCGGGAACCGTTCGTCGCGGCGATTGGATACGTACTTCGTCACACCGAGAGGCTACCGGATTGACGCGTAACGCAGAGGGAGAGTGCGCGATGGCTTCCCGTCCCCGGCTGCTCCTGCTGGGCGGCACGCGCGAGACGGGCGCGATGGCCGATGCGCTGGCCGCGGTTGGGTATGATGTGCTGGTCAGCACGGCCACCGATATTTCCCTGGACGTGGGCGTGAACCGGCATACCTCCCGGCGGTGCGGACGACTGGACGCGTCCGACATGGCGCAGTTGATCCGGAGCGAAGGCATCGCGCTGGTGGTCGATGCAAGCCACCCGTATGCGGTCGCGCTGCGCGTCACCGCACGCGAAGCCGCGGAAGCCGCGGGCGTGAATCTGCTTCGATTCCACCGGCCGGGCATCGTGGAGGCGCGCGAGACCGACGCGCGATGTGCGTCGATCATTGCGCGGGATCACGCGGAAGCCGCGCAGAAAGCCTTTGACGGTTCGGGGCCCGTGCTTCTGACGACCGGTTCCCGGAACCTGCGTCCGTATGTTGAGGCGTCACGCCGTTCAGGCACCCGCCTGGTCGTCCGCGTGCTGCCACACCCTGAATCGCTGACCGCATGCGAACAAGCGGGAATCGCCCCGGAGCAGGTCGTCGCGGCGCGAGGACCGTTCGGTCTCGAGGAGAACCGAACGCTCATCCGCGCGTTCGGCATCCGGACGCTGGTCACGAAGGACAGTGGCGAAACAGGAGGCGTTCTGGCGAAATTTAAGGCCGCGCGACTGGAAGACTGTCGCGTGGTTGTGGTGCAAAGGCCGGAGGAGCATGGCGCGTACTTCACGGAGATTCCCGCGCTGGCCGAAGCCGCACGCAATCTGTATGGCAAACAGGCCCGATCCGGCCCATAAACTCCCGGCGCCCTGGGGTGATGACCAGATCGGCGGGAGCCGTTTCCGCCTCATTCGAAGACGATCCATATCGTTC
>CAYSBP010000150.1:0-7880 GCA_964429255.1 uncultured Planctomycetia bacterium
TGCGCACGACTTTCAGGTCCGCGCCCAGACCGCCCAGGGCCTGGACCAGGTTGAAGGTAAAGGAATCGTAATTGTCGATGACCAGGATCACAGACCGTTCTCCTTGAAGTGACCCATCTACTTTAGGCGACGGGCGGCACGCAGGCAAACGGATTGATGCTGGCGCAGTCTGGGGGGCAGATGTATCGCCAGGATATACAGGATTGAATCGAGGTCGGTCATGACGACGAGAGGGCTTCTTCGCGTGGTGGGCGCTTTCGCGGCAGAGCGATCGACCACGACGGCTCCGGCCAGAAACTGCTGGCGCGGCAACTCAACATCGTTCACCTGGACCCGTATCCCGTGAGTGCCTCCGGCAACAGTCCGATGCTTGACATTCTCCCACCCAGATCGTTGACCCCTCCGGTCTGCCGAGCCACGTATCTTCTTCGAATCGAAGAAACCATCTGAAGAGGATGCTTACGGATAGTGCAGGAACGCCTTTGGGATCGTTCCCGAGCTGCAGTCCCAGTTCCGCATACGGAAGCAGGTTATTCAGCGTTGTCCGCGGATCCGAGCCAACGCATCGGCGGCTTCCTGGCGCAAGGTCCAGTCGCGGTCTTGGGCGCATTTCTCCAACGTGGGAATCGCGGATTGGGCCTGCGCACCCAACCCGCCCAGCGCGCGTGCGGCGTGGCGCCGCGCAAGGGCATCCCGGTCATCGTCGAGCACCTTGGTCAGTTCGGCTACCGCAGGCGCGGCGACGGGTCCCAGGTTCAGCAACGCCTCGGTAACGTTCCGGCGCACCAGATCGTCCTTGTCGGACAGCGCTTTGCGCAGAGCCGGCAGAGCCACACCGGCTGCAGCACCGCAACGCCCCAGTTGTTCGGCCGAGACACGCCGGACCTCGCGGTCTTCGTCCTCCAGCGCTGCCTGAAAGACCGGCACGGACGTTGTGGCCGGGCACTCGAGTTGCCCCAACGCACGAACGGCCGCGGCGCGAGCCGGCGCGAATTCCCTGGCGCGCTGGTCGCGGATCAAGGCGATGAGCGCAGGCGCCGCCTGTTGTGCGGTCGGCCCCAGGTGGCCAAGGGCCGTTGCCGCTTCGCGTCGGACCGGTGGCGTGCCATGCGCCAGGGCTTCGAGCAGCGGCGGGACCGCCTCCGCCCGCGTCAATCCCAACCGTCCCAACGCACTGGCCGCAGCCTGCGCCACATCCACTTCCGGATCGCGCAAGGCCTCCAGCAGCATCGGAGCGGCCTCGCGCCCAGCAGGCCCGAAAAGGCCCAGAGCGCGCGCCGCGGAAACCCGATGATCCTTCTCCTGCGCTTCAAGCAAGACCCGTCCGACGTCCGGGATGGCCTTCTGCGCTTCGGGCATGAACTGAACCAACGCCTCCGCGGCCGTTTGACGCACGTTGTCGTCACCGTCCTGCAACGCCCTCACCAGCGCTGGAACGCAGAGATCGGGTTGCGCACGGATCGTACCCAGCGTGTGCGCCGTGATTCGGGCAATACACCAACGTGTGCCCTTCCAATAGTCCCCCAGCAGGACGTTCGCCTTGTGATCGGCCAGCAGCGGCAGCAGGTCCGGAACCAGCGCCTCAGCCGCTTTGCCGCACTGCCCCGCCGCGCGCACGGCAAACCAGCGTACCTCGGCATCCTCATCGCGAAGCGATTCGCGCAGAGCCGGCAGCGCCTCCTCCGTCACGGGACCCAGATGGCCCAGCGCCTCGACGGCCGCCCGTCGAACGCGGGCTCGTTCGTCCTTGGCCGCCTTCACCAGCGCAGGCAGCGCAGCGGCGGCGTTCGCACCCATCCGCGCCAGCGCCGAGGCCACGGTCTGACGAACCGTGGAGTGCCTGTCACCCAGCGCCACGGCCAGCGCCTTCACAGCCGGCGCGGTGGTCGTTGCATCCCACGGTGGACCAGCCACACGCCCCACCGCCTCAGCGGCACCGACACGCACGCCAGAATCCCTGTCCTGCAAGGCCTCGATTAACTGCGGCATCAGCGGCGCGGCCAGGGAGCCCATCTGTCCGAGCGCCTCGCAGACTCCGCGGCGGAGGCACACATTGCTCTGACTCAACGCCGCCTGCAACAGCGGCAACACCGGCGCACCGGTCTTGGCCAACACCAACGCCGCTTGCGTTCGCTGCGCGGCATCCTCGTGTCCCAACTGCCGGATCCACTGTTCGGCCGGCTGACCGAAGATGGACTCGATGCCCGACACGCGAGTTGCCAACAGGGAGACGAACCCTGTCGCAACAGAGAGGCCTGCAAGGGACAGACGAAAAGAAGCAGCTGAGCGCACGTCGCGTACCCCCGGACCTCGTCAGAACAATCGTTTCATTTTGCCTTTACGATGGGCCGGCATGTGCCAGGCAGGACGGCTGCTCCTGCCCCGCGGTTTGACCTCTCGCCGGGAATTCAGATGTTCGGACGGGTCGAGCGGCTGCAGGCTCAGCTCATCGACGTCGACATCCGCCACCGCCCGGTCCGCCAGGCAGATGAGCTTGGCCTGACACTGGGCGCAGTGAAAGGTCTGGCCCACCACTGTATCCGCCACCTGCATCTTGTGCTGACAGCGAGGGCATTCAATATTCAATGCCATGGCGAGTCCTCCACGTACGTCAGTCCGTAGCGCGGACGTCCCCGTCCGCACCGAGGCAGACGCGACATCCACCCTACGATAGCCGTTTACCGCCACCGTTCAATGGTCCAACCGCGGCGCGCGGCCTGCGCCGCCAGGCTTCGGCTGGGGTTGACCGCAACGGGTTGCCCCACGCATTCCAGCATCGGCAGATCACCCAGCGCATCGCCGAAGGCGAGGCTGGCTTGAAGATCGACGCCGCAACGCTGCGAATGCGCGCGCACCGCTTCCGCCTTGTGTTCGCCGGTCATCGGCGGCGTCGTCAAACGCCCGGTGAAACGCCCCTCTCGCTCTTCAAGGCTTGGCGCGACCCATTCCGCCTGCAGGCGTTCGGCCAGCGGCTTCATCAGAAAGTCCAGGGAGCCGGTGACCAGGACCAGTTGTACCCCTTCGCTCTTCAGACGCTCCAACCGCTGCAGCCCTTCGCCTGACAATCGCGGCTCCAGATAGGAACGGTAGCACTCACCGGCCAGTGCCTTCACACGACCGGCTTCCAAACCCGCGTAGCCCGAGTAGATCGCGCGGTTGGAGGCAACGCGGCTGAACTGGTCGAGCAGCAGCCAGTAGGCCGCGCGAAAAGGCAGTGTGCCCATCCACAGCGCACGAAACGGCTGACAGGTCAAACGCTGCTTGAAGAAGATGAGAGGACTGGCGATCTGCGTGGCGCTGAGTGTCCCGTCGACATCGCAGTAGGCGGCTCGGGCGCTGTTCACGGTAGATCGGTTCTCATCTGGCTCAGTCGCTCGACTTCAGCGCGGAGCATTTCAGCGGCGGTGCGGTACAGATCCGAGTTCAGTCCGCCGCGTCGGCGACGCGCGCCACCCTCTTCGCATTCCTGCTGCTTGCGTGCCTTCAGCGCGCTGAAATTCAGCGGTGCGCCAAAGTGCACCGTCACTCGCGACGGCCGGGGGACCGTACGCCCCTTCGGCAGCGATTCGAACGTACCGCCCACGAAGACCGGCAGTACCGGAACATCCAACTCGACAGCCAGAAGACCGATGCCCGGCTTGAACGGACGCAACTTCCCCGTCACCGTTCGACCGCCTTCCGGGAAGATCAGCAGCGCCTTGCCTTCCTGCAGCACGTCGCGGCAGAGCCCCAACCCTTCCAGTGTGTGCTCCTCGCGCTCGAACGGCAGCGCGCTGAAGACCGTCGAGAAGAACCAGCTCTTCAAGCGGGTGTCAAAAAAGTAATCCTTCGCGCCCATCACGTGGAAGTCGCGCGCACGCCGTCCCAGCACCGCGCGGACCGCGGCCGTGTCGAGGTGGCTCGAATGGTTCGAAGCCATCACGAACGATCCCTGCGCGGGGACATTCTCCATGCCGTGCGCGGTGATGCTGAGGTAGGTGTTGAAGAAGACCTTCTCGGTTGTCTTCATGGCGCCGCGCAGGATCGACTGCGAGATCGTCGGCGTCAGTGCCTCACTGCTTTCGAATTCGCCCGACTTCCAAACGCGATCCTGCAATCCCGCGCGGCGTTCCGACTTGCGGCCCTTGCCGCGTACCGCGTGCACCAGATCGACCAGATCGCCCACCGTGCGCATGCGCGCCAGCGCATCGTCGGGCAGCGATACACTCATGCGCAGTTCGAGTTTGCCCACCAGATCCAACCGACCGATGGAGTCGAGCCCCAGGTCAAGCTGCAGTCGCTGCTCGCGCGTCACTTCGTCGGCGGTCACGTTTGCCGTCTCGGCAATAGCCTTGGCCACTTCAGCCAGGACTTCATCAGCACGTCGCGCGATAGAGGCCGCTACGCCCGCTTCGGCGGCCTTCGTCGCCGGCCCATGGGACAACTGGGCGCGAAGCTTGCCGCGCTGGACCTTCAGCGTCGTTGTCTTCGGCAGATCGCTTTCCATGAACTCGATGCGCGCGATCTGCTGATGACTGGGCATGTTCTGGTTGACGCGCTCGATGGCGGCACGGAGCTTCTCGCGATCAACGCCCGCCTCGGGCACGGCCACGATCGCCACCTCCTCGCCATGGCCCTGCCGGGCCGGCAGTCCGAGCACGCAACACTCGCGGAGGCCCGCCACGTCGCGCAGACGCCATTCGATCTCAATCGGAAAGACCTTCTTTCCCGCCGCGGTGACGATCACATCCTTCACGCGGCCGGTGACGTACAGATAACCATCGGTGTCGAAACGTCCCAGGTCGCCGGTTCGGAACCAGCCCTGCTCGAACGCCTTCTCCGTCGCCTCGGGGTCGCGCCAGTAGCCCTTCATGACGTTTGGACCGCGGACGAAAATCTCGCCGACACCATGAACATCGGTCTGGTGCAGACGGACCTCGACACCCGGCAACGGAAGGCCGACACTGCCCGGACGAGGCGCGGCCAACGGATTCACCGTTAGCACCGGCCCCGTCTCGGTCAAGCCATACCCCTCGACGAGCGGGATAGCGAAGCGGCCGAAGAACCGGACGAGTTCGGGATTCAGTTCGGCACCGCCGGAAACGAAGAGCCGGATCTTGCCGCCAAAGGCCTGGTGCACTTTTGCGAAGAGCTTCTTCCTCGCCTTCTCGTGGCCGAAGAGTTCCGCCGCACCGGCCATCGAATCGGCCAGGTTCACCGTCAGTTGAGCGGCAATCCCCGCCGCCTTGACGCGCTGGCGGATGTTGTCGGCGAAGACCTGGAAGAGCCGCGGCACCGCCAGCACGACGGTGACGCCGGCACGCTTCATTGTTTCCGAAATCTCCTGCGGACGCAGCGTCTCGAGATAGTGGATCGATGACCCGCCGAAGAGCGGCACCAGGAATCCGCCGGTGAATTCGAACGCGTGATGCAGCGGCAGGACTGACATGAAGCGGTCCGTGTCGTGCGGCACCAGGATCTCGGCCACGGCCAGCGCGTCGGAAATCAGGTTGGCGTGCGTCAACATGACACCCTTGGGCGTCAGCGTCGTACCGCTGGTGAAGAGAATGGACGCGAGCGCTTCCGGCGTTGGCTCCCACCGGCATTCGCCCTCAACGGTTGCGGAATCGGCCGGCCAGGCGTGCCCGCTGTGCGGCTCCAATTCGCGGTATGGATTCAGAAGCGGCGCGCCGGCGCCGAAGAGCGCCTCGCGATGCTTCTCCAGCAATGCGGGCGAGATGACGATCGCCTTGGCACCGGTGAACTCGGCGATGCGGATCGCCTCGTCGACGGGCATCAAACGATCCAGCGGCACCGCCGTGCATCCGGCGCGCACGATGGACAGGTAAGCCAGTGGCCATTCGGGTGCGTTCTCGCCCCACAGCACCACACGGTCACCGGTGTGGAGCGCCAGCTTCGCGCGGAGCTTGCGGGCCAGCCGCCCCGCAGCTTCGTACAGCTCACCGAAGGTCAGGCGCACGATCTTTCCTTCGCGAACCATTTCGAGGAAGACGCGATCGTGGTGCAGGTCGGCACCGCGGGCCGCGAGATCGACGATCGTGCGAGGCACGCCGCGCACCGTCGTCGCGCGCCGGCGGACCTGTGCGGTCTCCTCGTCGAGCAGCTTGCCCTCGCCGGCCCCCGCGCGAGGCGGTTCGTCCATGCGCAGAATGTTGCGCTTCAGACCCGGAATGTGAACGTCCTGCAGATAGTGTCGCCAGTGGATCTGCTTGGGGTCGTAGCCGAAGACCTCGCGCTCTTCCGTCGCCATCGCCTCGTTGATCTCTCGTGCGCGCCGCGTGTCGAAGCGGCACTTGAGATGGGTGTAGGGACTGTAGATGTCGACGTAGTATAGGAGCTGTTCGAGTGTCGTGTTCAGCAGCCGCAGCCGCGTGCGCAGCCTGCGCGTGCCGGGTACCTTGATCGGGCCGTCGATGACCGCGCTCACCAGCTTCATCGGCCGCAGATAACGGTTCCTGATCCGGCCGCGGAAGCGATCCACGGAGGGGAACTTCCATTTCGGTACGCGTACAGGTTTGCCGGCACGGTCCAGCATCGGGTTCTTCTGGAAGTAGTCGCGCACCGATGTGTAGAGGTGCTCGAAGATCAGCGGATTCTCGGACGAACTGGCCACGTGAACGACGTCGAAAGCGCCGGGCTTGTCCGAATTGTGCGCCGCCGCCGCCAGGATCGCGTTGACCACCATGTCCGCCGGGATGATGTCCAGCGCCATCTGCGGATCGGCAGGGAAGTCGTCCAGACGCCCCTTGCCGAATCCAACGATCAGCGGGTCGGCCATGCGCAGACCGTCCAGCCAGCCAGGTTCGGGATCGCGCAGGCTCGATTCGATGATCGACGAACGCACGATGATCGCGGGAATCTCGCCGTGATCCAGCTTCAGCAGGTGCTCGCCGAGAAACTTCGTGTAGGTGTAGGTGTCGTTCCAGCCCAGGCTCCGCGCGCGTGTCATGCCGGCGCCGATCAGCGCCCGGCGCATCGCGCTCTTGGCCTCTTCGCTGTCCTCCGCCCAGCCGTTCTTCGCGATCTGCGCCTCGGCATCGGACTTCACCGAACGGCACAGTTCCTGGAGCCGTTCGACTTCGTGGCGAACGTCGAAGGTCTGTGGCCGTGGCGTACCCGGCGCGAGTTGCTGATCGATGGCGAATAGCGGCTCTTCAATGCGCTCTGCAATCAGCCCTTGCCGTGTGCCGCTGACGTAGGCCGTCGAGACGTGCACCAGCGGGGCGTGCGCCCTGCGCGCCAGCGCCAGCAGGCGGCCGGGGCTCAGCGTGTTGATCTGCAGCGCCAGGTCCAGCCGTTCGTCGAAGACGACCGTCGCGGCCGAATGGATGAGGACATGGACCTGTTTCGCGAGGTCCTCCTGAACCGCTTCGTCGAGGCCCAGGTTGGGGAGGGCGAGGTCGCCCTGCACACAGACGATGCGCTCCTGACAGTAGGCCTCGAATCTCTCGCCGTGACGCTCGCGCAGGCGAGAGAAGGCCGAGTTGCGCAGGATCTCGTCACTGACGCGCTGCCGGGCATCGACCAGCGAACCGTCGGGCCGGGCGCGCGGCCGGATCAGCAGAAAGACGTTGCCGGCCTCGGGCAGGTCGTGAAGGATCTTCTCCAGCACCGCTTTGGCGAGAAAGCCGGTGGAGCCGGTCAGGAAGATGTTCTTGCCGGCGAAGAACGAACGGATGGAGTAGTTCGTCGATGTCTGAGCCATGGGTTCCAAGCTATCCAGTCGAATGGGAATAAGCTACCGGCTCCGGCGAGGAATACCAGCGCGGCGAACGATTGCCGCGGACACCGACTGGCCTGGATGATTCACGCTCAGAAGGATGGGCGTTGCAGACGGCCGGCGCCGCGAGCGTGAATCATCCAGTCTTTCTTGAATCCGC
>CAYSBP010000151.1:0-7832 GCA_964429255.1 uncultured Planctomycetia bacterium
TGAGGGTCTTTCAGGTCAGAAGAAGATGGCGAAGATGTGGGCGGTTCCTTCAGACCCGGGCGGGTCCGTGGACCCTTAAACAAAAAGGGCAGCGACGCCGCGCGCGTAGCTGCCCTCTTGGCCAACCATCCGATGCTCTTCAGTTCCGTTCGACAACCTTGCCGTCCTTGACCTGAACGAAGTGCGATTTTCCAATCGCGTTTTCCTTCTCGGCCAGATGGTAGTTGACGCGGTAGTAACTACCGAACAAGTAATGAATTTTTCGCGTCTGTCCCCACCGCTCCGGATACTGCTTCTCAAGAACCTCTACCTCCTGACGACGCCGTTCCACATCGCCGCGAGGCTCGGTGATCAAAGGTGCGTTCTCGAGGTCTACCATGGTGTCCACCTTTCCGTTTGCAGCGTTCCTTTATCCACCAAGGAAACCGCTCTTCCCACCCTTCCCATGTTAGCCTGGCAAAAGGCTATTCCTACCACAGAATCCGAATGAACTTGCCTTACCCCCAGCCTTCTCCTATCTCTCTCTATGACGCGCTGGGAACTCAGACCATTCAGGAAAACCATGTCCCTTTCTGGCACTCGCACCTTTGTCGGTTTCGGCTTCGGAGCCATCCAGGCTGGACTCTTTCTTTACGAAGCCTTCCGTTCCGGCGCCTTCGGCCGCCTGGTAGTGGCTGAGGTCGTTCCTGAAGTCGTCTCAGCCGTTCGAAGGAACGGGGGACGTTACACCCTCAACATTGCCCTCCCTGACCGGATTGACCGTGCCGAAATCGGCCCCGTTGACCTGCTGAACCCCAACGATCCAGCCGACCGAGAGACCCTCGTCCAAGCCATCGTCAGCGCTCAGGAACTCGGCACCGCCGTACCAAGCGTCAAGTTCTTCACAGGTGCAGGACCGGGCAGCCTCCATCGGGTTCTCGCACGCGGAATTCGACTCAAGATTGCCCATGACGGTCCGCCCTCTGTTCTCTATTCGGCCGAGAATCACAACCATGCTGCGGAAATCCTTTCCGAGCAGGTCACTTCAGAGGTGCCACCCAGCGAACGACAGGCCGTTTCAAGCCGCATCCGCTTCCTGAACACCGTTGTTGGGAAAATGAGCGGAGTTCTTTCGGACCCCACTGAGTTATCTTCTGCCGGCGTGGTGCCCGTTACCCCCGGCGGCCAGCGTGCCTTTCTGGTGGAGGCTTTCAATCGCATCCTTGTCAGCCGAATAGACTTACAGAAACCATTCCAGCGCGGTATCTCGGTTTTCGAAGAGAAGGACGACCTGCTTCCATTCGAGGAAGCCAAGCTTTATGGCCACAATGCCACGCATGCCTTGGCGGCGTATATGGGCGGCATCTGCGGTGCAGTGACGATCGCGGACCTGCGCGACCGCCCCGGCATGCAGGCCTTCCTGCGCAGCGCCTTCGTCGACGAGTCGGGCGGGGCACTGACTCGGAAATACGCCGGTCTGGACCCGCTCTTCTCGCCGGCAGGTTATGCCGCATACGCAGACGACCTGTTGGTTCGGATGACGAACCCCTTTCTGCGTGACTTGGTGGAACGGGTGGGCCGCGATCCGCACCGGAAACTCGGCTGGGAAGACCGCCTCGTGGGCACGATGCGAGTGGCGTTTGCACAAGGGATCGAACCGAGACGTTACGCGCTGGGAGCCGCAGCGGCCCTGGCGCGCCTCGCGCCCCAACTGCTGGAACATCCAGACCTGCCGATCGACTCGACGCTCCGTCCGCTGTGGGAACCCGCACCACCCGACGCTGACGAAGCGACACGCGTGTTGAGGATGATCGCCGATGCGCGGATCCGACTGATCGCTTGGCGGAAGGCCGGCTGTCCGGACCCCGATGTCTTCTTCAAGGACTGAAGGTACGATGCTTGATGCGCATTCGCTACTGACGGTCGCCGACCAGCTGGCTCGACGTGTGCAGGCGCTCTCCTTTACCGAACCGGTAACGCATGTCTATAACCCGCTGATCTATGCGCGCGCTTCGCATGCCCAGTACGTGGAGCGCTACGGCCATTCACACCGCGAGGTGCTCCTGTTGGGGATGAACCCCGGGCCGTTCGGCATGGCGCAGACCGGCGTACCCTTCGGCGATGTGGGCATGGTCCGCGAATGGATGGGTATCCAGGCGCCGGTGGCCAAGCCAACGAACGAGCACCCGAAACGTCCCGTGACCGGCTTTAACTGCCCTCGCGGCGAAGTCAGCGGTCGGCGGCTCTGGGGCTGGGCACGGGAACGATTCGGGACGCCGCAGGCCTTCTTCGCGCGATTCTATGTGGCCAACTACTGCCCGCTGGTCTTCATGAGCGAATCCGGTGCAAACGTCACGCCCGACAAACTGCCCGAAAGCGAGCGAACGTTACTGAACGCCTTCTGCGATCAGGCGCTGCGCGAGACGGTCGAGTACCTGAAGCCACAGTGGGTGCTCGGAGTGGGTGGCTTCGCAGCGCGGCGCGCGGCGGAAGCGTTGCGGGGGCAGAACGTGAAGCTGGGCCAGATCCCGCACCCCAGCCCGGCCAGTCCGGCGGCCAACCGCGGCTGGGCCGATCTGGCCGAGAAGGCGCTGAAGGAACACGGTATACTGTGATGTAGCGTGGTTCGGAGGATTGCGTTACTCGAAGGAGCGCTGCATGCTTTCCCGGGAACAGACCTTCCTCGTCGTCGTCGACGTACAGGGCAAACTCGCCCAATTGATGTTCGACAAGGAGGAACTCTTCAGCAGGTTATGTCAGATCATCGGTGGCGCGAAGGCGCTGAACCTGCCGATCCTGTGGTGCGAGCAGGCGCCCGACAAGATGGGCCCGACGATTCCCGAAGTGGCGGATCTGCTGATGGGACTTCACCCCACCGCCAAGACGGCTTTCAGTTGCTGGGGTGAGGAACGCTTCCGCTCCGACGTGCAGTCGCTGGGGCGAAAGCAGGTGCTGCTGGCCGGCATTGAAACGCACGTCTGTGTCTATCAGACCGCCATGGAGATGGTGAAGGCGGGGTACGAAGTCCAGGTCGTTGCCGATGCGTGCTCCTCGCGCACACCGGTGAACAGAACCTTCGGCTTCGAGCGCATCCGCGAGGCCGGTGCCGGTCTGACCTGTGTCGAAACCTGCCTGATGGAACTCCTGCGCGACGCGAAAGCGCCGGAGTTCAAAGAGATATTGAAGCTCATCAAGTAGGTCAGGCTGAAAAGCCTGACCTACTTCTTCGCCCACTTCTTATTCATGGCGCGCATCTCGCGGTTGGGTTGGATGCGGCGAGAGGTCACCCGGTTCTTTCGGTCGTAGCGCCAGTTCCCCTGGTTGTCTCGCAACACGGGCCTTCAGGTCCCACCTGGGTCTGACGGGATCCTGGACGACGCGGCCCTCTTCGGTGTAACCCTGCAACCACGCGACCACCAGCAGGGATGCGGCAGTCATAAGCACGGGCAACGCATTTCATGTTTACGGCACAAGGCGACAGGCTAAGCGCCGTCCGTAGCACAGGCGTAACAAGTCCGGTGATCCCGGGCCTGCACGTCACTGGAAGTAACTTGACAAGCACCAATACCTTACGCTAAATGGCCTGACTTTTCTGGGAACCGCACTGGTTTCCAGTGTTCCGGTCGGTCTGGACTCCTGCCGCTTGGGATGTCGAACGGCAGGTTGAACACCACTGCGTCGAATTCGGAGGCGGCATGGCGAAGGCAAAAAAGAAGGCAAAAGCGAAGGCCAAGCCGAAGGTGAAGGTGGCGCCGAAACCAAAGCCTAAGCCCAAGGCAAAGAAGACGGTTAGGACCAAGGCCCCGAAGGCTGTCGTTAAGAAGTCTTCCATCAGGAAGGCTGTAAAACCAAAGGCCTTAATACCCAACGTGTCCAAGAAGGAATCCACACCCAAGCCAGCACCGGTTAAGGCTGCACCGGCTAAGGCTGCGTCAGGAAACTCGAAAGCCCTGCCCGCCAAAACACCTCTCGCCAAGACCGTCCCCGCGCCGAAGAAGGAACCTCGGGTCGAGGCGCCCAAGCCTGAAGCGCCGCCGCCGGTCTCTCCTGTGCCGCGCAAGGAGCAACGGGAGATCCGCGAGAAGCTCACGGCGCTGCTCGAGCAGCTTCAGCACAACATCCAGGGAGGGGTGAAGGCGGCAGGCGAACGAGACCTCGCGCACATCGTTGATACGTCCGACATGGCCTCCGATTCCGCCGAAGGTGACCTTGCGTTCCGCATCGCGGAGAGCGAAGGCGCCAATGCCACGGAAGTTCAGAAGGCCATCGAAAAGATCGACACCGGTTCCTACGGGATCTGCGAGCGCTGCATAAAACCGATTGGCATGGACCGACTTCATTTCCTTCCCTTCGCCACGCAGTGCATCAAGTGTCAGGAACTGGCCGAAATCCGGCGCAAGAACGATGACGAAGAGGAGTTGGACGATCTGGTCGAGGCCATCGACGACGGGCAGGAAGAGGCCTGAGGGGCAGAGGAGCAGAGCATCAGATCCTCAGCACCGCATCAGACCAGACGTTTCTCCGTGCTCCTCGTCTTCCAGCCCTGCCTTCAGGAATTTCTACCCAAGCCCTTCTTCAAAGGCGTGCCTTCCGTGATGGGCGGTTCGCCTTGGTAGGGTCCAAAGCTTTCCAGCGCCACATCCTTGCCGTGATGGATCTCAATGATCTTATCGAGGCCGATAAGCCGCAGAATCATCTTTACCTTCTTGTTCGCTTCACTCAGTTTGAGAATGGCCACGTTTTCGTAGCAGAGGGCGTGGAGTGTGAAAAGCGTCCCGGCCTGCAGCGACATCAGGTCCGGAACGTTTGACAGATTGGCAACGAACTTGCGCTCGCCGTCCTCCCGCAAGAGAGCTTCGACCACGCGCGACGTCTCGTGCGGACAGGAGAGATCCTCCGGTGTCATATGCAGCACGATGACATCCTTCACCTTCTGGATCTGCATGGCCTCAGTTCCTTCGGCGGGGAGCCGTGCGTGGAGTGGCTCGTTTCTGGAGACGGTGCGGCCGGTGACTGATGACCGGCGCGACTTCAGCGTCCGGCAGCGGAGCCGTGGGCGAAGACACGATCGCCGGCTCCGGACAAACCGGGGGTTCGCTCAGCGCCCCGGCCGCGTAGGCGATCAGCTGGCCGAGTGTCGACCGGAGATCCTTGCGCGCCACAACCTTGTCGACCTGTCCATGCGCCAGCAGGAATTCGGCTTCCTGAAAACCTTCCGGCAGTTTCACGCGCAAGGTCTGTTCAATCACGCGCGCACCGGTGAAACCGATCATCGCTCGAGGTTCAGCCAGGATGACGTCGGGCAGGAACGCGAAACTGGCCGAAACCCCGGCCAGCGTCGGGTCGGTGAGGACGGTGATGTAGGGCAGTCCGGCTTCGTTGTGACGATGAACGGCCGCACTGGTCTTGGCCATCTGCATCAACGAGAGGATGCCTTCGTCCATGCGCGCACCGCCGGATGCGCAAAAGACGATGGCCGGCAACCGGTTTACCGTGGCGTGCTCCATCGCCCGGGTGATCTTCTCGCCCACCGCGGAACTCATCGAAGCTCCAATGAACGAGAAGTCCATGACCGCCAGAACGACGCGCCGGCCGTCCAGCAGTCCTTCACCGCAGACAACGGCCTCCTTCAGTCCCGTCTTGGCCTGGGCTTCCTTCACGCGATCCTGGTAGCTGCGCACGGCCTTGAATTGCAGCGGATCGGACGGCGAAATGCCTTCGAAGAGTTCCGTGAACGACCCCGGGTCCAGCGTCATCTCCACGCGTCGTCGCCCGCCGACACGGAAATGGTGGCCGCAGTGCTTGCAGCAGAATAGGTTCTTTTCGACATCGCCGATAAAGAGACTCTGCGCGCAGGCCGGGTTGTCGCACTTGCGCCACTTGCCTTCGGTCTCGACGCGACGGCGTGGGACCGGTCGGTGAGGGACATTTCGCGGTGCCTGCGCCATGAACTGCTCCTAAGTCGTTCAATCCTGCTTCAACGCGCGCACGGCTGCGGCCGGGTCCTTCGCGCCGAAGACCGCCGTCCCCGCCACGATCACCTCGGCCCCCGCCGCCCGCACCTGCCTCACGTTACCCAGCGTCACGCCGCCATCAATCTCCAGAAACAGGTCGGGCCCGAAGAGTTCCCGGGCCTGGGCATACTTGGGCAGACACTCGTTCATCAGCTTCTGCCCGCCGAAACCGGGGAAGACCGTCATGATCAGCAGCATCTCGATCTGCCCGCGGAACGAGCGGATCGATTCGACCGTCGTCGGCGGATTGATCGCCAGTGCCGGACGGGCGCCGGCTCTGGTCGCCAGGTCCAGCGCCTTGCGCGCATCGCCCGGCGCCTCCGGATGCACCGAGATCCAGTCCGCACCGGCTTTCACGAACGCCTCCGCGTACTTCTCCGGATACTCGATCATCAGGTGACAGTCGATCGGGAGGCGCGTGACCCGTTTCAACGCCTCGACGATGAACGGTCCCATCGTCAGATTCGGCACGAAGTGACCGTCCATGACGTCGACATGGAGCCAGTCGGCCCCGCCGTCTTCGACGCGTTGAACATCATCTTTCAGCCGCCCGAAGTCGGCGGCCAGGAGGGACGGGGCGATCAGGAGCCTGGACGAGTTAGTCATGCGGTGTCTCTGGCAAACACGCGGCCCTGGAAGTCCGTCTTCCAGGGCCGCGAGCCCATATACCTCGGTCAGGTTAGTAACCGATTTTGTGGGCCAACGCCATCAGGTCGGCCATGCGGTTGCTGAAGCCCATCTCGTTGTCGTACCACGAAAGGACCTTGAGCATCTTCTGACCCTTGACGCACTTGGTCATCGTGCCGTCCAGGATGCTGCTGTGCGGGTTGCCGATGATGTCGGTGCTGACGATCGGGTCTTCCGTATACTCCAGGATGCCCTTCAACGGGCCGGCTTCGGCGGCCGCCTTCAGCGCGGCATTGACCTTGGCTTCATCGACGTCCGCTTCGACTTCAAACGTGCAGTCGATGATCGAGCCGGTGGGGACCGGGACGCGCAGCGCGACGCCTTCGATCTTGCCCTTCAGCTCCGGAATCACGGCGGCGATGGCTTTCGACATGCCGGTCGTCGTCGGGATGATGTTGATCGCGGCGGCGCGGGCGCGGCGCAGATCCTTGTGGATGAAGTCCAGGATGCTCTGGTCGTTCGTGTAGGCGTGGATCGTGCTGACCATGCCCTTCACGATCTTGAAGTTGTCGTTGATGACCTTGACGACGGGCGCGGTGCAGTTCGTCGTGCAGCTCGCGTTCGAGAGGAACTTGTGTTCCTTCTTCAGGGCCTCGTTGTTGACGCCCAGAACGATCGTCGCGTCCACTTCCTTGTCGTCCTTGGCGGGTGCGCTGAGCAGGACCTTCTTGGCGCCGGCTGTCAGGTGATCGCCGAAGCCGCCCTTCTCGCCGGCCTTGTTCACAAATCGTCCGGTACACTCGGCGGCGATGTCCACGTTCATGCTCTTCCACGGCAACTTGGCCGGGACCGGCTCTTTCAGACACGGAATCTTCTTGCCGTCGATCACCAGATTGTTGCCGTCAGCCTTCACCTCGCCCGGGAACTTGCGGTGCACGCTGTCGTACTTCAGCAACAGCGCCAGCGTAGCCGCGTCGGTCAGGTCGTTGATCGCCACGACCTCGAAGTCCTTGCGGGTCGCCATGACGCGCATGATCAGCCGGCCGATGCGGCCGAAGCCATTGATTGCCACTCGAATCGCCATCGTAAAACCCCCTTGCGTTGCCTTGGTGCAGCCCTTCTGGCACAGCCCGGACGCGCGGCCGCCATTCACTCTTCCGGGGAAGCTCCACTACCTTAGTGGGGTCAAAGACGAAGTCAAAGGCATAGACG
>CAYSBP010000152.1:0-7740 GCA_964429255.1 uncultured Planctomycetia bacterium
CCAAGGGAATCGACAAGGCCCATGAACTGAAGGCCCTGCGCGACCGGGAGAAGCGGATGGTCCAGGGGGGCACGGAGCTTCTGGACGACGTGTCGCGGGAGCTGGCTGTCCTCATCAGCGCCAAGACCGCCAATACGTTGCCGTCGCGGCCTACACGGATGCCGAACAGGGCCCGGCCGCCGAACTCTTCCTCGATTGGGACGCTGAACGCCGTCATGCATCGCGATTACTTCCACTACTCCGGCTATGTCGCCATCGTGGTCTTCGACGACCGAGTCGAAATCCGAAGTTACGGCCGCCTGCCCAACGGCGTGACGCTGAAGCAGCTTTCAGGGAAACATATCTCGAAGCCCACGAATCCCCTGATAGCCGGGGCTTTTCACCGGACCGGGGCTGTGGAGGTCTGGGGCCAAGGGACCAACCGCGTGATTGCCGCGTGCAAGCGTCACGGTGCTGTTCCGCCGAAGTTCGAGGAATTACAGGGATTCCTCGTCATCACGTTCAAGGCGCAGATGGTCGCGGGCGGCGCGACCCCACAAGTTGCCGCACAAGTCAGCGCACAAGTGACCGCAGAAGTCACCGCACAAGTAGCGGCGTTCTGCCGCGAACCCCAACCGGCGAAGGCCATCATGGCCGAGCTGGGCCTCAAGCATTGGAAGACCTTCCAGGCCAATTATCTCGCGCCCTTGATGGCCATTGGCATTCTGGAACGGACCATCCCCGACAAGCCGCGCAGCCGTCTGCAGAAGTACCGTCTTACTCCGGCTGAAGAGAAAGCGCTGAAAAAGCGCAGCGGGGAGGACAAAAAATGACCTACGTCCTCTGTGTATTGGGTGGTTTGGTGGTAGGTGGCCTTGTGGCTTGGCTGGTCGCGTCTGCCCGCGTCGCAAAATCCCTGACTGCCAAAATTGAGGACCTTGCGCGGCAGGCGAACACGGCCGAGGGTCGGGCTTCCGGACTGGAAGGGACCATTGCTGAACTGCGCGCACAGAACCAGAAGGCTTCCGAGGATTTCACGAAGATCAGGGAGCAACTGGCCAGCGAGAACGGCGCGAAGGTGAAAGCCGAAACCCAACTGACGGAAACTGTTCAACGGCTTGATGAAGAAAAGAAACTTCTGGATGACGCGAAGGCCAAACTCACGGATACCGCCAATACCGAGGAAGGAAGGCAGCGCATCGAGTTCGAGAGCGCATTCCAGAAGGTCAACTGCCTGCGCCGGCGTGAATGCCCTGCGTTCGCGGCGGGTGCACTTCAGCTTCAGTTTTCGCCACGACGCCAGCGGGTCAACCGGAAGCACGTCAAATTCAGCAAGCCATCTGGACATCTGCTTCATCGCGCCTTGCACGCAGCGCTGCACCCAACGGTCGCCGAGTACGACCCGGGCGCGTTCGAGTTCGGGCTGTGGTTCGGGGCGACATCGCCCGTGGACACCTCTGGCCCACCCGACCAGACCGTGGACTACGTCTCCGGCCAGGGCGAATACCAGGCCGCCCGCGCCCAAACCGCGCCTGAATACGTCGCCGTCGCGGCCTACACGGACACCGAGCAGTGTCCGGCCGCCGAAATCTTCATGGACTGGGACTCCCTCGCCCCAGTCAGCCCGCCGGACCAGTACGCGACCCAGCAGGCATGAGCTCGACACATATCCGTTCACATAACGTCGCAAAAAACACGACGTTGCATACAGTTTTCATCTTGACAAATACGGCCAGATACGGATAATAAATGGTCTTAGATACGGCACGTTGCATAGTGTGCCTTTGCACGAGAGGTGACTCCATGGCTACGAGTCCAACCGAGATCATGACCATTGAAGAGCTAGCGGACTACCTGAAGGTGTCCAAGTCCACGCTCTACAAACTTGTCCAGCATGGCGGGCTTCCTGCCCAGAAGATCGGGAAGCAGTGGCGGTTCCACAAGAACGCTGTGGATGATTGGTTTCGGGAGCATCCCGACCGCGCTGGGCAAGAGAAGAGGCAATAGTTTGGCAAAGGAACGTTCGGCAATGACTGAACAGGACTTGGACAAGGTCGGTTACTGGACTGAGATCAAACTCAGCATCCTTCGGGACTACTCGCAGGCTTATGCCCAAATTCTCAACAAGCAGGCGGCCATTCGCCACTTCGCCTACATTGACGGCTTCGCCGGGGCTGGAGCGCACATCTCCAAGTCCACAGGCAAAGAGATCGAGGGAAGCCCGTCCGTCGCTCTCGGAGTGCAGCCGTCTTTCACGCATTACCACTTCATTGATATGGACGGACAGCGTGCAAACCAGCTTCGTCAACTTGCCAATGGGCGTCAGGATGTAACGGTCTACGAGGGCGATTGCAATACCATCCTGTTGAGGGACGTCTTCCCGAAATGTCGTTACGAAGATTACCGTCGTGCCCTGTGTTTGCTTGATCCTTACCGGCTGAATCCGAGTTGGCAGGTCGTCCATACGGCAGGTCAGATGAAGAGTATCGAGATCTTTCTCAACTTCATGATTATGGATGCCAACATGAATGTGCTGAAAAAGAACCGCAGCCAAGTTCAAGACGCGCAGGCAGAGCGCATGACCGCCTTCTGGGGCGACGAATCTTGGCAGCAAGCGGGATATACAAAGCAGCCAGGACTATTCGGGGAGATAGAGGAAAAGGAGCCAAACGCAGAAGTCGCCGCCGCATACCAAAAACGCCTCAAGGACGTTGCAGGCTTTAAGTATGTCCCAGACCCCATGCCGATGAGGAATAGCAAGGGGGCAATCATCTACTACTTGTTCTTCGCGTCGCACAACGAGACCGGAGACAGGATCGCAAAGGCCGTCTTCAAGAAATACGCAAACATGGGAGTGCCACATGGGCGCTAAATCCGCCATTGAGTGGACCGAGTCCACATGGAATCCTGTGACCGGCTGCACCAAGGTCAGCCCGGGATGCAAGAACTGCTATGCCGAGCGCATGGCCAAGCGGCTTCAGGCCATGGGCCAGCCGAACTACGCGGACGGCTTCAACTTGGCCGTTCACGAGCACGCCCTTGAACTGCCCGTGCAGTGGAAGACGCCTCAAGTCATCTTCGTCAATTCCATGAGCGACCTTTTCCACAAAGACGTCCCGCTCGCCTTCATCAAGAAGGTCTTCGACGTCATGAACCGTGCCGACTGGCACCAGTACCAGATTCTTACGAAGAGGTCAGCGAGGCTGCTGGAGTTGGACCGCCATCTCCAGTGGGCGGACCACATTTGGATGGGCGTCAGCGTCGAGACGGAGAAGTACACCCACCGGATTGACGACCTGCGCAATACAGGCGCGCGCATTAAGTTTCTGTCTCTGGAACCGCTCCTGGGACCGTTGCCCAAGCTCGACCTTTCCGGCATCGACTGGGTAATCGTGGGCGGCGAATCCGGCCCCGGGGCGCGGCCTATGCTGGAGGAATGGGTTACCGACATCCGCGACCAGTGTCGTAGAGCGGGAATCCCATTCTTCTTCAAGCAATGGGGCGGGGTGAACAAGAAAAAGGCCGGACGGCTCTTGAAGGGCCGGACATGGGACGAGATGCCGGTCGCCCTCGCCGGAACGGGAGTATGACGACGCCATGAGCACGCCTTACCACGCCCGATATTTCACGCACGAGCTTACCCGCCAAGGCGGCGAGGGCGTGGACCGTTTGTCCCAGTCGCTCTTCGACGCCTGCGTTGACCTGAATCCGCACCAGATTGAAGCCGCGCTCTTCGCGTTGCGATCACCGGTCGCCATAGCCGCATCGAACGCCTTGATCTGCTGGGTCGGATTCTCGATGCGGGTGATGGGCCGAAGGGGCCGTTCGGAAATGACGGGACGTTCCGCAGTGGCAGGCAGGGCCAATACCCGCTCCTGGATTCCCGGCGCGAGGCGAACGAGCATTAACACCTGCGTGACACGGGCGCGGGTGACGCCTTCCCGGCGGGCGATGTCGGCCTGAATGGCGACCGTCCCCGCGTCGAGTTCTTGTCGCCAGACGAGGGCCTTGCGGAGCGTCTCGACCACGGGCGGCGTCCGGGGCTCCCCGCAGGATTCGGAAGATCATTCCCTTCCATCGCCCCATGATCTCAAAAGGAAGCATTTGCAAATTACAAACGATATTGTATATTGCAAACCATGAAGCCTAGAGCCATAGGACCGCGGCTACATCAACACCTTCAGCGTTACCCGGCCGTCGCCCTGGTCGGGCCGCGCCAGTGCGGAAAAACCACCCTGGCGCAATCCATGGGCGGCCAGTACTTCGATCTGGAGGATGAAGCGGATGTCCTCAAACTCGATCTGCAATGGGATCAGTTGATAGAGGGAAGGGATCTGGTTGTTCTGGATGAGGCCCAGTCGCACCCGCCCGTTTTCAAGCGAATGCGGTCCGCCATTGACCGGCGACGTCAGGTCACGGGCCGGTTTCTGGTTCTGAGTTCCGTCTCCCCGGCCCTGATGCGCGAGGTTTCGGAATCCCTGGCCGGTCGGCTTGGCCTCGTCGAACTGACCCCCTTCTTTCTCGATGAAGTTGGAACGGAAGCACTCGACGCCCTATGGCTTCACGGCGGATTTCCCGACGGCGGCATTCTGGGAACGGACGCCATGCCCGGATGGCAGCGCAACTACCTCGCACTGCTGGCGCAACGCGATCTACCGACGTGGGGACTGCCCTCCAAGCCGCAAATGACCGAACGGCTGTTCAAGATGTTGGCCGTCGCCAACGGCACGCACTGGAACGCCAGCGTCATTGGCCAGAGCCTGGGACTGAACTACCAGACCGTAAACAGCTACATGGACTATCTGGAAGGCGCATTTCTCTTGCGGCGTCTGCAGCCCTTTCATGCCAATGTCAGGAAGCGGCTCGTGAAGAGCCCCAAGGTCTATTGGCGAGATAACGGATTGATGCACGCCCTGTCCGGGATATCGACGATGGATGCCCTGTTGTCTCAGCCATGGGTCGGCGCAAGCTGGGAGGGGTTTGTAATCCAGCAGGCGCTTTCGCGGCTCAACGCCTCGGGCGTGGACTTTACGCCGTACCATTTGCGGACCTCCGACCAGTACGAGATTGACCTGTTGCTGGATTTCGGTGCGGAACGCTGGGCCTGCGAAATCAAGCTGACAGCAGACCCCAAAGCAGACGATCTGGCGCACCTGAACAAGGTGGCCGACCTGATTGGCGCGAAGAGACGCATTCTCGTATCTCGGACGCTGAACCCCATGGAGGCCGGAACCTGCGCATCGTTGAATCTCCCAGGATTTCTAGCGAGGCTTGCGGACACCATGAAGGGTGTGCGGAAGAAGGGTTAACCTCCCGCTCGCTGGAAGCCCGCCCGCCGGCGGCGGATTCAGGCCCAGAGGCGAAGCAGGCGCTCGGCGCCCACGAACGGTAAGGCCGGGCCTTCGAAAACAGCCACGATCGGCGCGATGAGCTGGGGGAACGGTTCAAACGAGTGCCAGTCGCTCTGACCATTCTTCAAAAAGGGCCGTTCGGCGAGAACGTCGAACGGCTTTCTCTCTGTAACGCAAAGACTGTTGACCGACAACCGAAACCTTGACTTCGGGCGGGTCGAGCGCCATTCGCTAGCACGCAACCTATTTATTTAAAATGTGTTATGACCGATCCAGTCACCTTGTAGGCTGCCGGTCAAGCGGCGAGGCCGTGGGAGGCCATGGGCGCACGTTGCGGGTAGCTTTAGCAGCGCTGGCGGAGTCCAAGTGCAGTATATCAAAACAACAAGAAACAGGGCTTTCAGTAGGTTGACATCGGAGCGCATCTTACTAGAATCCCTGTTTCGTCTTAGACCATTCCGGTTGGCTGGGCCGATTTTCCGGGGGGAGTTGTGCCCGAGGCGCAGGATGATTCAGGCGCATGGTCGCCGGCGGAATTTGTCAAGCAGTTGGAGCCTCATGAGCGGGTTCTGATCGAGTTGCGGGACCAGCTGTACGAAGGTTCCTGGGATCGTGTGTTGTTGGACCTGCGTGCTCGTCAGCGTGGGGAGCCGTACGTTTTCAAGCTTTCCAAGACGATTGCCCGGGACATTGGGGCGATCGAGAGGCTGCAGCGGTACGAGCGGGAACACCAGGTGGATCTGTCCCGGCTGTTGAAAGGCGAAGCGGCGGGTTGACTTTTCGCCGAGGGCGTCTGAGTTTTTTTAGAAGGAGTGAAAGCATGGCCTTGAAGCATCGAGTCCGGATGTGGGGGGTGCTGGTGCTGGCCTTGTTGGTGACGGGCCTCGCACGGGCCGAGCAGAGCCAGGAGAAACTGGTTTCCGCCGAGTACGAAGGCCGGAAGGTGATCATGCCTCCCGATCTTCCCTTGGATCTGGACTGGTATTCGCCGGTGGTCGATCCGCTGGCCTCCGGCCTGATCGTTCGCGGCTGGGCGGCCGGGGACCTCGTCCTGCTGGAGACCGACCAGGACTATCTGATTGCCATACGGCGCAGCGACGGGACCGAGCGCTGGCGCATGAAGATGCTCGGACCGCTCATGTTCGACCCGGTCGTCACCTCGCACAATGTCTTCGCCTGCGTCAAGAACTACCTGACGGCGATCGAAAAGCGCAGCGGCGAAGAGCGCTGGCGGATCCTGCCCAAGTTCCCCATGAGTTCGGCGCCTGTCGTCGCCGAGCCGCCCATGTATCCCAATAAGTACACGAAGGAATGGGCCCCGCTCGAGCACATCTTCACCGGCACGTGGAACAACTACATCCAGTGCTTCCAGGTTCGCGGGCGGCTGTACGATTACGTTCGTACCAAGTTGAATGAGCCCGTGATCCAGGCATCTCAGTACGAGCTGTTCTACCTGTGGCAGAAGAGCCTGCGCCTGGAGAAGGCGCTGGTCCTTCACCCGCCGGTCATGGTGGACGAGACCGTCTACTTCGTATCCGACGACAAGCGCGTCCGAGCGGTCTCGCGGGATGGCGAGAATCGCGCAACCTTCCTGATGCAGGGCGAGCCGTCTACCAGCATGAAGTTTTCGACCAACACGCTCTATGTCGGCGCTCGCGACTGCTACTTCTACGCGCTGGATCGCCTGACCGTGCGTCGCAAGTGGGTCTACGCTCCGGGCGTCGTGCCGACCGGCACGATCTACTCGGACGAAGCGCCCGAGAAGCCGCAGTACGTCTTCCCCACGACCATGGACAAGGTGGTTCACGCTCTTGAGATCGTGCCGGCCAAATCCGCCACCAGGACCTCGATCGGCGAACCAGAGTCCTTCAAGTTGCTGTGGAATCTCAGTGACGCCGAAGGTGTGGTGACCGCCGGCGAGCGGAAAGTATACCTTGGAAAGGGACTTACGGACAAGTTCCGCGGTTACAAGAAGGTCTGCGCCGTGGCCAAGGAAAGTGGCAAGGTCGAATGGGCCAGTGAATCGCTGGGCGTTCGCTTCTACATCGAGTTCCACAACCAGTGGAGCAAGGATGGTCAGGAGATGCGCCTGTACGCCGTTACAGAAGACAATCGCCTGATCAGCATCAAGGAACGCGCCGAGAAGGTCGGTCCGGTGGTGGCCAAAGTTGCGGCGCCCGCGGAGCCGAAACCCGGTGAGGTTATCAAGCTCGGTTCCAAGGGTGTGGAGAAGGGCGAGAAGGCCGCCGAGCCGGCCCCATAGCCGTTTGTTTGCGTACTCCGCCGATTACACTGAAACCCCCTTCCTTGTGAAGGGGGTTTTCATTTTCCAAAACGCATTTCCGCCGCGCAGACCTAGTGGTCCGTCACATTTGAACGGCGATCTGGTCCTCTTCCAAGGTGACTCATT
>CAYSBP010000153.1:0-7681 GCA_964429255.1 uncultured Planctomycetia bacterium
GCTGCCCGCTGGAGTACATCCTCAAGGACCTCAGCACGGTGCGCTACGAGCCGCAACGCCTTTTCGATTGGGCCAGCATCGCCATGGAGGTGGCCGGCGCATGAGACTGGAAGATACGATCGAAAACGAAACCGATCACTTCATTTCCAAGAAGGACTGGCTGGAATACCTCCGCCTGCAGCCGTCCCTGGGCATTCCGTCGCTCTACACTCTGACCCACATGTCGTTACGGCCTTGGCCCGTACTCGCAACTTCTGCGACTTCGAGCCTCTCGGCATCATGTTCGGCCCGGACAACAAGGACATCGCCATCTTCCCGGAGAAGGTTTTGGCCCGCAGTCGCGAACCGCTGTTGTTTCCGGAAACCCGAGTCGATAAGGAGGGCATGATGCCGAATGTCGTCTTCCATAACGGATTGGTCGAGAACGGCTACGGTACACTCACCCTGTATTACGGAGCCGGAGACGAAACCACCTGTGGCGCAACCGTCTCAGTTGCCGAAATCTTGAATTCACTCACTACAACCAAAGGAGTTTGCGCATGAACAGCAGAGAACGGATCAAAGCCATTATAGCGGGGGAGCCTGCGGATCGCTGCGGGTTCTGGATGGGCAATCCGAAGACCGAAAGTTGGCCGGCACTGCACGCCTATTTCGGTACCAGCGACGAGGAGGAGCTGCGCGTCAAGCTCCAAGACGACTTCCGGTGGATCTGCCCGCAGTTCTTTCCGGGGGTGTACCGCGATCCCCAGGGGCGAAAACTCTTCGATGCCGGCTTGGATCGGGAACAGCACGCGGTTCATCCGCTGGCCGACTGCGAAACGCTCGAAGCGGTCGAGGCGTTTCCCTGGCCAAACCCGGACTATCTGGTCTTCGACGAATCCCTTGCGGGGCTGCGCAATACCGGCGAGTTGTACCGCGCCAGCGGGTTCTGGACTTGCTTTTACCACGACCTAATGGGTCTCTTCGGAATGGAGGATTACATGGTGCGGATGTACACGCATCCGGAGGTGGTGCAGGCGGTGACCGACCGTGTTTGCGGCTTCTACCACGAAGCCAATGAACGGTTCTTCGCGGCGGCCGGCCGGGAGATTGACGGATTCTTCTTCGGCAATGATTTCGGGACACAGCGCGACCTGATCTGCGGCCCGGCCCACTTCGACCAGTTCATCATGCCCTGGTTTGTGAAGTTCACCGAGCAGGCGCATCGGCACGGTTACCAGGCGATACTGCACTCCTGCGGCGCCATCCACAAGGTGATCGATCGTCTGATCGAGGCCAAGGTGGACTGCCTGCATCCCCTACAGGCCAAAGCGGAAAACATGGATGCGGAAACGCTGGCCGCTGATTTCAAGGGGGGCATTGCGTTTATGGGCGGCATTGACACGCAGGACCTGCTCGTCAACGGCACGCCCGAGGCGGTGACGGCCGAGGTGATCCGCGTCAGGGATCTACTGGGGCCACGCCTGATCATCAGTCCAAGCCACGAGGCGCTGCTGCCGAACATCCCACCCGCCAACGTGGAAGCGATGGCGCTGGCGGATCGAACGGCTAGGTAGTTCCAGTTTGGTCTGAACACACGCAGAAGATAATATCACTATGCACACCTGAACAAAGGAGGAAAGGCGATTCGAACTTATTCGCTCGTATATCTCAGGAGGGGTGAAGTTGATATTTTTACGAGGCCGGGCGATTCGGATACTGGAGTAGCTGGGCGCGAGTGTCAATGGCAAATCGCGCCACGTGGTCGATAGAAGGTTGGGAATGATTTTTCGTTAACCCGGAGCCGGTGTGGAATGATCAAGGCTTACTTGGCAAATGGAAAAACAAGGAAAAGTAATTAAATTTACTTTTAAAGGTTGAGTTTTTACCCGCCCCAGGCTATGTTCCTAAAGGGGAAGGGGTCTCGTTTCCCGAAAAATGGTGTTTTTGAGAAAAAATCAAAAATTTAACGTTTGCGACTTGATAAGGGATGCCATAGAAGAACAGGTCATGAGTGAATTAGTATTTGAAAAGCACAAAAAGACGGGCAAGACCAGATCGGTCAAACTGTACGGCATGGAACTGCTGAATGAGTCGGATGGCGGGCAGAGCGACTTGTTGGTCAACGGCCTGCTGCTGGCCACCAGCCCGCACCCCCCCCGGTGCGTCCGGGGCGGCGGCCAAACGGCTCAAGGGCGAGCATTTTGTCGACCACTTATCCGGCTGCGGACTGGTGCTCAACCGTCAGATCGGTGCCCGCGACAATGCCAAATTCATGTGCACAGGGATCAACTACCTGATCCGCCGCGAGCTGGCGGACATGACCGACCTGCCCTGACCCAGCTCCGGATTTCCGGTTCATCTGAAATAAATTTCCCCATTTTCATCAGTAAGGACGTACATGAACAAAGATTGTGAGTATGGCGTAATACTTGAGTCCGGTGCCGGCGACTGGCAGATCTTCCAACAGGATGATGCGGGCGTGGCTGCCATCCCGCTGGTCGGGCGCTATGTGCTGAACCCGGAGCAGAAACCGGGCAAGGTGACGGTACAGGTGCGCTTGGTCCGGGAAGATGGCTATGTGGCCGTCACCGCCGGGCTCGACTGGCAGGCGGCGGAGACCCGGCCGGACGGCACCTGGACCGCCACGCTGCGGAATGTGCCGCGGGGCGGCCTCTACCGCCTGGAAAGCTGCCTGCAGTTGGATGACGGCCCGATCGAGTGGGCGCTGCGCGGCGACATGGCACACCACCTTGGGGTGGGCGACATCTGGCTGATCACCGGCCAGAGCAATGCGGCGGGCTACGGCAAGACGCCGGTCGAGGACGGACCCGAACTGGGGATCCATGCCTTCACCGCCGATGGCCGTTGGAAGCTGGCCACCCATCCCCTGGGCGACTCGACCGGCACACTCTATCCATCCAACCGCGAAAACGCCAACGCCTCGCACAGCCCGTGGCTCGCCTTCGCCCGGCGCTTGAAGCAGGCCCTGGGCTATCCCATCGGCTTGATTCCAGCCAGCCTGGGCGGCTCGCCCGTTGCGTTGTGGAACCGACAGACCGACGGCGTGCTGTTCACGAACATGCTCCGCTACCTCGCGGATGCCAAGGCGGGCGTGAAGGGTGCGGTCTGGTATCAGGGCGAGAGCGACACCGGCGATAAGGAGCAGGCAGTCTACAAGCAGCGCTTTTCCAGCTTCGTCGCCGATCTCCGCCGGGAAACGAAGCACCACACACTGCCGGTAATTACGGTGCAACTGAACCGATGCGTGTGCGAAGATATCGGCAACCCCTCCCATGCCAACTGGGAAGCCATGCGGGAAATCCAGCGGCAACTGAGCCATGAACTGGAGAATGTCCACATCATCTCCATCTTCGACGCCGGCTTGTCCGACGGCATCCACAACGACTCGCTAGGGAATCTGCGGATTGCGCAACGCGCGGCGGCGACCGCCCTGGGCGCCGTTCATGGCCACCCCATCCGCTGGCGCCACCCCGAATGCGTGGCGGCCCGGCACTTTGCCCCCACGGAGGTCGAGCTGGTCTTCGAGAACGTCGAGGGCCGGCTGCATTACGAGAGCCAGATCAGGCGCGAGTTCCCCTTTGCGGTACGGGACAGTCAGGGCGAGGTCCCGGTTGCGGGGTACACGCTGCCAGCCCGGGATCGTTTCCGCATCACGCTGGGCCGCCCGTTGGCGGGCTCTGCCACCGTCACCGGCGCGCCGACGGCCAACCCGCCGCCCTCCGTGCCCTTCGACATCCCGGGCTACCGACCGATCCTTGGGTTTACCCTGCCGGTCACCGCCCCATAACGCTATGCGACAACCCTCCAACGTCTCTATCACAGGGGCTCATGGCTTGCAGAAAATGAACGCCTTCCGATTCCCGGTGGTGAACTGGAACGGCCAAAACGATAACAAAGGAGGACGAGAATCATGAATCAACAATTGTCACTATCGGCCACGGCGGCGGGAGCCGAACTGCCGCACTTCTGGAGCACCTGCGTCGGCGCGGGACGCGCCAACGAGGGGCTGCGGGCGAACTGGCTGGAACATCTGAAGCTGGCCAAGGCCGAGTGCGGCTTCCGGTACGTCCGCTTCCATGGGCTCTTCCACGACGACATGTTCGTCTGCCACGAGGAGGCGGGGCGGCTGATCTACAACTTCCAGTACATCGACGAGCTGTTCGACCGCATGCTCGATCTCGGCGTGCGCCCCTTCGTGGAGCTGGGCTTCAGCCCGGCCTGCCTGGCCACCGCGCATGGCACGACGATGTGGTGGAAGGGCCACGGCGCACCGCCGAAGGATTACGCGATGTGGGCGGAGTTGGTCGACCGCTTTGTCCGCCACTGCGTGGCGCGCTACGGCCTCGACGAGGTATGCCGCTGGTACTTCGAGGTCTGGAACGAGCCGAACCTCGATGGGTTCTTCCGCGGCACCCGAAGCCAGTACTTCGAACTCTACCGGACGAGCGCCAAGGCGATCAAGGCGATTGACGCCCGGCTGCGGGTCGGCGGCCCCGCCACCAGCAACTTCGTCCCGGATGGCCGCTTCGACGGCGAGAAGGAATGCGTCAGCAAGCAGGTGCTCCATAGCGTGGCGGACATCAATACGCTGGAGTGGAAACCGGTCTGGGTCGAGGCGTTCCTGGCTTTCTGCGCGCGGGAGCGGCTGCCGGTGGATTTCCTCTCGACCCACCCGTACCCGACCGACTTCGCGCTCGACGGGCATGGCGAATGCAAGGGCCGGTCGCGCTCGGTCAATTCCACCCGCGACGACCTGCGCTGGCTGCGCCGGGCGATTGACGGCAGCGCCTTCCCGCAGGCCGAGATCCACCTGACCGAATGGAGTTCCAGCCCCTCGAGCCGCGACCATAGTCACGACCATCTCCCGGCGGCGGCGTTCATCCTGAAGGCCAACCTGGATTCGCGACGCCTGGTGAACTCGCTCTCCTACTGGGTCTTCACCGATGTCTTCGAGGAGGCTGGCGCGGGCGACACGGTCTTCCACGGCGGCTTCGGGCTGATCAACTTCCAGGGGATCGTCAAGCCGGCCTTCCACGCCTACCGTTTCCTCGCCGCCTTGGGCGACCAAGAGTTGGCGGCCACGGATGGGCTGTTCGTCAGCCGTCACGGCCGCGACGGCGCCATCACGGCGCTGGCTTACAACTACCCCGACGAATACCCCCAGGCGGTCGCCATGGTGCGGACGCCGGAAGAGGCGGAAGCGGTGGCAGCTCAGGGCAGCCCGAAGACACTGAACCTGCGGGTGTCCGATCTCAGGCCGGGCGCGGTCTTCATGCTTGAGACACTGGAGCGCAACCACGGCTGCGCCCTGGACGCATGGAAGGCGATCGGTGCCCCCGAGCCGCCCACTCGCCGGCAGACTCGCATCCTGCGGGAAACCGCCTCGGCACTGCGCAAGGAGTTGTTTGCCGTCGGCGCCGATGGAACGCTGGCAGTCGAAATGACCCTGGCACCGTGGAGCATCGCCTGTATCACGGAAGTTTCCCGTTGACCATAGAGAATCGAGGACAAAAACCATGAGTTGTGTAATCGATGCAGTAAAGAACGGTATCCACCTCAGGGCCGAGGTGGTGGACGAAGCGAAGGGCGGACGCCTGGCCTTGACCGCCTTCGCGGCGCGCCGCCCCGAGAGCCTGGGCAAGCCCGAGCTCCAGAGCTTCAGCCAGGTCCATGTGACGGGCGAGAACCAGGCCGCCCATCACGGCGGGCAGCATCAGGGCTCCAATGCGGGAGGCGTGTTGAGTTGCCGTTCCCACGCATGGGACGCGAACGCCGCAGGCGAGACCTTGAAGGTGGTGGAGGCATCGGACCTGTGCCAGGTGACAACCCACTGGCAGTTCTACAGCGGCATTCCGATTGTGCGCAGTTGGCGGGAGGTGACCAACATCAGCGACAAAGCCATCGGCCTGGAATACCTCACCTCCTTCGAGTATGTGGGGCTAGCGCAGGTCAACTCGGCCTTGCGCGATGAGGCCCGGCTACACCTGCCCTATCACAGTTGGATGGCGGAGATGCAGTGGAAGTGCCGCACCCTGAGCGAGTGCGGCCTGTCGTCTCTGCCCACAGGCGTTCCCCTCGGCCGCTTCAGCGTGGGCAACACGGGGTCGTGGGGCACGAAGGAGATGCTGCCCATGGCAGTGCTGGAAGACCCCGCCAGCGGGGAGACCTTCTTCTGGCAGATCGAGCATCACGGCTCGTGGAACTGGGAACTTGGCAGCAGGGGAGGGGATATCTACCTGGCCCTGTCGGGACCGAGCGAGCGGGAGAACCAATGGTGGAAGTCCCTGGCTCCGGGCGAGACTTTCGTGACCGTGCCCGTGGCCGTGGGGGTGATCCAGGGGACGAGCGAAACGGCCTTCAACGTCCTCACCGCTTATCGCCGCCGCATGCGCCGCGCGCACTGGGACAACGAGAAGCTGCCGGTTGTCTTCAACGATTACATGAACTGTCTGAATGGGGATCCCACCACCGCGAAACTCCTGCCGCTCATCGACAAGGCGGCCGAAGCGGGCTGCGAGTTCTTCGTCATCGATGCCGGCTGGTACAGCGACGGCCACTGGTGGAACCTGGTCGGCGAGTGGCTGCCGTCGCAAGCCCGCTTCCCCGGCGGCATTGCCGAGCCGCTGCGGATCATCCGCGAAAAAGGGATGGTTCCCGGGTTGTGGCTGGAGATCGAGCGCATGGGGATCCAGTGCCCGCTGGCGGCCGAGTGGCCCGACGCGTGCTTCTTCATGCGCCATGGCAGGCGGGTCATCGACCATCATTCCTATCAACTCGACTTCCGTCACCCAACGGTGGTGGCCCATGCCGATCGCGTGGTGGAGCGCCTCGTCAAGGAATACGGAGTCGGCTTCATCAAGATGGACTACAACATCGAGATCGGCCCCGGCACGGAGGTGAATGCCGACAGTGTGGGCGATGGCCTGCTGGAACATCAGCGCGCCTACCTCGCCTGGCTCAAGACGGTCTTTGTCCGATATCCAGACCTGATTGTCGAGAACTGTAGCAGCGGCGCACTGCGCCTCGCCTACAGCCTTATGGCCGAGCACACCGTCTGCAGCACCACCGACAACCAGGACTATCTCGGCAATGCCCGCATCTCCATCAACACGGCCACCGGTGTCACCCCCGAGCAGGCCGGCGTCTGGGCCTATCCCCTGACCGATGCCGACGAGGAGTCGGTCATCATGAACATGGTCTCGGCCATGTCATGGCGCGTCTACCTCAGCGGCAAGATCACCGAGATGAACCCCAACCTCATAACCTTGGTTCAAGCCGGGATCGAGGGCTACAAGGAGATGCGCGCATTCATTCCGCGGGCGACACTCCACTGGCCGCTGGGTCTGGTCCAGCACAACGATCCTTGGGGCGCGTATGCCTTTAGCGCCGAAGACAGGACCTATCTCTCGGTATGGCGCTTCGGCGAACAGGCCACCGTCGAGATTCCCTGTCCCTGGATCCCCAACACCAGGGAGGTGGGGGTGTCTTGCTTCTATCCGGCCTCGCATCCAGTCCCCTTCACCTGGGATGGCCAGAAAAAGATCCTCTTCGTAGAGATCCCAAAAGCAAACTCGGCGCGAATTTTCAGATTTACAAGTTAAGGAGCCAATTTCAAAACTCCCAGTGGCCGCGCGGCTTGCCATTTTGGATGCGAGGCCACGCCGATGCGGAAGTGGGC
>CAYSBP010000154.1:0-3820 GCA_964429255.1 uncultured Planctomycetia bacterium
TATCAGGCAGATACGCCGTTGTGAAGCAACGAAGAGCACGTTCAAAAGCACCCCAAGCAGACCCCCACGTTCAAGTGTGACGGACCACTATGGCTCTTTCTGACCGTGACGCACGCCGGCGGCCTGCGTCCCAAAGGAGATGCATGGGCGACATCGTTGCGGAACTCACCTGGCGCGGATTGGTTCACCAGACCACCGACCCGGACCTGGGCAAGAGACTGACGGCCGAGAAGCTCACGGTGTACTGCGGCTTCGATCCGTCCTCCAACAGCTTGCACGTCGGAAACCTGATGGGTCTGCTCAATCTCCGGCGTTTCCAGCAACTCGGACACAAACCCATCGCGCTGGCTGGCGGCGGAACGGGATTCATCGGCGACCCCAGCGGCAAGACGCAGGAACGCTCGCTGCTCACCGCCGAACAACTCGAACAGAACCTCGCCGGCATCAAGAAGGTCATGGCGCAGGTCCTGGACTTCTCCCCGGCCGGCGGCGCGATCCTGGTCAACAACGCCGACTGGCTGGGCCGATTGAACCTGATCGATTTCCTGCGCGACACGGGCAAGCACTTCACGGTCAGCGTGATGCTGGAGAAGGAATCGGTACGCGCCCGCCTGGAGGACCGCGAGCAGGGCATCAGCTACACCGAATTCAGCTACATGCTCCTGCAGGCCTACGACTTCCTCCATCTCTACGAGCAGCACGGGTGCCGGCTCCAGGTCGGCGGTTCAGACCAGTTCGGCAACATCACGGCCGGCTGCGAACTGATCCGGCGCATCAACGCGCAGCGCGGCGGCAACCGACCCGGGGTCGACGGTCTCACCTGGCCGCTGCTGACCCGCAGTGACGGGAAGAAGTTCGGCAAGACCGAATCCGGCGCGATCTGGCTCTCCGCCGACCGCACGAGCCCCTACGAGTTCTACCAGTACTGGATCAACACGCCGGATTCCGACGCGGGACGCTTCCTGCGCTACTTCACCGCTCTGGGCGAAGCCGAGATCCGCGACCTGGAAACGACGTCGGCCGCCGCACCCCAGGAACGCATCGCACAGCGGGCGCTGGCGCGGAGTGTTACCGAACTGGTTCACGGGATTACGGAACGCGAGAAAGCGGAACAGGCCGCCACGACACTCTTCGGTGGCGGCAGGGAAGCCGGGCTATTGGAACTAGACGAACAAACCCTGCTGCAGGCCGTCAAGGAAGCGCCGAGCGGCAACCTGTCCAAGGAGCGACTGGGCGGCGCGGGCACGCCCTTCCTGGACCTGATGGTGGAAAGCGGGCTCTGGCCGAGCCGTGGCGAAGCCAAGCGCGCGGTGCAGGGCGGCGGCGCGAACCTGAACAACGTCCGCGTCGCGGACCTGGGTCGCAAGGTGACCACCGGTGACCTGCTCCACGGCAAGTACCTGGTGCTGCGCAAGGGCAAGAAGGAATACTTCCTTTTCCGCGTCAGCGAGTAGCGTGCGCCACACCTGTTCGGCTGCTGGCTGACCACAACACGGCCACCTGGTTCGTCGCCCGGCAATCGTTGGAGCCCACCGCAGCACCGCCACGACCGCTCCTTTCAACGAGCGGCCCTTCTGTGGCCTGACGCGGCGCGCCGGGTGGGCATCACGTCGCGCTCGCACCCGCGCCGGGAGACCGGTACAGGTGGTCCCGTTCCACAGGTTCGCGGCCGGTCTCACGGATGCGCGATTGGAGTTCTTCGACAGTCAGGCTCTGGGGCGCCTGCGATCCGGCCATGTGGTAGATGCGTTCATTCAGTACCGTTCCGTCCAGGTCGGTGGCACCGAAGCGCAGCGCCAACTGCGCGATATCCAACCCCGTCGTCACCCAATAGGCTTTGATGTGTGGAACGTTGTCCAACAGCAGTCGGGCGACGGCGAACTCGCGCAGTTCCGCCAGGCCGCTCGGCGCGTGTTCGATCGTCAGCGCGTTTCCCTCGGGATGATACGAGAGCGGGGTGAAGGCCAGGAAGCCGCCGGTCCGGTCCTGCAGGTCGCGGAGTTTCAGCAGGTGCTCGACGCGATGCGCGGGGGATTCGTAGTGGCCGTGGAGCATGGTCGCGTTGGAACGGATGCCGAGGCGGTGCGCCTGGTGATGCAGTTCCAGCCACTCGGCGGACGTCTCCTTGCCCTTGCAGATCCGTTGGCGGATGGCGTCGTCAAGGATCTCGGCCCCGCCGCCCGGAAGCGTGTCGAGGCCCGCGGCTTTCAGTTCGGCCAGCGTGTCGGCCGTCGAACGTCCGGCCATCGCCGCGAGGTGGTAGATCTCGATGGCCGTGAAACACTTCAGGCCCAGCCGGGGAAACCGCGCGCGCAGGCCACGGAGCATCTCCGTATAGTAGGAGAAGGGGAAGTCCGGGTGCAGGCCTCCGACGATGTGCAGTTCAGTGGCTCCCGTCGCGTAGATCCGTTCGGTTTCGGCGAAGACCTGATCGAGCGACATCTCGTAGCCGCCGGGCCGGTGGTCTTTTCCCTTGTGGCGATAGAACGAGCAGAAGGCGCAGGAGCGCGTGCAGTAATTCGAGTAGTTGATGTGGCCGTTCCGGACGTAGTAGACCTTGTTTCCGTGCAGGCGCCGTGCGAACGAGTCGGCACGTCGCCCGAGCGCCAGCAGGTCGGAGCAGGCGTAGAGAGCCAGGCCGTCCTCGCGCGTGAGGCGCTCGCCGCGTTCCAGTCTGGCACGCATGCCTCTCCGTGCATCCCCCACGTCGGGTCCGCCGTGAGAAATGGGAGCCACCGGATCCAATCGCGCGCCTCCGCCCGCTGCCGCCGCCCACTGAAGACCGTCGTGTCGTCAGCGTACGCCATCCGCCTCGCGCAGGCAACGCGCGGAGGGAGGACCACCACGCCTGCAACACCACTCAGTGCACCCCCCCGTCGTGCGGCGACGGAAACACGTTGGATTATCCCGGCCGCTCTGGATAGTAAGGCTGGGCGTCGTTCGTGCGCGGATGCCCCTTGGGAGGGCCACACGCATGCGTACCCTCGCCTTGTCCGACATGCACCTGGGCCGAGCCAGCAGCAGTATCCGGCACCCCGAGTCTCTGGCCCCGCTCGTCCAAGGCTTTGACCGCATCCTCCTGCTGGGCGACGTCGTGGACGAATGGTACCTCAGCCACCAGCAGGCTCAGGACCTGGAGCATCTTGTCCGCCAGGTCTGCCGTTCGGTGGGCGCGAAGGAGGTCCTGTGGTGCCGGGGCAACCATGACGCCAACCGGCAGGAAGGTGAGGAGTACGCGCTGCTCGACGGTGTGCTGTATCTCCACGGCCATGCGATCTACAACCGGCTCGACGGATCGGGCCCTCTGCGGGAACAGATCCGCGTCATGAATGCCAAGCGCTTCGGTCCCGAACGCGGCGGTTCGCGCAAGGACAGGCACACGTGGCGCATGGTCGAGCACGCCTACCAGAAATTCCCCCACGTCCTGTTGGTGCCGTTGCTCTGGCGTTCGTCCGTGAAGCGCAAGATGCTGGCCATGGCCCGCGAAGTGGCCAGGGAAGGTCCCGTTCACGCCATGGTGCTGGGTCACTCCCACGCGCCCGGCGTCCGTCACCTCCCTGGGCTTCACGTCTTCAATCTTGGTGGCTGGATGAAGAACACGCGAGCCTGCGGGTTCATCTTCGAGAAGGGCTGGGGGCGCCTGGTGCAGGTGGAGAAGAACCGCGGCCAGCCGCGCTGGGGCCGCGTCTGGCACGAAGCGCGCATCGTGGGCACCGCCCGGACTATCGACCCGGCCTGACACGGACGGACCACGCGCCCGCTTCATTCACCGCATCGCGGGCCCGGCCCGCAACCCGACAAAAACGACCGGAAGAGCCAC
>CAYSBP010000154.1:3920-6154 GCA_964429255.1 uncultured Planctomycetia bacterium
GCACGTCTCGAACGGCCAACCATCCCATGATCCGCCGGATGTCCGCTCCGCGATGAAATCTTCGCGCCAAAACAAGGGTTCACGAGTACAATAGAGCCCGTCGAGACCGTTCAAGGAGCCACGAGAGATGCCGCGACGCGACCGCGCCGGAGTGGGTACGTCCCCGGGACCTATCGAATGCTTCCCCAACCGCCACCCGGACCGGGACTACGAGATCAAGGTCATGGCACCCGAGTTCACCGCGGTCTGTCCTCGCTCCGGCCAACCGGACTTCGCCACGCTCACCCTTACCTACATCCCCGATCGCCTGTGCCTGGAACTGAAGAGTCTGAAACTCTACCTGCAGAGCTACCGCAATCGCGGCATCTTCCACGAGCACGTCACCAATACGATCCTGGATGACCTGGTGAGGAGCTGCGCGCCTCGGCAGATGACGCTGGTGAGCGAGTTCAACGCCCGCGGCGGGATCTCCACCACCATCACGGCACGCTACGCCAAGCCCCGCCGAAAAGCCTGAGCCACTGAGGCTCACCAACCCGGACTGGGTCTACTGCCGCCTGCTGCCCATGTGGAGCGCCGAGATGGGGACGGACGAGGATGCGCCGGCAGAAGGCGTCCGTGAAATGCGACAGCGTTGACTCGAATTCTGGGAACAACTGCTGCGTTCTGCACAGGAACAGGGCCATTTGCGTTCCGATATTCCATCGAAAGAGCCAAGTTTTTTGGTGCTGAGCGCAACGATGGGCGTCTACATAGCTGAAGGGAAAGGGAACAGGCAGGAGCGTTACCGAGCCGTGAAGACCGTGAGGAGAGTGTTGTTCACGTAATGGTCTTTTTTTCTTACCATTACGAGAAGCCGACCGGTTGGTAGCCTCCAGCTTGACGCGGTCAGAAAGATATGGTTGGATTTATTTGAGGCACTGAAAAGGCCGTCGATCTTTGACATAATATGCTTTTCAAAAGAGACTTATGCATAAATGCATGCGTTGGCATAGGAAGGAGATGGAGAGGTTGACTGAAGTGATGCGTTTTATGAATGTGGCGTGGAAATAGATGAAGTGCGAATTGGTATTAGGTTTGTTAGCAGGTGAGAGTGAAGCAGGAAGGTTTGACATTTGAATAGAGATTCCCGGATGGTGCTTGGGGGGACGGAGTTCCTGGAAACCCCTCCTCCACAACCGTCCTGCCAGGCGCATCCGGGAGGTTAAGCTGCTGTCTGAGCACAGACACGGCGCGAGGGCGGGGATGGAATTCGGGGCCGACCCTACCGGTTGTACTTTCTCTGCTACATTGCGGTCCCTCGATTGTGTCCAAACATCCTCACTTGATCGGGCCCGATCCGGCTCCGCTCCCCGCGCTGTTGCTCAACTAAAGAAGGCCGTTCGGATCCGCTCCGAACGGCCTTCTTTGTTTTCCGGGTTGGTTTTTTGCAGGCGAACGGTCTCGCAACTCAATAGGAATCAAATCTCCGTAACGTATCGCCCGTGTCAGTTCTCTTCGTCCTGATGGCCTTCCATCTTGGGCCCGCGCGCCAGCGCGACGCGGCCGGTTCGAGCCATCTCGGTGATGCCGTACGGCCGGGCCAACTCGAGAAACGCGTCGATCTTCCGCTCGGGACCGACCAACTCCACCATGCAGTCCTGCGGGCCGACATCCACCACGCGCCCCTCAAACACCTCAACAATCTGAAACAACTCCTGCCGCGAGCCGGCGGAGACGTGGATCTTGACCAGGGCCAAATCCCGATCGACATGTTCCAGACCGGTGAAATCGAGCACCTTGATGACATCGATGAACTTGGTCAGGCCCTTCTTCAGCGCGTCGATGACCACTTCTTCCCCGCGGACCACGATCGTCATGCGCGAATAGCGCTCATCTTCAGTCTCTCCGACCGTCAGCGAATCGATGTTGTACCCGCGCGCGGCAAAGAGATTGGCGATGCGCGCCAGCAGGCCGGGAACGTTCTTCACCAGCACACTGATGACACGACGGCGACGTTTCTGCGCCGCCAGCACGTCCTTGCGTGTCTGGGGCGTCGGCCCGGAACCCGACTCGGGCATGGTCGGATGGCCCGGTTCAGTGGTCTTCTCGAGGGCTGGCGTCTTTCGCATGGTTACTCCTCAAGGAACAACAGATACCCGACCCTGGATGCCGGCGTTATGCATCCAGGGTCAAGCATTCCGTATCGTCATCCGGGTTAGCGCTTCTTCGACGCGCCCGCTTTCTTGACCTTG
>CAYSBP010000154.1:6254-7679 GCA_964429255.1 uncultured Planctomycetia bacterium
GCCTTGGGCGCGGCCTTCTTGGCGATCGGTTTGACCTTCACCACCGCGGGTTTCAGGACCTTCTGGCGTTCGGGGCGGAGTTCCCGGACGATCTTGCCGATCTGCCACATCTCCTGCCCGTCGATCGCCGCCAGGTCCCTCCTCAGGTCCTGGACGTAGTCGGGGCGGCTGTTGCAGTCCAGCACACGCGTTGTCTCGCGACCGCTGGCCACTTCGTCGTACAGGCTGGCAAAGACCGGCTTGACGGCTTCCGCAAATTTGGACCACCAATCCAGCGCGCCGCGTTGCGCGGTGGCCGAACAATTGGAGAACATCCAGTCCATGCCGTTCTCGCCGATCAACGGGTAAAGCGACTGCGTGCCTTCCTCGACCGTCTCGTTGAACGCCTCGGCCGGACTATGCCCCTTGGCGCGCAACAGGTCGTACTGCGCCTTGAAGATGCCCTGGATGGCGCCCATCAGCACGCCGCGCTCGCCCACCAGGTCGCTGAAGACTTCCTTCTCAAAGGTGGTTTCGAAGAGGAACCCGCAGCCGATACCGATGCCGACCGCGATGCAGCGCTCGCGCGCACGGCCCGTCGCGTTCTGGTGGACGGCGAACGAGCAGTTGATGCCGCGGCCGTCCAGGAAGAGCCGTCGGACCGTCGTACCCGAGCCCTTCGGGGCGCACAGGATCACGTCGACGTTCCGGGCCGGCACCACGCCGGTCTGCTCGCGGTAAACGATCGAGAAGCCGTGGGAGAAGTAGATGGCCGAACCAGGCTGAAGATACGGGCCGATCTGATTCCAGCACTGCTTCTGCGCCGCGTCGTTGAGCAGGTAGAGCACGATTGTGGCCTGCTTGACCGCCTCGCTCATGTTCTCCAGCAACGTCTCGCCTTCCTTCCAGCCTTCCCTCCTGGCCAGATCGTAGTTGGCATCGCGCCGGTTGCAGACCAGGATGTTCAGGCCGTTGTCGCGCAGGTTGAGCGACTGGGCGCGGCCCTGCGGGCCGTAACCGATCACCAGGATCTTCTCGTCCTTCAGGATCTGACGGACCTTGGCCATCGGGTAATCGCTGCGCTCGACGACCGTTTCCTTCACGCCACCAACTTCGAACGTTCTCATCTTTTCCTCTCCTCCGGAGAAAGGGGATAGGGATCAGGGGATAGGGGTAGGGAACGGCCTTTCGGCTGCTTTCTAGAATGGCGAGCAAAGGGACCCTTCTCGCTCAGCTCGTTGTCCAGACTCCCAACGCCTCCGGGCTTCCACGTCCGTAGGCGGCCTTGTCCTCACGCACCTCCCCGCACCAAGCTTCTTTGCATCGAGGCTCCCCATGAGCCCCACGATCATCCGCCCGACTTCATACAAGCCGCCATTCAGCCCATCGGCGGACCATCCGGTAGGTAACCCAGACGCCCGCAGATTTCAAGTTGGGTGTCCATCC
>CAYSBP010000155.1:0-7555 GCA_964429255.1 uncultured Planctomycetia bacterium
TTACGTTTCAGGCGTCCGTTCATTGAGGCGAAGCACACTATACTCCGCCCCGCGCATTTCGTCATGCACGGTAGCACGGGTAGGGAATGCAGGCCTGGCAGAATAAGGAGACCACACATGGGGTTCCTGCCGTGCGGCTTCTTTGGTGGGAGGATCCTGAACTTCTGGTTGTGGTGTTCTCGTACGTGGCCCAAAGGAATCGGCGTGAGGAGATGGCGGCCGTTTTCGAAGGCCGGCCCGGCCACCATGTCGAGGGCGGCGGCCGCAGTGGAAGGGCGGCTATGAACGGGTCACCGTTTTGGGGCCGTGTGTTTGCGATGCTCGTTGCCCCGGTTCTTCCCCCGGAGGGCTTCCTGGACTTCACGGTCTTCGGCGGCGCGGATTTCTGGCCGCGCGTGGCGCACTTCATGGGCCACCAGCTCCTGCCGGAAGACTTCCTCGTCAGCGTAGTATTTCGATCGACGCACCAGGCCGACATCCGGTGCGAACCAGTACCGCGTGACCTCGCGCTTCGTCCGTGTTTCCTCGCGCGCTACGGCGCATTCCTTGAACGTCCCGCTCGGTGTTTCAATGGTTGAGTGTTTTTCGATCTCGTAGTAAAGGTCTTCGCCGGATACGTCGGTGACGACCCAGCGATAGCCCGTGTGGGGCGGGAGGATCAGCAGGTAGTGGCGCCCACGCTGGTTCTGGAAGCCAACGTAACCACCTCGTTTGGACCAAACCTGTTCGTACCCATCGTAGGTTGCCCTGAACGTCAGGCCGTCCATATCATCTTTGAGGATCAGCGCAACGCGTCGAGCCGGGGCCATCTCCGTTCCTGCCTGGGACGGGCCATCAGGATTGACGACCTCCACCATGGTAGAGGGGCCAGTGTCCGCATCGGCGGGTTCGGTGGAGACCGCGAGTTCGGTGGGAACGTCCTGTCCGGCAGCCAAAGCCTTCAAACGGGGATGGTCGAGAAGGCGGTACTCCCATCGGTTGCCATCGCGCAGGGGGAAGTAGTCCTTGGTGACGACCGAGCGTTCACAGCTGCACAGGCTCAAAAGGATGAGGCAGGCCAGAAGGCTGGCTCCGATTCTGTGTAACTCACCAAAGAAGGCGCTGGGCATGGCTTCTTGTCCGATCTCCAGGGGATGGTCTACTTACAGAGGCCTCGTAATGCAAGGGCGAACAGATTTTCCCCGTGTCGCGGGATGTTACCGAGATGTATCCTGGAGCGAATGGATGATCCATTTGTCTGCACAAGTGCCTTGTGCATGGCGCGGTTCCAGTCGGATGGCGGGTAGATAATGGTGAAAATCAGGTGGCGGAACAGGGTGAAGTAAGTAGACTAACTGAACGGATGACGTTACGTCAGGCTACTGGGGCAAGGTTTTGTTTGGCGTGTGTTGCCGCTGTGGAGTGGCTACCGGCGCGTTGCTGAGGGAGAGCGGGCGATGAAATTTGCGTACGAAGCAGTTGACGGCGAAGGCAACGAAATCAAGGCCGACATTGAGGCCAACAGCGAAAAAGAAGCCAACGACAAGATCCGTGCACTGAACTACTACCCGACGAAGGTCATGGCGAAGGCGGTGGCCGGTGCGCCGACAGCGGTCGCGCGCAAGCGGGGCGGGTTCTCACTCAGCGTCAGCGTCAGTCAGAAGCAGCTCACGCAGGTCACGCGCCAGTTTGCCACGCTGCTGGACGCAGGTCTGCCGATTGTGCGTTCGCTCGACATTCTGTCCGCGCAGCAGAAGCCAGGCCTGATGAAAGACACCATGCTGGACGTGAAGGCGGAAGTCGAGGGCGGTTCGTCGCTCTCGGAAGCGTTGGCCAAGCATCCCCGCGTCTTCGACAAGCTTTACGTGAACATGGTCAGGGCTGGCGAGGCCGGCGGTGTGCTGGACCAGATTCTGGCCCGCCTTGCCGACTACATGGAAAAGTCGCTGCGGTTGAAGCAGAAGATTATCGGCGCGTTGGTCTATCCGATTGCGGTTGTGACCATCGCCGGAGGCATCCTGACCTTCATCCTGGTGTTCATCATTCCGAAGTTTGAGGCGATGTTCAAGGAAATGGACCTGGGCACGATGCCCTTCCTGACCGATCTGTTGATGAAAATCTCCAAGATGTTCACCAGTTACTGGTACATCGTCATCTTCCTGGGCCTGCTGCTTTGGGCCACGGTGTATTTTGTCGGGAGAACACCGAAGGGGCGCTACACCATTGATCTGGTGAAGTTGAAGCTTCCGATTTTCGGGATGATCATCTCCAAGTCTTCGGTCAGCCGTTTCTGTCGTACGCTGGGAACACTGATCCAGTCCGGCGTACCGATCCTGAACGCGCTCTCCATCATCAAGAACGCTACGGGTAACGCGGTCGTGGCGGGTGCCATTGAGAGCGTCCACAACTCCATTCGCGAAGGCGATACGATTGCAGAGCCGCTGAAACACTCGGGTGTCTTCGACGATCTGGTTGTGAACATGATCCAGGTTGGCGAGGAAACGGGTGAACTGGACAAGATGCTGATCAAGGTGGCCGACACCTACGACAATGAAGTCGATACGCTGGTCAGCGCGTTGATGAGCTTGCTGGAACCCATCTTGATCATCGGCATGGGTGGTGCGGTCGGTTTCATTGTCATCGCGCTGTTCATGCCCCTGATCGCCATCATGGAACGCCTGGGCAAGAGTTAGCACGACACTGGAGAGGGTGGATCGGTCGCTCTTAGCGGGCACGCGGTGTCCGTACTGGTCCACTGCGGGCTGCCTATGCAAGTGACACGTGCGGTGGATTATGGGATTCGGGCGCTTGTCCTGATGGCCCGGCATCCCGCGGGCACTCGTTTCTACCTGCACGATCTGTCCAAGCAGGCTGGGTTGCCTCGGAACTACCTCGTCAAGGTGCTCAAGAGCCTCGCCGATCGCTCAATTGTCTGCTCGTACCGGGGGATCAAAGGCGGATTCAGCCTCGGACTCAGGCCCGACGAGATCACCTTGCGTGATGTCATTGAAGCCATTGACGGACCGATTGCCATCATCGCGTGCCTGAACGAACCGGCCTCGAACGGTTGTCACCTCAAGGGGCGGTGTGCGGCGCGCCGGCATCTGGGCTCCATTCGTGACGGGGTTCTTCGGCAGCTGGAGGCCTGCAGTATTCAGGACCTCTCGCGCGAACAGATCGTCATCGACCAGCGAAACGCCCCACGCGTCGCGGTCAAGTCGGGACAGGCGTGAGCACGATTCGCCGTCGCGCCCGACCGTATTGACAAGGTGTCGCTACTCCTCAAGAATGACCGTCGGTGGTGCCTTCCGGGCGTACTTGTCATGTGAAAGCGAACGCGGGAGCGGTGCGATGAGACTTGGCGCGAGCGGGCGTTGGCTGGTTCTGGCGGTTGGTCTGACGCTCTCCCTGGCGTCCGCGCGGGAAGAGGAGGCCGTCGATGCATCGGCGAATGTCCTGCCGATGACCGTCGAGGGGATCGCCGGTCGTCAGGCCGGTATCGAGCAACGGATCAAGGATACCAAGATTCGCGCCGCGGACACCTTGAGTGCCGTCGCCTCGGGGGCGACCTACGAGGAACTGAGGGAGCGTTCGGGGCTCTACCGACGCTGGCAAGGGGCCCTGGATTCCCAGCTTCGCTCGTTGCGCAAACTGAATAGCGCTCTCAATTTCAACGCAGAGAAGGAAGCGGAGGCGCGTTCCTGGACGGGGTTCACGGAGGAGCCGCCCTATTCGTTTTCGCTGGTGGAGCAGGTCATGGACGATGTCTCCGCGCAGCGTCTTGAGGTCCAGTCGCTCCAGTTGACATCGGGCATGCACGAGGAGAGCCTGACGCGAGGCGCTTCCCAGTTGGCCGAACGGCGGAAGGAATTGCGTCTGGCGATGGAGCGGGTCGAGAGATCCGAGGCCAGCCTAAGGGGCACGTGGCTGGTGCAGCTGGCGGAGTTGCGGGTCAAGTCAGCCGAAGCGTCGGTGGAGTCGGCCTCGCTGGCCCAACAGGTCACCGCGGAAGCGTTGAAGGGCCGACGCGACTACCTGAGATTTCTGGAACGCAAGCTGGGCCTGGCGCAGGCGCAGATGCGTTTTCGCCAGGAGGAGTTGGATGCGGCGATCGATCGGATCGCGAAGAAGGCGGAGGCGGTACAGCAGGAACTCAATGCGGCCATTGCCGAGGACGCCGCGTTGCGCCGTACGTTGGCGTCGGCCCGTGCGGAACTGGGAAAGGTGGAAGCTGCTCCGCTTTCCGATTCAGCCGCAGGCGCAGGGCTTGCCGAAAAACGCGCGGCCCTGGACGTAGCCGCGTTTCAGGTTGAAACCAACGATCTGAGAATCGAACTGCTTCGCAATACGGTGCTCATGACGCACTCCATCAAGAGCGTGTGGGAGGATCGTTTCTGGGCGGCCGGTATGCGGAATCTGGTGGAGCTGAAAGAGAGGGAAGCGGAGTATCGTGGGCGCCTGGATCGGCAGGCGCAGTGGCGCAACCTGATCGAGAGACGGATGAATGCGTTGATGAAGGAGTCTTTCCGCGGAACGCTGCACGCGGATGCCGCGGGATCGCCTGTGGAGCGCGAACGAAAGGATCGGATCCGGGCGGATATGGAGACGCGGTTGGCGCTCTACCATCGGGCGCTCAACGCCCTGGCCTACGCGGAAGAAGTGACGCAACGCCTCTGCGTCGAACTGCTTGAACGCCAGACGAACATCTCCGTCACGGTGAAATTCCGCTCCGCCGTGGCCTGGGCCGGTGCGTTCCTGATGGGCATCTGGAACACGGAACTCTATGTGGCCGAAGGGTCCGTGGTCGTCGACGGTCGGCGCATTCCGGTTTCGAGAAGCGTGACGGTCGGGAAGGTGGCCGTCGCATTGCTGATCTTCTCCATCGGCCTCTGGCTGGCGCGGCGCACCTACGCGACCACGAAGAGGAAGAGCGCGCGCTGGTTCAGGGAAGACGCCAAGATACAGATCGTGTCGGTGGCACTCGCGATCCTGGTGGCCGTCTTCTCGCTTTGCGTGGCGATGGCCACGGTCCGCATCCCCTGGAGCGTCTTCGCGTTTGCCGGCGGTGCGCTGGCGATCGGTATCGGTTTCGGCGCGCAGACGGTGGTGAAGAATTTCATCACCGGCATCATGTTGATCTTCGGCGGGACGATTCGCGTCGGCGATACGATCGAGATGGACGGCCAGTGCGGGCAGGTGGTTTCCATCGGGTTCTCGAAATCGATTCTTCGCCGGCACGATGGCGTCGAGTTACTGGTGCCCAACAGTTGTTTCATGGAGCAGAGCCTGACCCACTGGACCCACACCGACAAGCTGGTGCGGCAGGTTGTTTCGGTGGGCGTCGCCTACGGTTCATCCTCGCAGCGCGTCTCCGATCTGCTTGCGCTGGCCGCACAGGAACACCCGCAGGTCCTGAAGGATCCGAATCCCGTGGTGCTTTTCGACGACTTTGGCGACCACGCGCTGCTCTTCACGCTCCGGTTCTGGGTCACGCTGGACCAGGGCGTGGATGCATCCATCGTGCGCAGCGATATCCGGCACCGCATCAATGCGCTCCTGACGCAGGAGGGCATCGGCATCCCGTTCCCACAGCGGGATGTGCATATGAAACTGACGAGGCCCATCGAGGTGAGCCTGGTCAACGCGCCGCGCATTCCGACGGAACCTGCCCAGGGGACGGACCCGTTGTGACCATCCGGCAAACGAGGCAGCTAATTCGATGTAACTCATTTTAATGCTGTCATTTGCATCTTGAATTGTGCGCTCGGTGCTTTCCGGTCTTATTTTTTGGAAATAGTGCATTGACAAGTCCTTAGAAAAACGGCATGCTGTGCGCCAATCTACGTATGTGGGTTTCGGTTGTTGGCCTTTGGGGAACATGGCCGGGAGGCTGCATTCATGCGCAAACTGTTGCCTGTGCTGGTGGCTCTGGTGATGGTTGGCTCGGTACCGATGGTCTTTGCCGCGTCGGGCGATGTAAACTCGACGAATGACACGTCGGCCGTTCGTGTGAAGGGTACGACCGATGGCGGTCTGGCGGCTCAAGCCGGGTTGCCGAAGCGCCATGCGACCGATGAGAGAAAGTCGCTCGGCGGGCAGGTGGGCCAGTACTTCCTCAATCGCTGGTTTGACCTGATCGACATTGTTGATTTCTCAATCGGAGCCGGCCCCGGTTTCCTGGTCAATGCGCGAGTGACCAAGCTGGTGCAGCTGGTCGGCGGTGTGTCCGACTCGTGGCGCGTTGGTTTCCGCGGTCGCAGCGCGGGCGTGTGGCGCGAGAGGCGCAAAGAATGCGGTTTCAGCCTGCTGTATTACCAATCGGTTCAGCGCGAGAAGATTTCGGGCTGGGTCGAATCCTTCCGTGTCGACGAGATGGACCTGGATACGTCCGATGTGTATGGCGGGGAGAAGGATCGTTCGTTCTGGGGCGTGGGTGCCACGGTTCACGCCGGCATTCTGGTCGATGTCAACGTACGGCCGATGCAGGTGGCCGACTTCGTTCTCGGGTGGCTGACGGTGGATGTCCTGGAGGATGATACCGGCCGACCCTACCGCAACAAGGATCTGTAGACGGGTCTTAATGCGCGGAAAAAGCGGACGGCTTCGGCCGTCCGTTTTTTTTTACAGAGCGGTCGAGTGCATCCGCGCATCTGTTTATCGTGCTTACGCCATACCAAACGCCAACGCCAAGCCATCCTTCGGCTCCCCCAGAGTGAGGACCATGGAGTTCGATGCCGGTGTCGACGGCCGGTCCGCGAAAGCCGGGAGGACCAAGCCGTGCTCCATGGTGTCGTTTGGGTCGTCGCGGTTCTCGGGTATGTGAAACGTGTCCGTATCCGTCCCATCCTCAGATCACGATCTTCTTTACGAGGGGCGTCCGCATGACGATCAACGTGAAGAGCAAGGACGCCGCGTATACGACCGCGGTCACCGCCGGGATGCGCAGGTACAGCGGCAAATCGCGTGTGAAGCCATTCAAAGGCTCGCAGTACAACAGGTCGCGAAAGAAGGGGTGGACGAGGTACAGGCCCAAGGTGGCCGGGGCCAGCCAACGGCTGGTGAAGCGCCCCCAGGGTGCGTTCAACCAACCCTCGTCAAAAATATGAATCAACAATACCCAGGCGCAAATGGCCATGACGATCCGGACCGGATTGAGGAAATCGAAGAGGAGAAACCCGATGCTGGGGAAGCCCTTGAGGTAGGGGGCCTGGGGATTGGCCAGGTTGACGGGAGCGTCGAGGCGAAGAAGCAGAGCCGTGCCGGCGGCCAGGATGAGGACGGATGCGGCGAAAAGGGCGGCGGCGGCCAACAGGGTGCGCTTCGAGATGCGATGGTCGCGGAGAAGATAACCCAGAAGATAATAGCCAAGAAAGGGGAAAAACCGCAGGAACATGGTCAACTCGCCCTCCATAAAACCTTCGGCGATGGAGTTGAAGGCGGAGAGTCCAAGGAGGAGGGCGACGGTCAGGGCGACGGTCGAGCGCGAGGCGTATCCCAACCAGACGCGCAACATGGGGGTGAAGACATAAAGCCCGGCGACCCGGAAAATGAAGTGGAGATGGGAATAAGGCTTGCC